>JAAZPQ010000046.1 GCA_012797175.1 Bacillota bacterium
ATCATGGCTGGAACCGGGATGGCTCCTGCGGCGGCCTGTTTATCCATTCTGTCTTTTTCAAAGTCCGGCTCGTAATAACGAAAGACCAGGTTGGGATAGTAGTAGCGGGTGGTATCGAGTAGCTCTTTTTTAGTCCAACTTGTAAATTTACCTCCCTTGTTGTCATTAGTATAAAAATGGAAACTTTGAATCGAATTGATATCGATTCCGGCCGCCTCCATGATGGTGCTCAAAGGGACGCCCCGGGCATAATTCAGGCAGACCGCGGGCATACGATCAATGTAAGAGTAGACCGCTTCCTCTAGTCCGAGCGCTATCAGCTCATCGACTGTAAATACCTTCTTCTGATAATAGCGAGTACCGTAATAGCCGACGTTAATGGTCAGGGTATCCGCCTGCAAGCCGGAGGTTTCATCTTCTTCGGTGGCTAACGCCACCCCCGTGGGCGTACAGATTAAGGCCAGGACGGCGATCAGAACTAGTAATAGCGCAGCTGATTTTTTACCCATATTTCTTCTTCCCTCCCCTCTTTCAATGGCATCGTTTTGGTGGCCGAAGTAATTTGCGGGCGAACTGCCAAAACAAAAGCCGGAGTGCGGATATGCACCCCGGCTTTAGCCGGCAAGCTTTGTTGTAACTCCTTTCCGCACTGGGAGGTGTACTCGTTTCCGGGGACACCCTGTCGGCCCGACCGCCATGGCAATTGCTACAGGACAGTGGGCTCGGAGTATATATTTTATTGCTCTAAATGAATAATTCGATATCTTTAATAAATATCCTTCCAGGTTGTGAAAACTATTTGAGAAAACTACATTTTTCAGATTAAACTCTGATATCAAAATGTTTATAGCAAGACCTGGTTAAAGGGGTAGGGGCAGGGTTTGAAAAGAAAAACGGCTGAGTTACCGTCGATGAACGGTCTGAAAAGGTAATGCAGTCTTTTCGGTTTTACCGGGCTTCGATATTACGATTTTTTGGGCCCTTCATTTGCTTGCCTCCTTATTTCGGGAGCTAGAAAATAAGCCAGCCCTTCTTGCTCCAGCAGTTCAGCCTGTCTTAAAAGATAGCGGCGCTGCCGCGGGCGGTGACGCGAGGTCTCTCTTAATGCCAGGGCGACTTGCTCGGTCAGCCGAAATTCCAGGTTTCCCTGGCCGGTAATTCGGCCATACCGGGTCATCAGCTGGCGGCATAAAGCGGCCTTTGCGGGGGTAAACATGGGGTCGGTATCGAGTATGGAGGCGCAGATCTGGCCGATGTCCCGGGCCGGATCGCCCGGCGCTGTCTCCTCAAAATCAACTCCGTAGAGAGAGCCGTCCGCCCGAACAATGAAATTTCTCAAAATAGAATCACCCTTAATCAGGAACTCTCCACCGGGGCAGCTGAAGCAGCGGTGAAAAGAGCCGTACCAATCGGCTAACTTATCCGCGTATTCCACCAGGCAGCGGCGGTTAAGCAGATCGCAGAGATTCTCCCCGGGAATATACTCCATCAGCAAGGCCTTCTTCTCGATAAAAGCGACCGGTTGCGGCACGGCTAATCCTTTCCGACAGGCCTCCTGCAGCACCCGGTGTTCCACGACGGAGCGCCGGTGATGCGGCGCCCGGTAGAGCTTCAGGACAAAGTGGCCTTCTTTGCTTTCTACCAGGTAGACCCGGTTTTTCTTGCTCTTCAACCGGCGCAGTAACTTAAATTCGCGGTTAAACAGGTGTAAGATCATTGATATTACCTCTACTTAATTAATCAACATCCTCGCCGTTGATATTCTATGCATAGACCAGGCAGACAGGCGGATGCTTTAGACCAGATTGCCAGCCGTATTATCAATAAGTTTACTTTCTTTAAAGGAAGCCCATTAACATTATTATTCTCGTTCTAATTTCATTTCCCCTATGATCACAATATTAATGGAGCGAGGACCCGTCTCCCCTTTCCACCTTTGCCGGGGCTAACGAGTTGCTTGCCAAAGAGGGGGCAGGAGTCGGGGAGAAGATTCCCGAATTAAGGAGTTATTCGAAGCAAGAAGGAGAGGCAGGTTTGCAGACATTCCACCGGATTATCTACCAGGATTCGCGAAAATTTCATCCTTTGGAAGATGAGAGCATCGATCTTGTGGTCACTTCACCGCCGTATCCCATGGTCAAGATGTGGGATGATCTTTTTACCGGGTTAAATCCGGATATCGGTATTTGTCTTAATCAAGGCGATTATCGAAAAGCTTTCGAATTAATGCATCAGGTTCTTGATAAAGTATGGGTTGAACTTTACAGGGTCATGAAAGCAGGAGCAATAGCCTGTATCAATACCGGCGACGCGACGCGTTCAACCAAGAACCGGTTTCAACTATTTGCCAACCACTCGCGCATTCAAAGCAAGTTCATGGAGATCGGTTTTGATGTTTTACCGGTTATCTTGTGGCGCAAGCAGACCAATGCGCCGAATAAGTTTATGGGTTCGGGGATGCTGCCTGCAGGGGCCTATGTTACATTGGAACATGAGTTTATTTTGATCTTTCGCAAAGGCAATAAAAGAGCTTTTCACTTGCCTGAAGAGAAAAAAAGAAGGAGAGAGAGCGGTTACTTTTGGGAAGAGAGGAACAGGTGGTTTTCGGATCTCTGGGATTTTAAAGGGACCGGCCAGGAGATCAGCGGGCAGAATCTTAGAAAAAGAAGCGCAGCCTATCCCTTTTTACTGCCTTTTCGCCTGATTAACATGTACTCGGTTTTTGGCGATACGGTGCTGGATCCCTTTTTAGGTACTGCGACTACCACCCTGGCGGCGATGGCCTGCGGGAGGAACAGCGTCGGTTACGAGATAGAGCCCGGTCTTGCCGGTTACGTAAAGCAGAGGCTGGACAGAGAGATTGCTCAGATCAACAATTACAATCTGCAAAGGTTGAAAAACCACGTCGAGTTTGTTCGGAAGCATGTTCAGGAAAAAGGTAGTTTAAAATATCTAAACAGCTTTTTGGGGTTTCCGGTGATGACCGGGCAGGAACAAGAGCTAAAACTGTCCTTCGTTAAATCAGTAGAGGAAGTAGAAGAAAATCTTTTTAAAGCCACCTACCTGGATGATGACTATATTAAGGATCTTGATATTGATGAGGTTACCCTTGAACAGCTCCGGGTAAACGGCGGAGTGCGCTAGCCGATTAATTTCCAAGATCTTTGCCGGGCACTTTTAATTTAATGGAACCTGATTAACCTTGTCGATCAACTAGTTGGGGAAATGGTAAGGGAGGTGCTGTTTACAGCAGGGATTTCAACAGCAGGCCGCCCAGAATAGCCAGCAATGTGCTCAGCAGAGTTCCGGCCAGGTAGTATTCAGCAAAGTCCCTGTCTTCCAGTTCTTTATAGCGAGCAATTGATTTGGCTGTTAAAACGAAGGCGATTGAGGTAAAGGCACTGGCTAGAGTAAAGGTTAAGAGCAACGCCCGCTCGAGCATGCCGATATAGCGCCCGGCCTGGCGGGTATTGCCGGCAGAAGAGCCGGCGGAATCGGTCAGGCGTAACGCTTCCAGGTCCAGCACTTTGCGTACCAGCACTGCTCCTCCGAAGATGACATAGCCGTACACCGTGGCTATGAGCAGGAGGGAGCCCGGCGCGATATCCTGGAAGAGATACTGAACTATAGAGCGGCCGGCCGGGGTAAGCAGACGCTGATAAAAAGATACTACCGGTTCGCACAGGGGCGGCCCTGTCCATTGCCAGGTGCAGAAGATCAGTAGAAGATGCAAGGTCTGATCCAGCAAAAAGATCAGTGCATCGGCCGGATGCGTGGGGGAGAAAAGGCGATTTTTTAGCCAGTCAACGAGCAAGTGTGCCGCGGGCAAGATCAGCCAGAGGATTACCAGTGCTGGCGAAAAGAAAGGATGTGTTAAAAGGGCCAGGGTGATAAGGTGTCCGGCAAAATGAAGCAGGTAACCTCGCGGAAGCCCCTGGCATTTTTCCTCAGCAATTCGTGGGCTTTGCAGCAAAAAGTCGGCGATTACATGGGCTAGGATCATTGACAAAAGCAGCTCCATCAATGATCCTCCTCTTTAATATAAGCGGCCAGGAAATCCTCTGCCTTTGCTACTGCTTTCCAGGCGGCGGCCTGGCAGCGCTTGGCAACATTTTGAGGGCTGATTCCCAGCTCGATGGCGGCGGTTGCAAAAGTACCGGCACGTTCGTAAGCATCGACAGCCTGCCATTGCTTAATGCTCCAGCGATTCTCAATGGTATCGATAAGGCCGTAAAAGGCGTTGACCGTTTCCCATTTTTTCAGCTTCTCACCGGCAAAACAAGTTGCCGCTGACCGGCGGCTTTTGATCTCATCAAGGGCTGCCCGTGAATGATGAAAGGCGCTGCCGTCCATCTGCCAGGCGTATTCTTTTTCCAGCCCCGTGGTAATACCGCCGGCACCCACGCCAATTCGCAAATCTAAACCGAGCAAATAAAATCGCAGGTGGCGGATCAACCGAACAATATCCGCGGTTCCCCCGAGAGCTCCCTGGATCTCATCGCCGCGGTAAAGTGTAAAATCCGCCTTCAACTCGGAGCGGTAACGGGCATTGAGAGCGGAGAGGCCGGCCTCAGCCAGGGAGTAAGCATTCTCATGTTTTCGTGAACTGATAATATCTGTAGTTACCACGAAGAAGTCTATCCCGGCCACCCTGGATCACCTCCCGCATGGTGATTTTGTTAGATCACCCTTCTAATGGCGACAATATTATTATTGTGACGTAAATTCTTGCAACTACCCCATTGAAGCGTGGAGGGTGTTTAGATCTCCACCGGGGCTCCGGGGAAACGCATCGTCGAGAAATAATCGTCAATGGTTTCGGCTCGCCGGATCAGCTGTACCGTTTTGTTTTCCCGGAGCAGCAATTCGGCCGAACGAAGCTTTCCGTTGTAGTTATAGCCCATCGAGTATCCATGGGCGCCGGTATCGTGGATCACCACGAGGTCACCCGGTTCAATTTCCGGCAAGGGCCGATCGATGGCAAACTTATCGGCATTTTCACAGAGCGAGCCGGTGACATCATAGAGCCGCTCATGGGGCCAATTTTCCTTGCCTGGGACGGTGATATGGTGGTAGGCACCGTAAATGCCCGGGCGCATCAGGTCGGCCATGCAGGCATCAAGCCCGACATACTCTTTATATTTGCTGGTTACATGAAGCACCTTGCTTATCAGGTAGCCGTAGGGACCGGTTACCATCCGTCCGCATTCAAAAACTACTTTGATCGGGTCGAGGGACGCCGGAACAATTATTTCCCTGTAAAGGGCGGAGATCTTGGTGGATAATTCATTTA
The DNA here is from genome assembly GCA_012797175.1 of Bacillota bacterium. Lineage (GTDB taxonomy): Bacteria > Bacillota > Dethiobacteria > DTU022 > DTU022 > JAAZPQ01. The sequence continues at coordinate 5,294 of JAAZPQ010000046.1, forward strand.
AGTTGATTGCTTTCTCTTCAGGCCGGTAGGGGATGCCGATGCCGCCGCCTAAGTTAATCGTTTCGATGCGAATTCCCGTTTCCCGTTTAATCTTAACTGCCAGCTTAAAAAGCAGGCGTGCAGTTTCAACAAAACAGTTCGCGTTAAGTTCGTTGGAAACAATCATCGTATGCAGGGCAAAGCGTTTTGCTCCTTTTGCCTTAATGATCCGGAAAGCATCGATAATCTGATCCCGGGTTAGCCCGTACTTCGCTTCCTGCGGCGAGCCGATGAGAGCATTACTAAAGCGGGCCTCGCCTGGATTATAACGAAAAGAAACCAGTTCGGGGATCCCGGTACTCTGCTCAAGGGTTTCGATATGGCGGATATCGTCAAGGTTAATTACTGCGCCGAGGCGGGCCGCTTCGACAAATTCTACCTCCAATGTGTTGTTGGAGGTAAACATGATCTCTTCACCCCGGAAACCGATCTTTTCGGCAAGGAGCAGTTCTGTTAAAGAGCTGCAGTCCGCCCCCATTCCTTCCTCTTTTAATATCTGCAAAATTGTTGGATTAGGGCAGGCTTTTACTGCAAAATAGTTCTTGAAGCCGGGAGCCCAGGAAAATGCCTTGTAAAAAGCACGGGCATTTTCTCGAATAGCTTTCTCATCATAAAGGTGAAAGGGGGTGGGATATTCTGCGGTGATATTATCAAGTTCTACTTTTGATAGGGGAATCTGTTTGCGGTTAATAATACCATCCTCCGTGAAACTGGTTAAATTTTCTCTAAATAAATCTCTAAGCTAAGCTTAAAGGTTGCTATAAAAGAATTCTGTTTACAATACTTTCAACAGCTTCTTCGATATCGGGCCGGTGGCCGAAAGCACTCAAGCGAAAGTAACCCTCTCCCGATGGGCCGAAACCCGAGCCGGGGGTTCCTACTACGTGCGCTTCGTAAAGAAGCTTGTCAAAAAACTCCCAGGAAGAAAGGTTGCCCGGAGTTTTCACCCAAAGATAGGGAGCGTTTTCACCTCCGTAAACGGTTAAACCACATCCCTGCAGTCCTTCCTTGATGATACGGGCGTTTTCCATGTAATAGCCGGTAAGCTTTCGGCATTCCTGTAAGCCCTCGGTAGAAAGGACGGCCAGCCCCCCGTGCTGGGCGATATTCGAAGCGCCGTTAAAAAAGGTCGTTTGGCGGCGCAGCCAGCACCGGTGCACCTCTTCCGGCTTGTAATCTTCGATAATAAGAGTTTTAGGGACAATGGTCCAGCCAAGACGGACCCCGGTGAAGCCGGCAAACTTCGAAAAGCTGCCGATCTCAATAGCGCATTCCCTGGCCCCTTCGATTTCGAAAATAGAACGTGGCAGGTCCGGATCGGTGATAAATTCAGCATAGGCGGCGTCAAAGATTAATACCGCCCGGTGTTTCTGGGCATAGTCGATAAAGTTTTGCAGCTGCTGGTGATTGACAACCGCCCCGGTAGGGTTGTTCGGGCTGCAAAGGTAGATAAGATCCACTGCTTCGACAGGCGGTTCGGGAATGAAATCGTTTCTTTCGCTGCAAGGCATATAGATAAAGCCGCTGTAGTGGCCCTGCCCGGGATCATAAGATCCGGAACGGCCGGCAATTACATTAGAATCGACATAGACGGGGTAAGCCGGATCCTGAAATGCTACCAGGCTGTCGGTACTGAATATCGATTGGATGTTACCGGCATCAGGTTTAGCCCCATCACTGATAAAAAATTCATCCGGCTCCAGGTTTGCTCCCCGGGAAGAGTAATACCGGGCGAGTTTAATGCGTAGTTCCTCCTGGCCCTGCTCGTCGCCGTAGCCGGTGTAAGTTTCGACCGCTGCCAGGCGTTCAACGCCGTCTCTAAGGCCCTCGATTACCGTCGGTGTCAGCGGTTCGGTAGTGTTGCCGATACCGAGACGGTGGATCTTAACAGACGGGTTTCTCTTCTGAAATGCTTCTACCCGGCGCTCTATTTCGGGGAATAGATAGCCGGCAGTTAGTTTGCGATAGTTGCTGTTAATCCGGGCCATCTCTCAGGTTGCCTCCGCGATATCGAGACCGGCCAGAGACTTCCGAATCAGGTCGTAATGTTCTTCCTTTTCCAGGGAACAGAGCGGTAGGCGGAAGGTCTCTTGGCACCAGCCTTTCATAGCCATAGCTGTCTTAATCGGTATCGGGTTAGTTTCAACGAAGCAGGCTTCAAAAAAGGGCATCAAGCGTTTTTCCAGCTCCCGTGCTTTTTTGAAATTACCGTCCAGGGCGCTGTGGACCATCTCTTTCATTTGGCGGGGTATCAAGTTGGCAGCTACTGAAACCACACCGTTACCGCCGGCCTCGATTAAATCGACGGTCATGTTGTCATCTCCGCTGAGAACCGAAAATTCTTTATGCCGTAAATTAATTAAGCCTTTCACCTGGTCCAGGCTGCCGGAAGCCTCCTTGACCCCGATAATATTTTCATGTTCATACATCAGCCGGAGAAGGGTTTTGTTTTCCAGGTTAACCCCGGTGCGGCTCTTGATATTATATGGTATACAGGGAATGGAAACAGACTCGGCGATCGCCTTAAAATGCAGGTAGAGCCCCTTCTGGGTTGGCCTGACATAATATGGGTTAACCAGAAGGACCGCATCAACCCCTGCCTGCTCGGCATGCTGCGAAAGCTGGATCGCTTCGCTGGTTGCGTTGCTGCCCGTGCCGGCAATTACCGGCACCCGGCCTGCGGCAAATTTAACGGTCAGGTCAATAACCCGATCGTGCTCCTCGTGAGACAGCGTCGAACTTTCTCCGGTGGTCCCACAGGGGACCAGCCCGTCAACACCCTCGGCGATCTGGTACTCTACCAGCCTTTTGAAAGCGCTGATATCTACTGCTCCGGTTGGAGTAAACGGAGTGACCAGCGCCGTAAAAACTCCTCTAAACATATTACTGATCGTCTACACCCCCGATTATCGAATTCATAAAATCATTGATATCGTACAGGCCGCTCCGGCCGTAGATCCATTCAGCGGCCCGCACCGCTCCTTCAGCAAAGCCGCAGCGGCTGCGAGCGTTATGTTCAAGGACGATTGTATCAACTTCACTGTCGAAAATGACCCGGTGGTTTCCCGGGATCGCCCCCCCCCTGCTTGATGATAGATGTAGCTCATGATCTTCGAGCTGGCGGTCCGGAAGCTCATTTAAAATAGTTTTTTTTCGGTCCAGCTTATCTAGAAGAATATCGCCGATCATTTTGGCTGTGCCTGACGGGCTGTCGACTTTTCGACGATGGTGAGATTCGTGAACGAAGAGATCGTATTGGGGAAAACGATTCATCATTGAAGCTGCCGTTTCAACCAGCCGAAAAAACAGGTTGACCCCTAGGGAGAAGTTGCTCGACCAGATCAAGCCGATGCCGCTCTCTTCAACAATAGAGGCTACCTGTTCCATCTGTTCATACCAGCCGGTTGTGCCGATTACCGCCGACACTTTCAGTTCTCCATAACGCTCGATATTTTTAACAGCTGCCTGCGGCGAAGTGAAATCTATTATAACATCAAGCGGTGGAGATAAACAAGTCAATTCTTTTGCGGTTACTTCTTCTGCATTGCTCTGCGGGTCAATTACTGTCGGGACCAGGTGTCCCCTGGCCAGAGCCGTCTGCCGGATCAGCGCTCCCATCTGTCCATAGCCGGCTATACCGATTCGCATAGACTCTCAACTCCTTTTCTCTTGCTGCGGCCAAATCGCTCGCGGCAAGGTCTAAAAGCATCCCGGCCCCGGTTGATGATCCTTGCCGCCGCCGGCATTCGATTTTTTCTGCCTTTTACTCCTGCCCGTTATCATAACTATACTATATAGTAAAAATTCGCCGGTTTAAACCTGGTATCCTTCCTGTCCGGAAAGGTTTGTCTCCTTCTGGTAGTGTTCCCTTCTTTGAGGAGACAGGGGCATCTCGGGAGATAAAACTGGGGAAGAAAAACCGTTTTTCCGACTAAGCGAAGCAGGTAAAATATCTTAATGGGCGAGACCCTGCTAGAATATAGAAGGATTATTTGTCCGGGTAGCAGAATTAGTTTATTCAGACGATTATGCACATTTATTCTGTCGTTGACAGACACTAATCAGGAGGTGGCCTTTTTGCTACTCAATCCAAAGCTTCATGACCGGCCGTATCCCGATGAGGATTCACGGGAGATCATGCGGCGGACGATCGATTTCTTTGAAAGCAAAGGTAAAGTAAAGTTAAAAGAAGATGACCGGGAGCGAGTCTGGTATGATGATTTTTTACAATTTGTGCGCGACAACGAGATTTTTTACAAATTGCTGACCCCGGATCAATACGGGGAGAGCGGTTGTCGCTGGGATACCTGGCGTAACTGCGAGTTTAACGAAATCTTGGCCTTTTACGGGTTGCATTACTGGTATACCTGGCAGGTCTCGATACTCGGCCTGGGGCCCATTTGGATGAGCCAGAATGAAAAGGCCAAGCGCCGTGCTGCGAAGCTGCTTAAAGAAGGCCATGTCTTCGCTTTCGGGCTTTCGGAAAGGGAGCACGGCGCCGATATTTACTCCACCGGGATGGCCCTGACCCCTCAACCGGACGGGACTTACCGGGCCAACGGCGAGAAATACTATATCGGCAATGGCAATATTGCCGAGATGGTTTCTACCTTCGGGAGAATTGCCGGTACAGATGAGTACGTGTTTTTTGTAGCCAATTACAAGCACAAAAACTACGAACTGGTCAAGAATATTATTAACTCGCAGTCCTATGTCGCCGATTTTGTTCTGCGCGACTACCCGGTCACCGAAGACGATATCCTCTCTCGCGGTTCTAAAGCCTGGGATGACGCCCTGAACACTGTCAACGTGGGCAAATATAATCTCGGCTGGGCCTCTATCGGCATCTGTACCCATGCTTTTTACGAGTCGATCAACCATGCCGCCAACCGCAGACTCTACGGCATCTATGTAACCGATTTTCCGCATGTAAAGCAGCTGTTTGTCGACGCCTATACCCGCCTGGTGGCGATGAAGCTCTTTGCCCTGCGTGCAGCAGACTATATGCGGGTGGCTTCTCCCGATGACAGGCGCTACCTGCTCTATAACCCTACCATGAAGATGAAGGTGACCACCCAGGGCGAAGAGGTGATCAACCTGCTCTGGGATGTGATTGCGGCGAAGGGCTTTGAGAATGATACCTACTTCGAGATGGCGGCACGGGATATCCGGGCCCTGCCGAAGCTCGAGGGGACCGTTCATGTGAATATAGCCCTGATCAACAAGTTTATCCCCAACTATTTTTTCAATCCGCAGCAGTATCCCGAGGTGTCGCGACAGGACCAGCCGCAGCACGACCGGTTTCTCTTTGACCAGGGGCCGGCCCGGGGCCTGGGGCGGATCCGTTTTCACGATTACGCTCCCGCTTATGATCATTATGATCTGCCAAACGTGCATCTTTTTAAAGAGCAGATCGCCCTTTTTAAAGAGTTTCTGGTCAGTGCCGCCCCAAATGAAGAGCAGCAGAAAGATACTGATCTGATGCTCACGTTGGGCGAGATCTTTACCCTGGTGGTTTACGGCCAACTAATCCTGGAAAACGCCGTTATCTATGATATCGATACTGATGTCATCGACCAGATCTTTGACTTCATGGTCCGCGATTTCTCCAAGTTTGCATTGCAGCTTTACAGCAAACCGGGCAGCACCCCTGCCCAGGCAGATCGGCTGAAAGAGATGATCCGGAGGCCGGCTATGGATACGGAAAGATTCAAACGGGTCTGGCGCGACCGGGTCTTGGCGCTGAAAGATACTTATGAAATGAATCCCTAACCGGAGACAGGAGGAGAGGTTCCTTGTCTCACTTGGGAGATTGAGAAACTGTCCGGATGATTAATGATCAATTAATTAAGCCGGCTGGCCCCATCATCGGGGGTAGGAACTGTACTCATAAACCGCCGTTTTGCTCCAGGCAAACCGGCGGTTTTGATTTTACTTTAAAAAATCACCAGGATAGATCTGTTTATAAACGTAGTAGATGTTAACTGTAACAAAGGTGAGCGATGGCTAATGATTAATTTATGAATTTTTATGGAAGCTTCTTTCTAGGAAATGGCCTCCCCGGTGAAAGCTGGACAGAAAATCTTTTATCTTGCAGTTTACATATTATATTTTGTATAATAAAGGTACAGCGCGATACAAAGAAGAAACATAACAGGACAATCTACACCGGAATCCGACTGCAGTTCTTTAAATTGGCTTTGCTGAAAGCAGATGCCGTTTGAATAGGAAAATCATCACGGGTTGCCGGAACGGTTTCCCCAAATCCTGATGGCACCCTTAGTTGATTGTAACTTCTTCAACATCGCCGTCCGGCAACCCCGGCTACACTTTACGGGCATCCTGTTAAAAGAGGAGGTGGTCTTCTCCACCTGTTGTAATTATCTCACAAGGATTTCCTGAGAAAGGAGAGATCTGCTTTGAAAGGGAACATCGTTGTCACGTCATCAAAGTGTATCGGTTGTCACAGTTGCGAAATTGCCTGTGCCGTAGAGCATTCCCAGAGCAAAAACTTATTCCTGGCTATCGATGAGCATCCCCGGCCGCAAAAAAGGGTCCTGGTAGAAAGTTACGGCCGGTCTAACCTACCGCTGCAGTGCCGTCATTGTGAGGATGCGCCCTGTGTGCAAGTTTGTCCGACCGGCGCCCTGGTGAAGCAGGGTGTGGAAGAGGCGGTGGTGCTGAACGATAATCTTTGTATCGGCTGCAAGTGGTGTGTCCTGGTCTGTCCTTTTGGCGTGATCATGATGGCTCCGGATGATCACATCATGATTAAATGTGATCTCTGCCGGGAAAGGTCGGAAGCGGGCCGGCTTCCCGCCTGTGTGGAGAGCTGCCATACGGGTGCCCTGCAACTGGCTTCTACTGCGCAGATGGCCAGAATGAAAAGGAGGGAATTTCTGGTCGAGTTTTTGCGGGATCAGTAATCCGCCGGCCGGGATGCCATGAGAGAACAAGTGGAGCAAATTATTGATAAGTACCGCGGTGACAGCACGGCGATGATCGCCATTTTACATGATCTTAACGCAGCTTTTCGCTACTTGCCCCGGGAGGCTCTGGAAATAGTTTCGGACCGGTTATCTGTTCCATTGAGCTACCTTTACAGTGCTGCTACTTTTTATCGTAGTTTTGATCTGGAACCTTGCGGTGAGCATGAAATCCAGGTTTGCCTGGGTACGGCCTGTCATGTCCGGGGCAGCGAGCGAATTCTAGATGCCCTCAGCCGACGCCTGGGCATTAAGCCCGGTGAAACCACCGCAGACGGCAAATTTACCTTAAAACGGGTCAACTGCCTGGGCGCCTGCGCCCTGGGTCCCCTGGTCTCTATTGATCAAAAACACCACGGTCATTTAACTATTCACCAGGCGGAACGTTTGCTGGAGGCATATAAAGATGAACACGATTAAATCCCCGGAAGAATTGGAAGCGAAAAGAGAGGAGATAATCGCCGCCAGGCAGCGAGATGGCGCGGCGGTGGCAGTCTGTTGTGGTACCGGTTGCAGTGCCTCCGGGGCTGGTTCTGTAGTCGCTGCTTTGCAAGAATACCTGGCCCGGTGGAAGCTGGAGGTGCCGGTTAAAACCAGAATTACCGGGTGCCACGGTTTTTGCGAGCAGGGTCCTCTGGTAGTAGTAGAACCGGGGAATATCCTCTACTGCCGGGTTAAACCCGAAGATGTCCCCGAAATTGTCGATACGACTCTGGTTGGTCAAGAAGTGGTTGAACGGCTTCTATATATCGATCCGGTTAGTGGCAAGCCGGTGCCAACGGAGGCAGAGGTTCCTTTTTACCGAGGGCAAAGGCGCCTGACCATGGGCTGGAACGGGCGAATAAATCCGGACCGGATAGAAGATTACCTGGCGGTTGGCGGTTACCGCGCCCTGGCGAAGGCCTTGTCGGAAATGAGTCCGGAAGAGGTCATCGACAATATCAGGGAATCCGGTCTGCGAGGACGCGGTGGCGGCGGATTTCCTACCGGCCGCAAGTGGAAGCTCTGCCGGCAAGCCACCGGTGAGCCCAAGTATTTAATCTGTAACGCGGACGAGGGTGATCCGGGCTGTTTCCAGGACCGGAGTCTCCTGGAGGGCAACCCTCACCTGGTGCTGGAAGGGATGTCCATTGCTGCCTATGCCATCGGTGCTGCTCAAGGTTATATCTATGTGCGCAACGAGTATCCCCTGGCGGTGAAGCATGCCGGTATGGCTCTGGAACAAGCCCGGGCCTGGGGCCTGTTGGGCGAAAATATCCTGGGGAGCAGTTTTAGCTTTGATATCCGGCTCACCCGCGGCGGCGGTGCTTTTGTCTGTGGCGAAGAGACCGCTTTGATCAGCTCTATTGAAGGCCTTTCCGGGGAGCCCAATCCACGGCCCCGGCCGCCCTACCCGGTAGATAAAGGCCTGTGGGGGAAACCTACCTTGATCAACAATGTAAAAACCCTGGCGGCTGTTCCAATGATTACAGAGCGCGGCGGTGACTGGTACCAACAGATCGGCACGGCTACGAGTAAGGGGACCATGATTTTTTCACTGACCGGTAAGGTCAACAACACCGGGCTGGTAGAGGTGCCGATGGGGATGACCCTGCGGCAGGTAATCTATGAAATTGGCGGCGGTATTCCCGGAGGAAAAGAATTTAAAGCGGTGCAAACAGGCGGCCCGGCAGGCGGTTGTTTGCCGGCTTCAAAGCTGGACCTGCCTCTTGATTATGAAAAGCTGACCGAGGCCGGTTCAATCATGGGCTCTGGCGGCATGATCGTGATGGATAACACTACCTGCATGGTCGATGTGGCCCGCTACTTTCTTTCTTTTACGGTGGACGAGTCCTGTGGAAAATGTACTCTCTGCCGCGAGGGAGGACGCCAGATGATGGCTTATTTAATGGAGATTACCGCCGGAAGAGGGAAACTTGAATACCTGGAGCGGCTGCGTGAACTGGCCGCGGCCATGCAAGCCGGCAGCCTCTGTGCATTGGGCCGGCTGGCGCCAAATCCAGTTCTGACAACTCTGCGCTATTTCAAAGACGAATACCTGGCCCATATAGAGGAACGGCGCTGTCCGGCAGGCGTGTGCCGGGATTTGATCACCTATTCCATCGATACAGAGGCTTGTACCGCTTGCGGCAGGTGTATCCGGAACTGTCCTACCGGGGCAATTAGTGGGCCGGATAAAGAGGTGCCCCTTCTGGACCAGGAGCTCTGCATACGCTGTGGGGCCTGCCTGGATTTATGCCGGTTTGATGCAATTGTAGTGCAGTAAGCGATGAGGTGAAGATGATGATTGAAGTTAAGATCAATGGAAAACCGGCGGAGGTGCCGGCGGGGACAACCATCCTGGCAGCGGCCCGGAGCTGTGGCGTGAACATCCCCACCCTCTGTCATCACGAAGCGCTGGAACCGTTTGGAGCCTGCCGTCTCTGCCTGGTGGCCATAGACGATGCCGGCCGGCAGTCCATTGTTGCTGCCTGCAATTACCCGTTGGAACACAGCGGGCTGGTCGTAGAAACAGGTACTTCTGCTGTCTGGCAGGCGCGTAAAATGAGTTTGAAGTTATTGTTGGCCCGCTGTCCCGGAGTGAAGGTATTGCAGGATCTGGCCCGGGAATGGGCCGTCGATACGAAAGATTTACTGCTGACGGAAGACCGGGGGGAAGAATGTATTTTATGTGGGCGATGTGTCCGGGTATGCCGGGAAGTAATCGGTAAAAGTGCCATTAGCTTTGCATTTCGCGGGGTAGAGCGCCGGGTCAGTGCACCTTTTGATCAGGAGCCAGATGCTTGCCTCGGCTGCACGGCCTGCGCTTTTGTTTGCCCGACCGGTGCGGTTAAGGTAATTGAGCAAAATGGCCGCCGCCTAATTGCCCCCTGGCATAGCAATTTGGAACAGGTTGCCTGCAAAGAATGCGGCAGGGCGGTAGCCCCGCTCAAAATGCTTGCTCACCTGCGTGGCCTGGCGGGAGAAGAAAATGAGCAGGCGGGCGAAGGGGTCTTCTGTTCCCGCTGCCGGCGGTTAAAGACAGCTGCTGCCGTAACCGCGCTGCCGGAAGTAAAATTTCCCGGACCCTTCATGATACCCTGAAGCTGGTTCGAGTAGAACGCTGCAGTTAGGAACCGGCTTCTGAGGAAACAACCCGGGCCGGCGAAGTTAAAAAAAATGAAAGGAAGGAGAAAAGGTGGATCAGGAAAAGCGGAATCAGAAAAGTATAGACCCTGCTTCTCTGGAGATGTTGTCCAGGGCCGAAGAGGCAGGCCTGGAAACCGCCTGGGAGCGGTATGACAAGCAAGAGCCGCAATGCGGATTTGGGCTTCTCGGCTTGTGCTGTCGGAATTGTAATATGGGACCCTGCCGGATCGATCCTTTTGGCGGCGAACCGGCAAAAGGGGTCTGCGGAGCCGATGCCGATACCATTGTTGCTCGTAACTTGCTAAGGGCCATTGCGGCGGGGGCAGCCGCCCACTCTGACCACGGGCGTGATGTCGTTGAAACGCTGCTTCATGCTTCCACGGGGCAGGCGCCGGATTACCAGATTAAAGATCGGGATAAATTAATGGCGCTTGCCACCGAGCTGAATATTGAAACGGCAGAACGTTCGGATCAGGAAATTGCCGCCGAAGTTGCTTCCACGGCGCTGGATGAGTTTGGAACCAGGAAAGGAACCCTGGCCTTTTTGAATAGAGCTCCTGCGCCAAGAAGGGAAGTATGGAGCAAGTTTGGAATTGTCCCGCGCGGTATCGACCGGGAGATCGTGGAGACAATGCACCGGACACATATGGGGGTTGATACCGATTATGTCAACCTCATTTTGCATGGCTTACGTACCGCTCTTTCCGATGGCTGGGGAGGCTCGATGTGGGCTACCGAATTATCCGATGTTTTGTTCGGCACTCCTCAACCGATAGAAGGTGTCAGCAACTTAGGTGTTTTAAAGGAAGATGAAGTAAACATAATTGTACACGGCCATGAGCCGACCCTCTCCGAGATGATCGTGGAGGCGGCCCGTGATCCGGAGCTGCTTGAACTGGCTCGCTCCAAGGGAGCAAAAAGAATAAACATCTGCGGAATGTGCTGCACCGGCAATGAGCTCTTAATGAGACATGAAGTCCCTGTTGCTGGTAATTTTCTACAGCAGGAGCTGGCCATCATCACCGGGGCGGTAGAGGCCATGGTCGTCGACGTGCAGTGCATCATGCCTTCCCTGACCGGGTTGGCCGGCTGTTACCATACGGAGATCATCTCCACCTCTCCCAAGGCCCGGTTTCCCGGAGCACGGCATATTCCCTTTGAAGAGCAGAATGCTTTAAAGATTGCCAAAGAAATAGTTAAGTTGGCCGTAGAAAATTACCCGCGGCGAAATCCGGACCGGGTATTCATTCCGGAAGAAAAGATGGAATTCTTAGCCGGGTTCAGTGTAGAGGCGATTCTTTCCGCCTTGGGCGGTTCCCTGGACCCATTACTCAATGCCATTAAGGATGGTAGTATCCAGGGCATTGTTGGCCTGGTCGGATGCAACAACCCCAAGATCACACAAGATTACGGGCATATCACTTTAACCGAAGAGCTGATCAAACAGGACATCCTGGTAGTGGAAACCGGTTGCGCGGCCATAGCCAGCGCCAAGAGGGGCCTGCTGTTACCGGAAGCAGCCCAGAAGGCCGGCCCCGGCCTGCGTGCCGTCTGTGAAGCCTTAAAGATACCACCGGTTTTGCATATGGGTTCTTGCGTGGATATCAGCCGGATACTGGTCGTTGCCGCTGCGGTAGCCAATGCCCTGGAAGTGGATATCAGCGACCTGCCCCTGGCCGGTGCTGCCCCGGAATGGATGTCTGAAAAGGCGGTCAGTATTGGCGCTTATGTTATTGGCTCAGGGATCTACACGGTCCTGGGAACAGTACCGCCGGTGCTGGGCAGCAAGAAGGTTGCTTCCCTCTTAACGGAAGGGGCCAATGAAGTGGTAGGGGCTGCTTTTGCGGTGGAGAGCGACCCGCAGAAGGCTGCCGGCTTGATCGTGGAGCAGATCAACTACAAGCGTAGCAGGTTGGGTTTACCGTAAAAGAGGCAGTTTACTTTAGGTATTATTAAGACAGGCTGCCGGGGTCTTACCCCTGGCAGCCTGTTATTGTGCTTTTCGTAAAGTTTTCGGAATCGTGATCATGGAGCGCTTCTCTTGGCACCCTGGCATAAAGATGTCTAGCCATATACCTGTTACAGATACCCGGTATTGTAGAAAAAGGTTTAGATGATGCTCATCTTGATATGCTCCAGGCTGCCTCGGCGCCTTCTTCGGTCGCTTCAATAATGCGCCTTACCCGGCGGGCATCTCCGACAATGTAGTAAGGGACACCCTTCTCTTTTAAGGCCTCCTTCAAGACCTGGTTGGGAACTGCTCCCGTGGCCAGCACAACCTGGTCAACCGATAAGACAAATTCTTCCCCGTGGCTAATTAAAACAACGGAGTTAGCGGTTATTAGCTTAACCTGCACATTAAAGAGCAATTTGCAACGGGCTTCTTTGATCCGTTTATGAAGGATATAGCCCTGCCCGGTTGCTTTAGAAACCGGTGAACGATCCAGGGCTTCGACAATTGTCACTGCGCTTCCTCTTTCAGCTAGATAATCAGCGGTTTCCATTCCAGTAAAACCGCCTCCGATTATTACGACATTCTTGCCGGGGGGAACCTGGCCGCCGAGTATCTGCAGGGCGTCACAAACCAGCGGTTGATTGCTCCCCTCAATGTCCGGCCGGTAAACCTTGCTCCCGGTGGCTAAAATCACCGCGTCCATCTTACTGGTGCTTAGTATCTCACCGGTAACCGTGGTACCGGTTTTGAGCTGCACCCCTTTACTTTTTACCTGCCGGATCAGCCAGTTAATCCATTCTGCATAGATCTGTTTTCCGGGTGCTTTACTGGCATAGCGGATTTGCCCTCCGGCGTCCTCTTCTTTTTCAAAAAGTGTGACCTGGTGTCCCAGCCTGGCCGCCTCATCTGCAGCGGTCAATCCGGCCGGGCCCATACCGATTACCCATACTTTTTTACTTTCGGGTGCTGGTTTACGGGGATAAACTAGTTCTTGGCCCGTTTCGGGGTTAATGGCGCAGCGAATACTGCGGCCCGGCTCTAACATCAACCTTTCAATACAGCCCTGGTTGCAGGCCAGGCATTTTCTTATCTCATCGAACCGGCTTTCTTTAGCTTTAATCAAAAAGTCGGGGTCAGCCAATGTTTGCCGCCCGAATGCAATTAGATCGGCGCTGCCCCGGGCAATAACGGCGTCAGCCAACCGGGGATCACTAAAACGGCCCACTGCGATTACCGGAAGATCGGTTACCTCTTTTAACTTTTCAGCGCGCCAGGCATTCCACCCTTCTTCAAAATGTAGCGGGGCGGAGGTAATACCGCCGGGGCTTCCATGCGTTCCCACGGAAGCATGAACGGCATCAATACCGGCGTTGACGAAGTCCGGCAAAATGGTTTGCATATCTTCTACGGTATAGCCATTTTTAATATACTCTTCGGCAGAGATTCTTAACAACACCGGGTAATCATTGCCGACAGTTTTACGCACCTCCGCGATAACCTCGATTACAAAACGGGCACGATTTTTTAAACTTCCGCCATATTGATCGGTGCGTTGATTGGAAAGAGCGGAAAGAAACTGGGCTAACAGGTATCCGTGTGCGGCATGCAACTCAACAGCATCAAAACCGGCCTCCCGTGCTCTTCCGGCGGCCTGGCCAAACGATCGCGTTATTTCGTGAATGTCATCAAGAGTCATCTCTTTGGGTGCTATTTTATAAACCAGGCTTGGAATAGCGGAAGGAGCAAGTGCAGTGCCTTTTCTCAACTGGTCGTAAGCCTCCCGCCCGGCATGATGCAGCTGGAGTGCCCCTTTTGCCCCGGCCTGGTGGATAGCCCGGGCCATCTCTTTCAAACCGGGTATGAATTTGTCATCAGCCACACTGAGGCCAATAGTTCCGGAAGGATGCACCCCGGTAATCTCAGTAATGAATAGGCCGGCTCCGCTTTGAGCCCTTCGCTTTACATAGGCCAGGTTAGCATCACTGACGCTTCCATCCCGGTTTCCCAGGTTGGTGCCCATGGGGGGAATTACACACCTGTTGGGCAGCTCCATTTTGTTAATGGTAATGGGCGAAAAAAGGTTTTTTAAAGTATTCATCATCAAGTTCCTTTTTAATAAGTAAGTAAATCGTAAATACCGATTGATAAAAAAGAATTGTAAAACATCTTTATCATATCATATTGTCTATTTTTAAGCGCGTCAATTTGATTAGAAAGAGAGCCATTTGCGTTGCTCCCGTTTTTGTTACCGGGGGATAGTGCTAAAAGAAAGAGGGCCTGTATTTATCGGGTAGCGGTGATGAAGAGAGGTGAGGCCGGGTTGCTGCCGATTTTACGCAAGGAGAGGGGTAACCGGCAAAATGGCGATGTAGATTAAGATAAATAGACTGCCGGGGGTTGGGCCACCAACCCCCGGCAGCAAGTTGATTTGACTCCGGATGCTTGATCGTGGAGTAGATCAACTACAAGCGTAGCAAATCGGGTTTACCGTAAAAGGTTGTAGTTGAACAACCTCTTGCGGCTTTACGGTTATTTGAGGGTAATTTTTTTGAATCCTTCGTTATACAACTCGATCATCTCTTCAAACAGCGGCTTGCCTAGGAGAAACTGGTAGATCTCATCTGCCATTTTGGCCGGATCGATATCCTTAAACTGATCGGGGTAGATCACTTTGCCGAGATAGTAGGCATCGGCTAGGGCTGTATCGATATTGGTCCAGTACCAGTTGTAGGGGATCAGGCAGTAGATCTCGCCATTTTTTACCGCGGAAAGGGTGTTGTAAAAGGCGGCGTTCTTTTTGTAATCTTCCCTGACCAGCTCCAGGCCGCCAGCGTCAATAAACAGGATCTCCGGATCCCAGTCGATCAGCTTCTCCTTATCAATTGAGAATGAGCCTTCTTTACCGGTTTCATCGACTACATTTTTACCGTTAATCGCTTTCAGGGGCGGATACTTGCCGTAACTGCTTTCGATCCCATGAGCGCCTCTAGCGCTTACCCCCCCGACATAGACAGAAGGCTTCTCTTCTTCAGGAATATCTTTCGTCCTGTCGTTTAAATCTTTCTCACAGTTCTTCAAATAATTAATGACCTCTTCTGCTCTTTTTTCCTCGCCGGTTATCTTGCCGATAATTTCAAAGGAGCTATACATTTCTTCGCTGAAGCAGGACAGTGTGCCGTAATTTAGCACCACCACTGGAATCCCGATTTTCGCTTGAAGTTCATCTGCCTTGGCTTGTTCCAGGGAGAGGCAGGTGAAGACGACATCGGGCTTAATGCTGACCAGCTTCTCTGCATCCGGTTCAGAACCGGGCCCGCCTGGCCCGATCGTGGGAAGCTTTTGCAAATCCTGATTGGCCATGAAATACGGTCTTCCCGTAGGATTATTTTTTTCCATCTCTTCTACTCCGATAACCTTGTCAGCCCCGTTAATGTAACAGACCAGCCTTAGTGCCCCGGGGCCGATGGCGACGATCTTTTCAGCGGGGCCGTCAAGCTTGACCTCCCTGCCGCACATATCGGTCACCTTGATACCTTCTTCTCGCGGAGTCTCATTTGAGGTAGGCACCTCACTGCAACCGCAAAATGATACTGCCATCAAGAGAAGAAGAACCGTTATCAAAGCCAGGAACGGGATTCTTTTGTGCATAGTTTCACCTTCCACGTTAGATTATTTTGGACATCTTTTCTGTTTATGTTTTACGGTTATTGTTCAAGGCTCACCTCCTAAAGTAGAATTAAGATCAGGCCACCACTGCTTGCCCGGGTAAGTATAAAACTTCGGCCTTAAATTAATTTATAAAGGAACCACTACCGGGATCGCCCGGAAACTTTCTACGGCTACCGGAACGGCATAAACCTCTTCAATGATCTCCGGTGTGATTATCTCAAAGCCTCCGGCGGCAAAGATAGTGCCTTTTTTTAAGAAGATAAACTTGTCAGCAAACCTGATCGCCAGGTTCAGGTCGTGCATAGTCACAATAGCGGCGATCTGCTGCTCTCGGACCACGTTTTGAATAATATTAAGCACGTCCAGCTGATTTTTTAAATCGAGGTTGCTGGTGGGCTCATCGAGCAGAAGTACCCGCGGCTCCTGGGCCAACGCCCGGGCTATGACTACCTTTTGGAGCTCTCCGCCGCTTAGTTCATCGATATAGCGCAAAGAGAAAGATTCCAGGCCGAGCATTTTAATAATATGGTTCACTATGGCCATATCCCGTTCGGTTACATCCCAAGTAATATGCGGTTTCCGGCCTAAAATGACGGCATCAAACACTGTAAAGCGGCCGCTTTCCTGCCTTTGGGAGACGTATCCAATTTTCTGGGCAACTTTTCGAAGGCTCAGCTTCGAGATTTCATCTTTTTCTACAGTAATAACTCCTTGTTGGGGCCGTAATATCTTATTAATGCATTTGAGCAAGGTAGATTTCCCTACGCCATTAGTGCCAAGTATGGCCAGGCAATCGCCGCGCTCAACCTCGAATTTAACGTTTTTTAAAACATTGTGACTCGGGTAACGAAAATCGACATTGTTTACCGATAAGATCATCTTTTTTTAGCCTCCCTGGAAAGAAGCAAATAGAGAAATAACGGAGCCCCCATAAAGGAGGTAATTGCTCCTACCGGCAGCGTTAAGGGTTTGACCATCGTTCGGGCCAGGGTATCTGCAGCCAGGAGCAGCAGGCTTCCCATCACGGTAGCTCCTGGGATTAAAAAGCGGTGATCGCCTCCGATAATCCTTCTCATCATGTGCGGAGCGACCAGTCCGATAAAACCAATAATCCCCATAAAAGCGACGGCTACCGAGGTAATCAATGAAGAGAGCGTCATCCCGATAAGCCGCAGCTTATCGACCTCGACGCCAAGCCCCTTGGCAGTTTCCTCTCCGCTATCCAGAGCATTATAGTCCCACCGGTGGAGCATAAAATAGAGTAACGCCGTGATTGTCAGAAAAAACATTATGTTTACGTTGTTCCAGGTAACCCTGCCTAGATCTCCAAAGGTCCAGAAGACGATGGCGGCAATCTGGACGTCATGCGCAAAATACTGGATGATAGTGGTTGCCGCAGAAAACAGCGAGCCCAGGGCCACGCCAGCCAAAACCATGGCTTCCGGCTTAGCCCCGACATGTTTGGCCAATGCAAGAATGACCATTGTCGCGGCCATGGAGCAGGTAAAGGCTGAAATAGTGACGATGTAGGGGTTGCTGATAATGACCGCATCAGCAGCTCTGCTCTGCATGCTGCCGGCTCCTAAAACAACAATGGCCAGCGCTGCGCCAAAAGCGGCACCCTGGGAGATGCCCAGGGTAAATGGAGAAGCCAGTGGGTTTCTCAAGATGTTTTGCATGACACAACCGGCCACGGATAAACTTGCTCCGGCGATAATCGCTGCCAGGATCCGAGGGAGCCGGATATTCCAGATGACGACCCGGGAGTTTTCATCCCCTTTCCCCAACAAGGTCATAATAATCTGAATTGGGTTAAGTTCGGCAGAGCCTGCATTAATAGCCAGCACCACTAGAACGCAGGTCAGCAGAGCTAAGAAGACAATAGTAGCCGTTTTTCTGCCCGTATATTTTAAGTAACCTTCCGGTATTTCTTGAGCTATTTTTGTTTTCATCAGAGACCCTTTCCGTTATGAATCGACTTGGACGGTTAAACCGGTTTAGATATGGTTGAGAATATTACGCAGCTCTTGCCTGAGAGGTTCTACGTTTAGCGGTTCTCCGGCCAGGTTAGCCTCGGCAATGGCCGGAGAGTAGGGTAGAACTCCGGCAATGTCGATATTCATTTTTTCCAGCATCTTTTTCAAGCGAGGTTCGGTCTTTTCATCGACCTTGTTCAACACTACTGCAAAAGATTTCCCGGCTTCTTCAGCCAGCTTGGCTGCTTTTTCAGCGAGGATCACGGCTTCATGGGAGGGATCTATCACCATCAAGACAGCATCTGTTCCTTCGAGGACACCCCGCCCGAAATGTTCCACGCCTGCTTCTGTATCGACGATGACCCATTCTTTTTCGTTATTTTTAAGTTTATTTAAGAACTCGCGGGCCAGCGCTCCCATGGGACAGGCGCAGCCCTCTTTGCTGTGTTCAATTTTACCAATCTGGATCAGCCCGGCCTCTCCTGCCCAGATAGTGCTTTCCGGAGGCAGCTCACTAAAGCCAAAGTCCTCCGAAAAGATCTTTACCTCTTCTGTACCCTTACTTTTTATTGCCGCCATGAGCTTTTCGCCGACCACTTTTCTGCCCCCTAAAGTATCCATTAATGTTTGGGCGGGTGGGCTAAGGCCTAGCATCTTGCCGAGGCCGAGGTTTGATTCGTCGGCATCAACTACCAGCACCTTGCCTTTTTCAGCCAGATGGTGGGCGAGCATGGTCGTCAGGGTGCTTTTGCCGCTGCCTCCGCGTCCACAAATAAGTATTTTAGCCATGGTTAAATCTCCTTTGTTTTTTGAACCAACCGATCTTTACCCCGCTAATACTGTCCAAATCGCTGGAATAAGGCTTTAAATCCAGCAGCGGACTGCCGTCCAATGCATCAATACCCTGAACCAGCAAGCGATTCCCATTTCTGTGGAGCAACGTGGCTATACAGAAAGCGATCGGATTTGGCCGGGATGGTGAGCGGCAGGCAAATACACCTCGCAGCTCCGAGCCGAAAGGTGTTCTTGTCTGAAGAAGATCCCGGTCGGCAAGGTGCAACCAGTAAAGGACGATCAAGTGAGAGGCTTTTTCGATATCCTTAAGGCCGCTAAGGTAATCCGAATAGATCTCCAGCTCTACCCGGTGCTCTGAAAACCGCCCCTGGCGTGGAGCATCTTCAATGGTTTTATAAGGGCTGTGAATGATCCCGAT
>JAAZPQ010000047.1 GCA_012797175.1 Bacillota bacterium
AGAGACAATTATGCCCGGTATAAATATTGCTTTACATTAATAATCTACTCGCTTACGCTAAAAATAATTATTGATTTTTGCCAGCAAACAGGTTAAACTGTAAGTTGGTAGAAACAAACCAGCCAATTTGGAAAGAAGGTGCAGTAAGCATGGCCCAGAAAAAATGTCCAGCCTGCGGCGCCGTCTACCCGGATCGTCACCAAAACTGTCCGAAATGCGAGTTTTTTCGCTACCGGGAACACGCCCGGCTTAAGTCATGCACCGGAGTAAGGTACCCCTGTTTGTACAACTGCCACCCCTGTTTTTTTGAGAAGGTTTACAAGGTGAGCGAGGACTCTTAGGGACGCTATGAGATTGGCGTACAGTTTAAAGAACAGTTGCAACCGCTTCGCGGATGTTCAACGCCGCGGAAGGCAAGACGGATGGTAACCGGCTACGGCACGTGGCCGGTTTTGTTATAATTTGCCCTGGCCGCGATTGGCGACGCCCTGTTGGATGGCCTTACTTTTTAAAAACTTCGGTATTATGATCCCGGCTACCCTTTTGCCGCTACTACTCCTGTTTTGAATCAGGCGGAGCCTTTCTTTGTCAACTTAGAGTGCCCTATCTCGACCGGGGCACACCGGTGCAAAAAACATATCCCCTACCATCACCGCTCAAAAGATTGAAGAAGGATGAAACCCTTTATCTATCGAAATATTCACTTGTGGACGAAGAACCAGGGTTAATTTTACCGGGTGCATTAACTCGTTTAAAAAAACCCGGTAAGGTGTCCCACAGTTTACTGCCGCTGCAAAGTAAGCACACGAGCTGCCGGCACATAATATTATATTAGCTACTGGTTTAACTACTGAAATTAAACCAGGTGTCTCTGTCCACACACCAGGATATTTAAAGCAGCGTAATAATAAATGTAAGGAGATGAAAATGAACTGATGAAAGCTGTTGAAACAGTATTGGATTTAATCGGCAATACACCCCTGGTAAGCCTTAAAAAGATGACAGGCTTCAATGTATTTGCCAAGGCTGAATTTTTAAACCCCGGAGGCAGTATCAAGGATCGCGTGGCAAAATTTATGATTGAAGAAGCGGAAAGAAAAGGTAGGCTAAAACCAGGGATGACGATAATGGAGCCGACATCAGGTAATACAGGCATAGGGCTTGCACTTGCCGGTGTCCAAAAAGGTTATCGGGTTGTCATTGTCATGCCTGAAAATATGAGTGAAGAAAGAAAAAAGATCATTGCCGCCTTAGGGGCAGATCTTATTCTTACGCCAGCAGAAAAAAGTATCATGGGCACAGTAGAGGAGGTTGAGAAGAGAGCCAGGGCAGATTCTTCAATCTTCGTCCCCCAGCAATTTGAAAATCCTGACAATCCACAGATCCATTATCTTGATACTGCCAAGGAAATATGGGACCAGTTGGAGGGCAAGGTAGATATATTTGTTTCAGGATTGGGAAGTGGCGGCACCCTATGCGGGGTAGGTAAATTTTTAAAGGAAAAGAACCCCCATAGTATTGTTGTAGCCGTGGAGCCTAAAAATGTTTCAGCTCTTTTAGGACATGAACCCGGACTGCATAAAATTCAGGGTATTGGCGATGGTTTTGTTCCTCCGGTATTAGACACCTCTCTTGTAGATGAAGTAGTAGAAGTTACAGATGATGATGCCATACAAACAGCACGAGACTTGGCAAAAATACAGGGACTCCTGGTCGGAACCTCTTCCGGTGCTAATGTATGGGCTTCAGTACAGTTAGCAAAAAAATACGGGAAAGATAAAATTATAGCTACCGTATTGGCTGACAGGGCTGAACGGTATTTCAGCACGGCCTTAATCTAGAAATTTAAGATAATCACTTTAAACCCCTTCTCCAGGCTAAGGTGGTTAAACCCTCACTTGGAGAAGGGGTAAGGTTAGATGCCCCGTAAACGCGGTTTTGCTCAAGTAGCGAAGCGGGTACTTAAATGCTACGGATTTTCTTTTAAGAGTGAATTGGCTACCAGATTCTTATACTGGTCTTCTGTCAGTTTACAGTGATAGAACAGCTCATAGTATTTAGATGCTTCTTTGTAAACATCATAACCAGCCTCGTCCGGATAGAGCAGCTGGGTAATCCAGATCATCCCCATGTAGCGGTTGACAGAAGGGGGGAAGCCCATCCAGTTGTCGGGACCCATGGGCACTTCGTAAAATCTGCCGTTTTTAATGGCGGCAAGCTCCTGCCAGGCTTTATCCTCTGCCACACTGCTGTAAATGCTATCCGGATCAAAAATGATGACCTCGGGATCCCACAGAACAATCTGTTCCATATCCACCGGGTTTCCCGTGCCCTTGCTAGAAACATCCTCCACTACTGCTACGTTGTTGCTAACCAGGTCAATAATCTCTGCATGAAAAGAAGTCTTGGCAATTACGTTAAGCCCATCGCCCCCGGTGCAGTAGATTAGGTTTACTTTCCCGTTATCTCCCACTTCTTCCATGATATCCTCGGTTTTGCTGTAAACATCATCACAGTACTTGGCCAGGACCTCGGCTTCTTTTTCTTTGCCAAGGAGCTTACCTAGCATTCTGTAAGCTTCGCCCATCGTCTCTAATGTAGCCGTGATATGGACCGCAGGTATACCCACCTGCTCGGTAATGCCATCCATATCCTCAACAATAGAGGACTTCGGTTCACCAATGTCAATAATGACTTGAGGATTAACATTGGCTATCTCCTCCAGGTTCAAGTCACCCTTTCCTCCGTAAAACTG
>JAAZPQ010000048.1 GCA_012797175.1 Bacillota bacterium
GGCGGCGGAATGGAGATCGTCTTGCACTGCGACCGAATCCATGCTGCTGCTGAAACCTATATGGGCCAGGTAGAGATGGGTGTTGGGCTAATCCCCGGAGGCGGCGGCAACAAAGAGCTTCTCTACCGCTTCATTGAGGGAGTTCCCGAAGGAGTAGATGTGGACCTGCTCCCCTTTGTACAGAAAGCTTTTGAAGCTATTGCCATGGCAACGGTATCTACCAGTGCCCGCCATGCCCAAGAACTCGGGTTCATGCGGAAAACAGATAAGATCTCGATCAACCAGGACTTTCTAATTCACGATGCCAAACAGACTGTCCTGGGCATGCTTACAGAAGGATACGAACCGCCGCGGACAAAAGCGGTGCCGGCTCTCGGCGATTATGGCATCGCCGCCTTCAAAGCAGGAGTGCAGAATCTGCGCTGGGGGAACTACATCAGCGATCATGATATGAAGATCGCCCTCGAGGTCGCCTATGTCCTCTGCGGCGGAAACATTAGACCAAAAACTATGGTCAGCGAACAGTATCTCCTCGATATTGAACGCGAAGCTTTCCTGCGCCTCATCGGTGAAGAGAAAACCCAGGAACGGATCATGTCTCTTCTCACCACAGGCAAGGCAGTAAGGAACTAAGGAGGTAACCAAATGAAAGAAGCTGTTATTGTCTCTTGCGTTCGTACCGCCATTGGCAGGGCGCCGCGAGGCACGCTGCGCTTTACTCGGCCTGACTACATGGCCTCCGAAGTAATTAAAGAAGCGGTCGCCCGCGCCAAGGGGCTGGATCCTGCAGAAATTGAAGATGTCATCCTCGGCTGCTCCTTTCCCGAGGGCGAACAGGGTATGAATATCGGCCGAATGGCCGCTCTAGAAGCCGGCCTCCCCGATTCGGTGCCCGGGCAAACGGTAAACCGCTTTTGCTCCTCCGGGCTGCAATCGATCGCTATTGCCGCCGAGCGGATCATGTGCGGCTTCGCCGAAGTGATTGTCGCCGGAGGGGTGGAGAGCATGAGCATGGTCCCGATGGGGGGTAACAAAACCTCCCCAAGTCCGGTCCTGGCCGAAGTTAACATTGAGGCCTATGCTCCGATGGGGATCACCGCGGAATTCGTGGCCGAACGTTTTAATGTTTCTCGCGAAGACCAGGATAAGCTGGCTTTCCGCAGCCACCAGAACGCGGCAGCGGCAATTAAAGAAGGCCGTTTCAAGGATGAAATTGTGCCCATTAAGGTAATCGATCGCTTCCCCGGTCCTGACAACAAGATCGTCGAAAAGGAGATTATTTTCGACACCGACGAAGGGGTCCGCTACGACACCTCTCTGGAAGTGCTGGCGAAGCTGCGCCCCGTATTTAAAAGAGACGGCAGCGTCACCGCCGGCAACTCTTCACAGACCAGCGACGGAGCAGCCGCCGCAGTGGTCATGTCGGCAGATAAAGCCGCGGCTCTCGGCCTGAAACCGATGGCTGTATTTCGTGGCTATGCCGTAGCCGGATGCCCGCCGGAAATCATGGGCGTAGGTCCGTCCGTGGCTATCCCCAAGTTGATGAAGTTAACCGGGATGAATATTGAGGATATTGATCTTTTTGAGCTGAACGAAGCCTTTGCCTCGCAGGCGCTCTACTGCATCCGCGAGCTCGGCCTCGACATGGACAAGGTCAATGTCAACGGCGGAGCCATCGCCCTGGGGCACCCTCTCGGCTGCACCGGATCAAAGCTGACCGCCACCTTGTTGAATGAACTGGCCCGGCGCAACGGGCGCTACGGAGTCGTCTCCATGTGCATCGGAGGCGGCATGGGCGCCGCCGGCCTCTTCGAACGGGTCTAAAATAAACCGTTAATAAGCAGAACCAGGGGCACCGGCTCAGCCGAGTGCCCCTTTTTATGTAGACAGGGGGTATTACGATAATGGAAAATAAAAAGACACCTCTGCCAGAGCTGGAGAAACGATGGAAAAAACTACAAGAGCAGATGCAGGAGCAAGGGATCGGCGGGGCACTGATCGTACAGCGAGTCGATCTCTTTTACTTCAGCGGCACTGCCCAAGATGCCCATCTTTTTATCCCCGCGCAAGGCCGTCCACAGCTTCTGGTCAGGCGAAACCTGCAGCGGGCCCGTTCAGAAAGTAACCTCCCCCAAATCGCTCCATTTACAGGCTGGAAAGATCTTGCAGGGATAATCAAAGCCGGGACCGTGCCAACAGCACCCCTCGGCCTGGAGCTGGACGTGCTCCCGGTAAATCTCTTCCGGCGCTATACCAAGTTACTCTCTCCTCTTAAAATTACAGATATCTCACCCCTGGTCCGCAATCTCAGGGCGGTTAAATCGCCTTACGAATTAGAACAGCTTCAGAAAGCAGCAGCGCTAAGTGAAGCTATTTTTACCCATGCTCGGGACAGCTGTCGCGCCGGGATGACCGAGATCGAGCTGGCGGCAGAACTTGAAGCATTCGCCCGTGCTCGCGGGCACCAGGGGGCTATCCGCATGCGCGGTTTCAACCAGGAACTTTTTTTTAGCCATACTATGGCCGGTGAAAGCGCGGCCGCTCCCAGCTTTTTTAACGGGCCAACCGGGGGCTACGGGTTGAACCCTTCTTATCCCCAGGGGGCCGGGACCTGTAAAATCAAGCCTGAACAGCCTTTGTTAATTGACTTTGTCACCGTGCTTAACGGCTACATGGTCGATCAGACGCGAATCTTCTGCCTGGGGAAGCCCTCCGCGAAGCTTCTGCAGGCCCATGAAACCGCGCTGCGGATAAAAGAGACCCTCACTGGACTGGGCCGGGCCGGGGCTAACGGAGCCGAACTTTACCAAGAAGCTTTTGAAATTGCCGGTGCATCTGGATTGGGAGATCACTTTATGGGAGCAGAGGAGAAGGTCGCTTTTATCGGGCACGGGGTCGGGCTCGAGTTGGACGAGCTCCCGGTAATTGCCCGCAACTACGATTTCACTCTCACCGAAGGGATGGTTTTTGCCCTGGAGCCGAAGTTTGTTTTTCCGGGTCAGGGAACTGTCGGCATCGAAGATACCTTTGTTGTCCGCCCCCACGGCCTCGAGCAGATCACTCGTTTCGAGGATGCTCTGCAAATTTTGTAACATCAACGCCGGAGATGCATAAGCTGTAATGTTCACTTAATTTTTTCCATATTACAGGGAGGAGTCCGGTGAGCGGAATTTGCGGTTTTACGGCAGGCCCGGGTAAGGTTTTACCGGAGAAGGAATTGGTGCTGAAAGCGATGGCCGATGTCATGCAGCACCGCGGTTCGGGTGAAAATATCTTTTATCTTGATAACCAGGCTTCCCTAGGCTGGCTCCCTTCAGAGAGGCCGGGGCCCGGTGCTTCGGAAGAGCTGCTTACAGATGAAGAGAGACGTTACCAGATCATCTTTGACGGCTCCGTATACAATCACTCCTATCTGCGCTGGGAGCTTAAGAATCGGGGACACCTCTTTAAAACCAAGAATGACTTCGAGGTAATTCTCCACCTTTACGAAGAGATGGGTAGAAGATGCCCCGAAAAGCTGCGTGGTCCATTCGCTTTCGCCATTTGGGATAGCAAGAAGAAAATACTCTACTTGGCCCGCGACCGCTTCGGAATTAAACCGCTTTATTACGCTAAGGCTGCTGACGGGGCCCTGGTCTTTGCTTCTGAGGCGAAGGCTCTGCTGAAATACCCGGGCATCACGGCCGAAGTCAACCTGGCTGCCCTGCCCCACTATCTTACTTTTCAGTATTTTCCTGATCCGGAAACCGCTTTTCGGGAGATCTACCGCCTCCGCCCGGCGCACTACTTAACCTGGGACGGTTGGGAAACCAAAATCCGCCGGTACTGGGAGATACATTTTCGCCCCGAACCGAAGCCCCTAAGCTTCTTTATTGATAAAGCCGGTTACCTGCTGCAAGAGTCAGTCCGTTTGCACTGCGGGGAAGGAATTATGCCGGGGGCTTTCTTAAGTAGCGGTGTCGACTCAAGCAATATTGTCGCTTTGCTCAGCCGGCTAGGTAACGTGCGCAGTTATTCCGTAGGCTGTGCTGGCGGCAGATACAACGAGTTAACCCCGGCACGAGAAACTGCGCGTTTTTTGGGAACGTCTCACCACGAAGTCGAGATCAGTGCCGCTGAATTCTGGCGCGAACTGCCCCGCGCTCTCTGGCACCAGGATGAACCGGTCGCCGACCCGGCAGCGATAGCCCTCTATTTTGCCGCCGGGCTGGCAGCGGGAGAGGTCAAGACAGTGCTATCGGGAGAAGGAGCGGACGAAGTATTCGGCGGATACGAGATCTACCGGGAACCAGCGGCGGTCGCCCCGCTGCAATGCCTGCCCCGTCCTCTTAAAACGGTTCTTCGCCAGGCCTCCGCTAAGCTCCCCGAGGGGGTGAAAGGCAAAAATTATCTCTGGCGGGCCACAACTCCCCTGGAGAAGCGCTACTACGGAAACGCCTTTATCTTTTCCGAGACCGAAAAAGAGGCGCTGCTGAACCCGGAGCTATACCCGGCAGGCTGGACGCCGCCCTGGGAGGTTACGGCGCCTTATTACCGAAAAAGCGCCGGCGCCGATGCCACGACCAGGATGCAGCACCTCGATTTTTACACCTGGCTGCCGGGAGACATCCTGGCCAAGGCAGACCGGATGAGCAGCGCCCATTCTCTCGAACTACGGCTGCCCTACCTCGACCACATACTGGTAGAATTCGCCGCCACGATCCCGCCCCGTTTTAAAATAGTCCGCGGGATGACCAAGTATATCCTAAGAATGGCCTCGGCGCGTTATCTTCCCGAAGAGGTCTCTCACCGCCCCAAGCTCGGCTTTCCCGTGCCCCTGGCCTCCTGGATCCGGGAGCACTACCAAGATCAATTACATGAACTTTGGCATAGCGAAGCAGCGTGTATTTTCTTTAATCCGGCCGTACTGGAGCAGATGCTGGCGATACACTGCCGGGGGGAATCCGATTACGCACGCAAACTCTGGGTTGTCTCTACCTTTCTGTTATGGCACGGTCTCTACTTTCAATAGAACCCGAACCGGGTAATTGGTGGAAAAACAGTATAAGTAATTGCCTGATAAATTAGCTCTGCCCTGGATTAATGGTTCTACGCCTGAAAAAAACAGGTTTAGTTAATAACTTATGTCGACAGAACAAGGCGGCGATAAGCACTTTATCGCTGATTAACCAAGGGATCGTCTGAATATTCCATTAATAGTAATTCACACTATCCACAGAGTTATACACAGTCAAAAGGCTGTTTTTTACCTGAACCGAAGCGGTTATGCACAGAGTCAACACAAAGTTAACATAATATTTAACAGATGGTTTTTAAAAGCGCCGCTATCTTTACGGCGCGTAGATGCAGCGCAGCTCTGCACCAGGATAATAATGGTTTAAGATCTCTTTAAAATCATGGCCTTGTTCGGCCAGACCCCGCGCCCCGTACTGGCTCATCCCCACTCCGTGACCATTGCCTCCGCCAAAGATAACCACCTGTGTTATCTCCCCGGATGCGTTCCGCTCGACGTCAAAATACGCAAAAGCACTGGGGAGAATCGGATAATTTAAAGCCCTGCTGCCATCATGACAGTACAGGATTACCGGGGAGCTGGCAGGTAGATAGTTCGCCGGGCGAAGCACATGGCGGATGTTATATTCTTTCATGATCCGGTAAGTGCCGTTGGTCCCCTCCACCTCGAGGATCATAATGTTGCCTCCCTCGCCCCGCTGAAGTACCCGGATCTCCCTAAGCCGTCCAACAGGGTTACGCGGAATCTCGATCGAACAGAACTGACCGCCCTCTTGCGTGAGAATAAAATCAGGCTGCTCCTGGTAGCGCTGGGGCAAGTTATGATTGATCACCGCAGTAAGCTGCTCTTCGCTCATCTTCACCTGCCAGCGAAAATAGGGGGAATCGCGGTCATAAGCCGGCCAGTCTCCGTGCTGCAGAAAACGTGCCAGCTCTTCTTCTCGCTCCAGTTCAAAACTCTCACCCAGAACCTGGGAAACTGCCTTTAGATAGGGCACCGGCTCTGCCGGAAAAGAACCGGTTTCGGGATCGGACCAAACTTCATGATAGTTAGCGGTAAACCCACAGGATGTTGAAAAAAAACGGGTGTCAGCGGCCTGATCCCCGTAAAAAAGAACCATTCCGGCAGTTGACTCCACCGCTTCAACCGCACCCGGCTGTTCGGGGATATTGTTGTAGACCTGCGAGACAACACTGTCGTCCAGATGGGCTCCATAACAGCTGTAACCGCTGCTAAAAATAGAGCGGTAAGCATAGGAGCGGGCGGCAACAGCCTGCGTTTTTAGTGGTTCCAAGCCAAATTGGTCAGACATCTCGCTGGGCACAACCGTGTAGAGGTATTTTTCAAGATCCGGCTCATTTACAGCGATCAGCCGCCCCTCCTGGTTTGAAATTTCCAAAGTGCCGCGGTAAGCCGGAATCCCCCCGGGCCAGCCGTCGCGGGTCAGGTTTTCGATCATGATCATCCCGTTCTGATGGGCAGAAAGAAAGATGCGCGTTGTGAAAATAATGCTCTCCAGTCCTTCCGGAGTAACCTTGATCGAATCCCCGGCCGGTTCAACGACCAACGTTTGCCCGGGCTCAAAGGTAAAAAGAGCCCCGCCCTGTTTGTCCTCAAGATTATATCCCCGGGTGCTGTTCAGGCAAAGCCGTTCGTGAAAAAGAGATTCACTGCTCAGCTGGCTAAGGTTTTGCCTTAACAGGACCCGAACCGTCTGTGGCAAAAAGTCTTGCTCAATCTTTACCGCAACGACCTTCCCTTCCGCTAGGTAGAGTAAAAGATCGGTCATGCCGACAACCAGGTCCGCCAGTGACCCCGACCGGGCCTGAGCCGTTCGCGACTCGATCAGGTAAACTGAGAGCGGCTTCTCCATAACCAGGTTTCCCTCGAGCTCACCTTCACATTCACAATCACTGTACCGCAGTAGCCGGGAAAGGGAACGCTCTTCCAGCGGCCTGATAATCACCGCGCTGCCGAGAGTCTGCACCCGGGCAACCTTCCCCGGTTCAATGGTCGATCTGTCGGGAACCGGTATCTTAATCCGCTCACCCTGCCAGAGAAGGTGTAGTGAACCGGATTCAAATTTTTCGACTAGGGCCCCGTCCATGTTCCGCGCATCGGGCAAAGCTTTAATCATCCAGCTCCCCTCGCGGCGAACCAACTGCAACGGTACAGTATAGAGAGAGCCGTCGCTGTAAAAGTGGATCAAGGAGGTTCCACTGAAAAGCCCTGTCGGGCGGCTGCAACCGGTAGAACTGTAAGTAAAATCATCGCCCTGGAAGAGAACAATGAGTAAATCCAACTTGGAAACCTGCTCTTCTTCATCGAAGATAAAGGCTGAAGCAGCGGCGGTATCACTGGCAACAACACACTCCATAAATTTCTCTGCAGCAGCCTCTATCTCAGCGGATACCCGGCAAAAGCTACTCCATAGCGATATCCCCAGAATTACCACCAGGGCTAAAATTATGAAGGTTTTTCCGCCGCCTTGGCGTCTCCGGCGTCCTTTTCGATGCTGTTTCGATCTTTGCATTGTTCTCTCCTTGGCGATAAGGTTATTAACCTGACTGGTTGCCTTATTTTTTATTCACGGTAAACCAGGTAATTCCTTCAAGAATATTTTGATTTTTCCCGTCCAGCCGCTATTTTTTTATTCGTAAACTTAATTTATTTGCTCTAAAAAAAAGGAATAACCCCTTATTTAGCGAAATAATGAATGATTAATCGATAAAATGTTTGAGGAGGATCGAGATGAAGGTTAGAGTTGATGATGAGTGCAGTGCTTGCGGTGTCTGCGAAGATATCTGCCCGGAGGTCTTTGAACTTGGCGATGAAAAAGCCGAAGTAAAAGAAAATCCGGTTCCTGCAGAGTACGAAGAACAATGCCGCGAAGCTGCCGAAGAATGTCCCACCGAGTCAATCATAATTGAGGAGTAGTTCGCTTCTTTAGACGCCATGGATAAAGCTGGGATAGCCCTGATAAGAACCCGCTGCAGCGGGTTCTTTGACAAAGACGGACTAATTCACCCGGCAGTCGCATAAAGAATTTAAAGGATGTTCGCCAGGCGGTGCATCGACCGGCGATCATCTGGTAATAATTGAGATTGTAACCGGCCCCTCCGGACAGCAGGATTTAAAAAGCTGTTCCGAGAAACATGAAAGGGCTCACCGTTGTCAGAAAGAGGTGCGTCAAACAGATGATCATGCTACAAGATCTGCTCAGCAATCTCGAAATCCTGGAGGGAAATACTAAAGTTAACCCGGCTGTCACCGGTTTGGCTTACCACTCGGAAAAAGTGCTGCCGGGGATGCTTTTTGTCTGCATCAAGGGTTTTAAAACCGACGGGCATCGCTTTCTGGACCAAGCCAAAGAAAACGGCGCCGTCGCCGCCGTGGTGGAAAAGATTCAACCACAGGTGAAGCTGCCTCAATTTCGCGTCACAGATAGCCGCCGTGCCCTGGCTACCCTGGCAGACTGTTTCTACGGCCACCCTTCGCGGAAACTAAAGATGATCGGGATAACCGCTAGCAACGGTAAGACCACGACCAGCTTTATGACCAACGCCATACTGGAGGAGCATCAACTTAAAACCGGGCTAATCGGTACTGTTATCGTCAAAGCTGGCACCACGATCCGCCCGGCAGTGCTAACCACGCCTGAATCGCTTGATCTACACTATTTTCTTCACCAGATGGTTGAACAAGGGGTCTCGCACGTAACCATGGAGGTTTCCTCTTCGGGTCTCGAGCTCCACCGGGTGGGCTCTGTCGACTTCGACATCATTGTTCTGAACAATATCAGTCGCGAGCATATCGATCTACACGGTTCTTTTGAAAATTATTTTCAGGCCAAAGCTAGCTTAATCCGGCAGGCCAAACCGGAGCAGTGGGCTATCTTTAACCTGGATTGCCCCTATACCGCTTCGCTGAGTAAAGAGACCGCTGCCCAGACACTAACCTACGGAATCAAAAACAGCGAGGCCGACTGCCTGGTCAAAGATCTCGACCTGACAACCGGGCGAGCCAATTTTATTGTTGAATTTAAAAAGCCGGGCCTGGCAAAAAACCTTGCCCGGGGCCGGCACAATTTTCCAATTAAACTTTCAGTTTTAGGGCTGCACAGCGTCTACAACACCATGGCCGCATTGCTCTGCGGCCTGCTCTGCGGTGTTCCCATTGCCGAGATCCAGCGGGCTCTGGAAAATTTTCGCGGGGTGGAGCGCCGCTTTGAACTAATTTTTGACGGTGATTTTAAAGTGATCGACGATCATTTCGCCAACAGCGGCAATATCAATGTCACCCTGGAGACGTTAAAGTTTATGAAATACCGCCAGCTGCACCTCGTTTATGCTATCCGCGGCAGCCGCGGCGTCACCGTAAACCGCGAAAACGCCGAAACAATGGCCGCGTGGGCGCCTCAACTGGGCATTAAGGAGATCATCGCTACCACCAGCAGCAGCCATGTCACCGAAAAGGATCTGGTTACGCCCGAGGAGGTACAGGTTTTTTCAGAGGTAATGGAGGCAGCGGGAATTGAAGTCGAGCTTCATCAAGAACTGCCAGAAGCAATAGCTGCGGGGCTCTCCCGCGCCCAACCCGGCGATGTGCTTCTACTGCTGGGCTGCCAGGGCATGGACTACGGGGCCGGGATCTGCCTTGAAATGATTCATCGCCGGTACCCCCATCTCAACCGCGAAAAGGTTTTCCAGGTACTGCAGAACCGGGTAGCCGGCATTTGAGTAAAGAGGTAACCTCTTGTGGTGTACTCTTCTTATCTTTCGCTGTGCGTTGACTTTTGGACGGGTGCATGTTAAAATTATCATCGCGAGGTGGGTGTAGCTCAGCTGGTTAGAGCGCCAGGTTGTGGCCCTGGAGGTCGTGGGTTCGAATCCCATCACTCACCCCATTTTTATCTCTGCTGGGGTGTAGCCAAGCGGCAAGGCACGGGACTTTGGATCCCGCATCGTAGGTTCGAATCCTACCGCCCCAGCCAAGCTTTTAATCTACGGGGCTGCTTGGGATAGCAGCCCCGTAGATCATCGTGGCAAAAACCCGTTAGCAACCGAAAAGTAAACAAACGCCAGGGCCCCTCTATTGCTCCCCTTCAGCTGGCTCGAGGAGAAGCTTCTGCGGCAGCTTCTTAATTTCATCCTGGTCAAAGAGCCGCTCTTTATATTCCATCTGCAGCCATTTCTCCAGCAGGTCATCGTAATGCGGGCTGCGGAAATGCCCGGAATTGCCGATGGCCAGTATATCGAAGGCAGTGTGATCCGAGAGGTCGATTACATAGCGCCAGGGGGCGCCCGCGTAAACCTCGTAGGGCAGTTCAAGCTGCCGTCTATAACCCAGCGCTCCCGGGGTCGAACCGCTGCCGCCAACTTCAAAAGGCCCGCGGTTGTAACGACTTTTACTAACCGCATCGCCAAGGCTATGCTTGAAGGTAAGAGTATGAACCTCGCCCCACCGCCAGGCGGCAACCTCATCCCCCAGCTTTTCACTTAGTTCAGCCACGGTTTGCGAGAAGCTTTCTCGGACCAGCGCAGCGTGATCTTCAATCCACAACGTTTCTTCCGTTGTCAGCAGCCGGTCAATCTCCAGGGATGAATAATTAAGCAGTCGTTCTAAAAGCTCCCCGGAGACCTGCCCTTCAAAAATATTATTAATGAGCAGCGTATAGAGCCGGTGAAAGATGGCCGCACCAGCTGAATCAACCGTCTCCACGGGTTCGTGTCCCCACTGTT
The DNA here is from genome assembly GCA_012797175.1 of Bacillota bacterium. Lineage (GTDB taxonomy): Bacteria > Bacillota > Dethiobacteria > DTU022 > DTU022 > JAAZPQ01. The sequence continues at coordinate 10,756 of JAAZPQ010000048.1, forward strand.
CCAGGATGCGTAAGGCCTCCTCTTCACGCTCGTCCAGCGCCGCTCCTTTAAGCAAACCGACCAGGTGGGGAACGACTTCCTCAGCATGGCTGTTGTAAAAGCAGGCCTGCCCGTCTTGCATATCTTTAAGCGTCAGGTCATTACGCCCTTCATATTCCCGCTGAATGGAGAGGGCCCGGCTGGGATGAGCCCACTCGTATGAGAGAAAATAAGGGTAGTCGTCGGCAACCGCCTTATGATTGGCGGTAACAATCAGCCCCTCCGGAGGGTTGTAGAGCGAAGGGATCTCGTCCCAGGGAACCCAGTCGGTCCAGGCATATTCATCACTCCAACCCGGTACCGGAAGAAGGCCGTTCCCCTTCTGGCGGTGGCTTTCGCTACGAATGGGGAAGAGACCATTCCCGAGATAGCCGATATTACCCTCTACATCAGCATAGACAAAGTTCTGCGCCGGAGCCATAAATTTCTGCAGGGCTTGGCGAAATTCGTCAAAATCAGCCGCGCGGGTCATGGCCAGCATGGCATCAGCTTCGAGAGTAGCGTCCAGCGCTGTCCAGCGCATGCTCAACGGCAGATCACCGGGGCTTAATTCAACCACGTCGGAGATGACCGGTCCGAAACAGGTCTCCCGTACCCGTAAATTCTCGTCCTCACCGCCCCTTACTTTGATCGTCTCTTCAAACACCTCGGCCTGGACCCACTCATCATTATAGAGATAAAGGGTGTCATCCGCCTCGTTAAATTTAATCTGGTAAAGATCCATCACATCGGGGCCAAGGTTGGTCTCACCCCAGGCAATTCGTTCATTGTATCCGGCAATGACACCAGCAATACCGGGAAACATTACCCCGGTAACCTTTATTTCAGGAGATGAGAGGTAGTTCATGTACCAGATCGGGGGTAAATCAAGCTGAAGGTGCATATCGCTGGCCAGCATAGCCCCGCCGGATGCAGTTCGGCTGCCGCTGACAACCCAGTTATTCGAGCCGACCCCCGGAAGTCCCTGGGGAAAGTTACCTCCGCCGCTTAGCGCAATCAGATCCAACGCGCTTTTACTGCTCAATACGGCTGAGGCCGGCTCCATAATCGTAAGCCCCTCTTCAGGATATGAAGGAAACAGTTCGGCAGCCTTCTCCATGCCGACCTCATCAACAAGAGCCGCAAGTAAAAGCTCGGTATCCATATTACCCCCCAAGAACCAGGCTACCAGCTTAGAGATAGAGACAGAATCCACCGGACCCCACGGCTCCGGGGTATAGTCGAAGAGAATAAATTCTGGCGGTAGGTTCTTTTGGTTTTGTTCAATATAATCATTCACTCCATCCGCATAGGCCTGAAGCAGCTCTTTGGTTTCACCGGTGAGTGCCTCGTAGCTCTTCTCCGCGGCCCGCCGGAAGCCGATAGTCCGGTGAAAGCGATCCGACTCGACCAGGTCGGGGCCTAGTATCTCCGCCAGCCGCCCGCCGATGGAACGACGGAGTAGATCCATCTGGAACAGCCGCTCCATCGCCTGAACATATCCCTGGCCGTACATTAAATCAATTTCATTGTCAGCCAGTATATGCGCCACGCCGTAATCGTCAAAATAGATCTCCACCGGGGCTTTAACTTTAGCCGGCACGGTGCCGCTGTAAACTGGCAAACCACTTTTCTGGTGTAAAAACCAGTTGGCCAGGTCAAAAATCCCTGTTTTTTCCGAAGAGCATCCGCTAACCGTAAAGAGAAGAAGGAGAACCACCGATAAGGTAAGCGTTATGTAGACAGCCCGTCTTCTCAAAATAACCCCTCCCCGAACTTGTTTTATGTAAATAATTATATCTTTGACTATATATTCTTGTCAATGAGAATATTATAACTATTTTTGATGAAAGCATCCCCAGAGCAAAAGATCAATTTTTACCGCAATGAAAGCAGATTTGTACAAGAGATAAAAAGTAAGAGTGGAGAAGCAGTGTATGCCCGGTGTCCTAAGCTAGAGCCATTCGAAGAAGAGATTCCAAACTTGTTGCCTGTGGTCGGTGAAACGATGGTCGGCATCTTTTACCAAAGCCAGCTCTTTCGGCTCGCCGGCAGAATCAAAGAGCAACTGCGCATCTTCAACCGGGACTACCTCGTCGGCACTGCCGTGGATTAGCAGCAGGGGGCGCGGGGAGATCCGCGCGGCGCAGCCCGGCAGGTCGTGGCGCTGCAGATCCTGAAAAAAACGTCTCTGCAAGCAGATCGATCCGGTCCCGTCAAAAAAAGAGATATTTTCACCTGCGGGGCCGCTAAGGTTACCCTTTTCTGAAGTAAATCCGCTGAAAAGCCGCAGCGGCCGCGCCACGGCGGCCCAGGTGCAGACGGCGGCAATCTGCCGGTCAGCGGCGGCATAAGCCAGAACGGTGGTCCCGCCGAAGCTGCGCCCGTTAAGGATAATCCGCCGGTAACCTTTTGACCAGGCCCAGTCGACCACGGCGCCGAGGTCATCAACCTGCCGCGAAAGGGTGATCTCTTCCCAGAGCCCCTCGCTCTCGCCGCAACCTGTAAAATCGAAAAGCAGGGTGACAAATCCACGGCGGGCCAATTGATCGGCCATGGCCAAGGCTCCGCCCCCGCCCTCCTTGCTCCCGGTAAATCCGTGGCAGACGATGACCAGGGGCGGTAAAAGGACGCTCTGTCCGGAGACTGCCTCTTCCGCCAGACCGGCCCCGCCGCCTTTCTCCACCGGTTCAGCCGCCCGCAGCAGCACCGCCAGCTTTAAACCATGCCGGTTAATAATAGATTCTTTCTGCCAGCCGATTGCTTCCATCGCTTACCTCTCGAATTAAGATTACTACAACAGTTATCATAATTACTTCCACATTATTTCATTACTTCCACGGGAAAACCACAAAACCCTACCGGCATAATTATTTCCTTAGCTATTTTTTTCCGAATTCTCTCTGGCATTAAGAACAGCTAAGGCGTTCAGGACAATCTCCCTGCCACTTACAATAGCAACTGGCAGCACTTATTAAAAAATGTTTTATAACCTAATTGAAGTAAAATAAAAATGGTCAGGAAAACGCTACCAACGATACCGAGCATAATAGCAATTTGATAATTAATCGCAACAAGGGGCGAGATACCAGAAAGAATCTGGCCGACCATCATCCCCGGCAAAAAAACGATCCCCATCCCTACCATGGAATTAATGGTAGGCATGATCGCCGCACTGAAGGCATCATGTACTACCATCTTTGAAGCATCATAGGGTGTAGCCCCCAACATCAAGGCTCCTTCTATCCACTCCCTGCCGGCTTGCATACCATTAATCAATCTTTCTACCCCCAGGGAGATACCCGTCATAGAATTTCCGACAATCATGCCGGCAATGGGGATAAAATAGCGGGCTTCGTACCACGGCTTCACGTTAATAACTACAGCCAGAAAGAAAAAGAGCGGTATGCTGGTGCCGATCAGCATAGAAAGAACAATAACGCGCCGCAGTTTCGCGTTTATCTTAACTTTAACGCGCTGGTGAATGTTATAAATGGCAAAAGACTCCATTAAAGTAAAGATAGCAAGGGAAAGAAGCAGGTGGTTTACTTGAAAAACAGCCACCAGAACATAGCCCATTAAAATTAACTGTACTGTCATTCTTAAGGTGGCAGTAACTATTTCTTTTTCCCGCTTAACCCCCAGCCGAAATGTAATTAACAATGATAAAACCAAAAACAGGTACCCTAATAGCAGGCGCCATAGTTCAATTTCCACAATATTCGCCATTATTTTTCCGTTCCTCCACTTTAAAAACTTTTCCATTTTGCAAAGTAATGACCGTGTCACCATATTTATGGGCTATTTCCTGGGAATGGGTTACCATAATTATTGTCTTATGCCGTTTACCAGCAAATGAGGTAAGCATATCCATAGTTATCTCTTCTGTGCCATCGTCCAGGGCAGATGTGGGCTCGTCAAGTAGAAACACATCTGGTTCCATTAGGATAATCCGGCCGATAGCGAGACGCTGTTTTTCCCCTCCGGAAAGTACAGCTGCACTTTGTGCCAAATCTTTATTTAATCTCATCTTTGTTAAAATATCTTCCAACACACTATCGTTTACAAGGGGTTTCTCTGCAAACTGGAGCCCGATCAGCAGGTTGTCTTTGACGGTTCCGGGAAAGATAAGAGGTGTTTGGGGAAGCATGATTAGCTCTCGCCTCAACTCTACCGGATTTAAATTTTTAATATTTTCTCCTTTAAAAAATAGCTCGCCCCGATCACAAGTAAGTAAATGATTAAGAAGTTTCAACAAAGTAGTTTTCCCGCTGCCACTTTCTCCAACAATACAAGTAGTCTGTAGGCCAGGAATTGTCAGATCATCAATTTCTAAAATATTTTTGTAGCCTACATCCTTTAAGGTAAACAATGATGTCACCCTACCTTATTACCCTATAATCTCTGTTACCAGTTCAAGAGCTTTACGGGCGAGCTTCGTTCAGTATGAGTGCCCCGGTTTCAGTCAAAGAATTCTAACACGCTATCTTTGTTCGAAATTATAACGTGAAGAAAAGCCCTTTTCAAGGGATAGATCTTAAGCTGACCTGGGGAAAATATACTCACCTGAAGTACCCTACAAGTTCCCTACGCCAGCCCCAGCAACCGAGCGGTCTGGGCTACCAGAAAGCAGATGATAATCCCGGTCAATGTTGGGATGAGGAAGGCCACCGCCGTCCACTTGATGCTGCGCGTCTCCCGGTGAATGGTCAGCAGCGTCGTCCCGCAGGGAAAATGATTCAACGAAAAAAGCATCACGCAGACCGCGGTAAGCCAGGTCCAACCGTTTTCTACCAGCAGCATCTGCAACTGATTAAGGCAGCCCAAATCCATAAGCGAACCGGTCGCCAGATAGCTCATGATCAGGATCGGAATAACGATCTCATTTGCAGGGAAGCCAAGCAGGAAAGCCATGATGATATAACCATCCATCCCCAGCAGTTCTCCGAAGGGCTGGAGAAAACGGGCGCTATAGTCAAGAACGCTGAGAGCACCAATCTTCAGATTAACCATTAGCCAGATGACCAGGCCTGCCGGCGCGGCCACGATTACGGCACGGCTGAGAACAAAAAGGGTCCGGTCAATAAAAGAGCGCACCAGGATCCGTCCTAACTGCGGCCTGCGGTAAGGGGGCAGCTCGAGAGCAAATGTGGAGGAGAACCCTTTCAAAATGGTTTGCGACAGTATCTTCGAGATAACCAGGGTAACCATCACCCCAAGCACGATCACACCGAGGATTACCACCGTAGCAGCCAATGAACCGCTGAAGCCGCGGGGACCGCCAAGAAAAATTGTCGCCAGGACAACCAAGGTGGGAAAACGGCCGTTGCAAGGGACGAAGTTGTTGGTGAGAATGGCGATCAGCCTCTCGCGCGGCGAATCGATTATCCGGCAGGCGACCACCCCGGCAGCATTGCAGCCAAACCCCATGCACATCGTTAGGACCTGCTTCCCATGAGCGCCGGCTTTTTTAAAAAAATGATCAAGATTAAAAGCGACCCGGGGCAGATAGCCCAGATCTTCAAGAAAGGTAAACAGCGGGAAAAAGATGGCCATCGGAGGGAGCATTACCGATACCACCCAGGCCAGAGTCCGGTAAACACCTGTAACCAGGGCCCCGTGCAGCCACGGCGGTGCCCCGGTGGCAAGAATAATATTGCTCAGACGGCCTTCAATCCAAAATAAGGCCGTGGCCAGGAGCTGCGAAGGATAGTTTGCTCCGGTAATGGTGATCCAAAAAAGGACTCCCAGCAGGGCTAGCATAACCGGGATGCCAAATCCTTTGGAAGTCAACAGGCGATCAAGGCGACGGTCCCACTGCCGAGCCTGGTCCACCGCCGCAGCGGTAACCCGCCGGGCTATATTTTCGGCTGTCTCGAAGATGGCGGTAACGATAAGATCGGACGCTGTTTTACCGCCGCTTTCTTTTTTAAGCAGCGCTTTGGCTTCGGCAATTTTTGCTGTAAGTACCTCATTTTGATGGAGATAAGTATTTAAAAACCGATTTAACGATCGGTCAAGTGTACTATCCCCATCCAGCAGTCGCAAAGAAACCCACCGGCTATCCAGGTCTGCAGGGATCAGCTTGCGCACGGCAGGCTCGAGCAGTGCCACCGCCTCTTCAACCGGGCGGCTGTAAGTAATTTTTAGCGAGTCCGCCAGCAGCTTTCCGCTGGCAACCCGGCTAACCGCCTCCTGTAACTGTTCCAACCCCTGCCCTTCGCGGGCATTTGTCCCGACCACGGGAATGCCAAGGATCCGGGAGAGTGCAGACAGATCCAACCGGATCTTTTTTCTCTTCGCCTCATCGAGTAAATTAACGCAGACGACCACGTGAGCCGTGATCTCGAGAATCTGCAGCACCAGGTTCAGGTTTCGCTCCAGACAGGTAGCATCGACAACTACTACGGTAACAGCGGGATGCTCGAAACAGATGAAGTCCCGCGCCACCTCTTCTTCCACCGAAGAGGCAAGCAGAGAGTAGCTGCCCGGCAAGTCCACCAGAATATAATCGAGCCCGCGGTAGCGGTATCTTCCCCGAGCATAAGCTACCGTTTTTCCGGTCCAGTTTCCAGTATGCTGCTTCATCCCGGTAAGGCTGTTAAAAACTGTGCTTTTCCCAGTATTGGGATTGCCGGCCAGGGCAACTACCAGCCCATCCGGTAGGTATCCTTTGGCTCCGCTACTGCCGGTCGACTGCCTTGTTAAAAACATGGTGCGATTTTCCTTTTTTAATTTTAATCTACCGGGGCGACCAATATCTGCGAAGCTTCCTGCGAGCGCAGGGCAACTACCGCTCCGCGAATAAAATAAGCTGTCGGGTCCCCAGAAGGGCTCTTCTGAAGCACAGCTACCTCCGTGCTAAAAGTCAGCCCCAGATCAAGCATTCTTCTTCTAACAGCACCGGTAATATTGATCTGCCTGACCCGGCCACGGGAGCCTACCGGCAGCCTGTGCAGCGGGATTAACCCTTGACTCATCGTTTAACCCCTCCTTAAAGGGTCTTCTTACCCCCGTGGTCACATAAGCTAGAGACGGGAAAAAAATTTTCTCTTGGCTAATATATGCTGGCACTTCGCTGATGCTACAGCCACGCCACCAGTAAGTAACTAAAACGATGGAAAGGAGTGAAACAGTTATAATGACTGAAGAGCGGGAGTTTTATACTTTTCGTGGTTACCTGACGATGCCCACTCGGCAACAGATGACCCCGAGCATGGAGGACTACCTGGAAATGATTTATCGCCTCCACCTTAAGGAGGGCTACGCTCGCACAACCCAACTGGCAGCCCGGCTGAATGTGCGAGCTTCTTCAGTTACTAAAACGGTCCAGAAGCTGACCCGGCTGGGGCTGTTAAACTATGAAAAGTACGGCCTAATCCGCCTTACCGAAAAAGGAGAAAAACTGGGCAACTTTCTTCTAAAAAGGCACATCGTTATCGAAAATTTTTTAAAGTTGATTGGAGTAAAAGAGCCTTACTTGTTGCAGGATACAGAGATGATCGAGCACCACCTTAGCATGGATGCATTTCAACAAATTAAATTTCTCTACAAATTTCTTAAAGCTAATCCTGACGTGCTGAAACGATACTACCAGTATAAAGCAGAGCATATCAAACCCGTCACGAAACCCGCTGCGGATGATTAGAGCTTGACCAGCCCGGGCAGCTAAATCTTTATAATTACTTTCGCCAGGTTCGCTGGGCTTGCAACACGCATTTCACATGGTCAAACCTTAAAGGAGGCAGTTTCTTTTCCAAAAAAAAGACTTGTCTTCGGCCTCTTCTTGTAGTAAAATCCTAAATGCGGGGCCATTAGCTCAGCTGGCAGAGCACCTGACTCTTAATCAGGGTGTCCCGGGTTCGAAACCTGGATGGCCCACCAACAAAAACCCCGGAAAAAGCCTGACACTCCGGGGCTTTTGCTTGTTTTATGTCATAACATATGGCATCTAATTACTGGATATAATACCAATAATAGCCATAAAAAGTTGTGAAAAGCTGCGAAGAGGTTGTAGGAAAGTTGTAAAATAATTACCTGTTAACTGCTGATTTCCCTACTCAATGGATACATATTTAATATTTCCACGCTTCCTCTTTTTTACCGACTTTTCTTCCACACTCAAAACCTTTCCATTATTTATCGCGGATCCATGGTCGGTCAATATAAATCTGCTAAGGCCTTAGTGGTAAGCAACCACGCCCAACCTACCTTTTCAGCCCGTATTTTCCCCCGTTGGCACATACAGCGTAAGTTTCCCAATAAACACTGCTAAGCCTTGACACTAATTACAATAAATGATAAAATGCTAAAAATAAAAAGATTATTATAAATATTATGAAAGGTGGTAAGATAAAGACAGCACCTAAGCCGACAACGCTAGGCAAGGTACTTTAGAACTTTTACAAAATGAGTTAATGGACTTGCCAAAGGAGACTTTAGTAGAGATGGTCAACATGTGGGTATAACCAGAACTACTGGATGATCAACGGGGAAAGGAATTTTGGTTCTGATGATACCAGCCCGTTTTGACGAAGATATGTGGAAAGACACGGCTAAGACCCAAACAGGCACATGGATTAAATAAAGTTATTTAACCTTTCTTTGCTGCTTTTTTTACTCTTCAAAGCCGATTTAAGTCTCCCTTTAAATTGATCTGCTTCTATTTTCAGTTATCTATTAATATAAAAACTAGTAGTTACCTTTATCATCGATGGAATTTCGAACGGTTGCACAGTGTTACCAGGATAAGCGCCTTAATTTATCCTAGGGAGGTGTTTGCTACAGTTTTTTTAAACTGAATTTAAACCAAATTGAAAGGAGAAGAGAAAATGGCTGTCTTTGAAAGCACGCAAAAAATGTATGAGGTTCTGGGAGAGCTTTTCCAGTCTTTACTGGAGCACCCGGATGTCGGACCGAAGTTTCTCGAATCGGAAATCACCATCAAGTTTACTATCGATCAGCCTGATGGCTACATCTGGTTATGCCGGGACGGTAATATTATCTGCGGGGAAAACGATGATAAACCTACCGTGGAAATGACCCTGAGCGGGGATACCTGCCACCAGTTCTGGCTGCAGGAGATTAAGATGCCGGTGGCCCTGGCCAAAGGAGCGATCAAAGCCAAGGGACCGATGCCCAAAGTGCTGAACTTGCTGCCGCTGCTCAAGCCTGCTTTTGAAATGTACCCTGATATTGCTAAAAAACACGGAGTTCTGTAGATGACCCCCGGTAAAGGAGGACAAAAATATGGAAAGACCCTTGAAACAGTTTGAAAAGGATCGCAGAGCAGCGGCTAAAATCGCCGCCCGGCTGCTACTGGCTTCGGCGACAACCACACCGCGAGTCGGCGGTGTCGGCGAGTGCACCATCCATATTATCGACGATCAGTGCGAGATCGAAGATCTCTGCCAGGCTGTAGAAGATATGGCCGGGGACAACAAAAGCTGGCACTTTTTTAAGCGAGATGCCATGATGCTACGGGACGCCGATGCCCTGCTGCTGATCACCTCTTTGCGCAGCAAGAACGACCCGGCAGATATAAACTGCAATATGTGCGGCCAGCTGACCTGCGACAATCTGCGTAAAGTTGAAGGACTACCGCACGAAAAGAGCATCGCCTTCCCCGGACCGCTTTGCATTTTCCGGGCCAACAATATCGCCTACGCTGTCGATGGAATTATTTCACTGGCCAGAAACTTAGGAATCGATTACGGCGTCTTCTGGTCGGCCGGAGCAGCAGCCATGAGGATGAAGCTGCTGCCCCGGGAAACCGGCCTGGCCCTGGCGGTAGCTATTTCCATTACCGAAAAGAGCCCGTTCAGGGACATCCCTAAAAATTATGACGAAATCAACGAGCGCACCATGAGCGATCGGATTATTAAGCGTCTCTGGCCGCAGTTTAGATCGATCTACAGTTAAGGAGAGAAATTCGCCCCTAAAAGGAGGAATAGTATGGCTATCCGTAAAATGGAAGAGCTGGTCCAAAATGGATTGGACCGGGCTATCGAGTTAATAGTCCTGGCTGCTCATAACAGCTACCGTTTTGCCGCCCGCAATACTTTAAAGATAATCGTGGCTGGCAAAGAAGAGATGGAACAGATCGCCCAGTTTGCCTATTCAATGGCCGACATGTCACCCCTGGCTGCAAGGGACGGACGACATGTTATCGAGCTCATTAAAGAACCATGCGCCCTGATTATCTTCGGAGATACCAGGAAGTCTCCCTTTAACTACAATTGCGGAGCCTGCGGCTTTCGTACCTGCGCCGAACTTAACCGATCCGAGCCAACCGAGTCACTGATGGCAGAAGGACCTAGTTGCCAGTTTAAAAATCTCAACCTGAATATTGCTGTTAACGCTGCGGCGGCGATGGCCTGGCGCCTGGGGCTCTATAACCGCGTCTTTAGCACACTGGCTTTTGGAGCCCGGGCCCTGGAGATAATCGAGGATGTTGATATCGTGGTCACCCTTTCCGTCAGCGCCGCAAAGAGGGACCCCTATTTCGACCGTCACCAGTTCTGGACTGATGACTATTGGGATGAAATTTTTGAAAAAGAGTTCCCCACATATACCAGGGGCTTTATCGGTGCCATTGAAGACTGAGCAAAAGTAGAAAGGAGGATCAAAATGGGTAAGGCCCACTTAAACCAGGTCATCGCTTCCCATTTTGTGGAGATAAAAGCAAACGAAACACCCGGTAAACCGATCTTTATCTTTGAGAAAGGCAACTTCGGGGAAGATGTGGTCACGTATCAAGAGCTCCATGAAAAATCAAACAAGATCGCCCGCTGGTTTGTTGAGCAGGGTATCGGCAAGGGAGATCATTTTGCTATCTATATGCGCAACCATCCCGAATTTATCTATGCCCTGTTAGGGGGCATTGTCGTCGGGGCAATTGCCGTGCCGGTTGATCCCCGCTACAAGGGGGATCGTTTAAAGTTTATCATTAACCACAGCACCGCCAAAGCGGTGCTCTGCTCCGGAGAATGCCTCGCCGATCTTGAAGAGATCGCCAACGAACTGCCCCAAGTAAAAACCGTCATCGTCTCTTATTATCCGGAGCAAGAGATCTCCCCCTCCCCTAAATATGAAACCTTAAATGAAATCCTGGAGCAGGATACCTGGGAAACAGTCGATCAGCAAATTATGGATGTCCGGCACCCGATGCAGATTATTTACACCTCCGGGACCACCGGCGACCCGAAAGGGGTGCTGATTCGAAATAACCGTACCGGCCTCTACAGCATTCTTACGCAAATTGTCTGGCAGTATAAGCCGCACGATATTCTCTATTCGGGACTTTCTTTTTCACATGGCAACGCCCAGGCGGTAACGCTATTCCCGGCGCTTTATTCGGGAACCAAGGCAGTCTTCAGCCAGCGCTTTACCAAAAGTAGAATCTGGGATATCTGCCGCAAGTACGGCTGCACCTCGTTCTCTCTGCTGGGTGGCATGATGGCTGCTATCTACAACGAACCCCCCAGGCCCGATGACGGAGACAACCCGGTTAAAACGGTGATCAGCGCCGGAACCCCCAAGGCAATTTGGGAATCTTTTGAGGAGCGCTTCAATGTCCAGATCCTGGAATGGTACGGCTCGGTAGAAGGCGGTTTTGCTTATAAACCCCCTGGTAAGGGGCCAATTGGCTCTTTCGGTAAAGGGATACCCGGCGTGATGGAGCTGAAAGTAGTTGACGAAAACGACAATGAAGTTAAGGCAGGTGTTACCGGTGAGCTGATTTTCCGGATGCTCAGAGGAGAAACAAAGGTTGATTATCTCGGTTTGCCGGAGGAATCGAAAAAGAAAACAGCGGGCGGCTGGCTTAGAAGCGGGGATATGGTCCACCGGGATGAAAAGGGCTGGTTTTACTTCGATTACCGTAAAGGTACCGAGCTGCGCCGGGCTGGCGATTTTATCCAACCCGATCATATTGAAAAGATCATCGGCGAACATCCCGCTGTCAGCGAAGTATGCGTCTTCGGTATACCGGCCGCTTCCGGAGCTCCCGGAGAAAGTGATCTCGTAGCCGCAATCAGCCCATTCGAAGGAAAAACAATCGAGCCTGCAGCGATCTACGAAAAATGTAAAAAAGAGCTCAGCGCAAATTTCATCCCCTCTTACCTCCATATACTGGATGATCTGCCGAAAACAATATCTGAAAAACCGTTAGAACGGGTCCTGAGGGAGATGTTCAATAAAGGTCAAGGAACTATCTACGCGGCAGAAGATTATATCTGAAACTCGGGGCTAAAAAGTGACAGGGGATGATTCCCTGTCACCCAAATCGATTAACCGGTAATTGTAACTTCTCCTTTCATTAACCCGCTCCCTCCAGGAGAAAGGGGAAAGGGAAAACACGCAGGACGCCTCTTGTTATAACACAGCCTGCAGAATCTTGGTTCCTGCTTAAGTCGGTTATCATAAAAAAGGAGTGATAAGATCTCATGAGTTACCTGGAGTTGGATATGAATGTTACCGAAGAGCAAACCATGTTTAAAGATACTGTCCGCAAGTTTGCCCTCGAGACCCTGCGCCCGGCCAGCATCAAGCTGGATGCGATGAGCCCCGAAGAGGTGATCGCTCCTGATTCTATCTTGTGGGATGCTTTGAAAAAGTCATACGAACTGGGGCTACATAAGGTTCTCATACCCGAAGAATACGGGGGGCTGGGACTTTCTCCCCTCGAAGTAAGCCTAGTCGTCGAAGAGCTGGGCTATGGGTCTTCCGGTTTTAGCCTAGCCCTGGGGCTAAGCTCATTTCCAGCCTTTCTGGCATCGATGGTCCCTTCAGACTCCCTCATTGAAAATCTGCTAGTCCCTTTCTGCGAGGATACTGAAGCAAAGATCATTGGCTGCTGGGCGATAACCGAACCGGACCACGGCTCCGATACCCTCGCCGTAGGCAGCGCCCAGTTCAAAGACCCCAATATCGCCGGGTTGTGCCGGGCTCGCCTGGAAGGTGACGAATGGGTGATCAACGGGCAGAAATCTGCCTGGGTCTCGCTGGGCAGTATTGCCACCCACGCAATGGTTTACCTGACCATCGATCCCTCCATGGGCATGGCCGGCGGCGGTATCTGCATGGTTCCCCTCGACCTGCCCGGCGTCTCCCGGGGGAAACCCCTGAACAAAATGGGCCAAAGAGAGTTGAACCAGGGAGAAATATATTTTGATAATGTCAGGGTGCCCCAGGAGTACATGTTTGTAGATCAGGAAAGTTACGAAGCGATTACCGACATCACTCTGGCTACATGCAATGCCTACATGTCGGCTACCTTTACCGGAACGGCCCGGGCGGCCTACGAAGAAGCACTAAAATACTCTAAGGAGAGAGTCCAGGGCGGCAAGCTGCTGTTCGAACATCAGCATGTGCGCTATAAACTCTTCCACATGTTTAAAACAATTGAAGCCTGTCGTGCCCTCTCGCGAACCGCTCTTAATTACAATCTCAGCAACACGCCCCCGGCTACCGAGTACTCCATCGCGGCCAAGATATTCTGTACCGATGCTGCTTTCCAGATTGCCAGTGATGCCATCCAAATTTTTGGCGGCAATGGCGTGGCCAAAGAGTATGTCATCGAGAAGTTCTTCCGTGATGCTCGCGCCGCGATGATTGAAGATGGGTCCAACGACAGCCTGGCCATTTTTGCCAGCGAAAAATTATAATTATCTTTGTCGGAGGGATAGTAGATGAGTAATGTCTATATAATCGGCGTGGGGATGACCAGGTTCGGCAAGTTCATAGAAAGCTCCGTCAAGGAGCTCGCTGCAGAGGCCTTTGAGAATGCTTTAAAGGATGCCGGGGTAGAGAGTAAAGAGCTGGAGGCCGCTTATGTCTCCAACTCTTTTTGGGGCATGTTTAGCGAGCAGCATTCCATACGCGGCCAGGTGATGTTGCACCCGCTCGGCATCAAGGAGATCCCCATAGTCAATACTGAAAACGCCTGTGCCGGAGCCTCGACCGCGCTGAACCTAGCTTACACGGCCATCAAAGCCGGGCAATTTGACCTGGTCCTGGCCCTGGGTGCCGAAAAGATTAGCCACACTGACAAGATGCTCTCTTTCCGCTCTTATGCCTCCTGCCTCGATGTTGAAGAGTTCCCTAATAAGATTGGCGAGCTGATGCAGCAGGTTGAAAAGATGCCCCTGGAGATACCGGAAGAGGCCGAAAGCAGCGGAGGACGCAGTATTTTTATGGATATCTATGCCCTGGGGGCTCGCTGGCACATGAGCCGGTACGGAAGCACCCAACGCCAGATGGCTGTAATCTCTTCAAAAAATCATGAGCATGGCGCTCTGAATCCTTATGCGCAGATTCGTAAAAAGATGAGCGTCGAAGAGATCTTACAAGATAAAACGGTGGCCTATCCCTTTACCCGGGCCATGTGCTCGCCGGTAGGCGATGGGGCGGCGGCGGCAGTAATTTGCTCTGAAAGATTTATCAACAGATTAAGCAAGGCCCGTGCTGTCAAAATACTGGCCTCCGTCCTCGGAACCGGACGTGAAAGGCCGCTGGAAGAAGACCATATCGGAAAGATAGTCTCCCAAAAGGCTTATGAGGCCGCCAGTTTAGGGCCGGAAGATATCGACCTGGCCGAGCTCCATGATGCCACCGCCTATGGCGAGCTGTTGCAAACCGAGGTCCTAGGATTCTGCCCGGAAGGGGAAGGGGGTCTCCTGGCCGAATCGGGGGCTACGCGGCTGGGTGGAAAGATCCCGGTAAACGTATCTGGCGGTCTAGAGTGCCGCGGCCATCCTATCGGCGCCTCCGGCCTGGCGATGGTCTACGAAGTAGTCACCCAATTGCGCGGTGAAGCCGGGCCCAGACAGGTGGAGGGGGCCGGAATCGGCCTGACTGAAAACGGCGGCGGTTTTTTAGGCACTGAAGAGGCGGCCGCGGCGGTGCATATCTTTGAAAAAGAATAGGGCAGAAAGATTGTTGTTATCCTTGCCCCCCTTTTGTGATATATTAGACCTGGAATTAAATTAATAAATGTTTGGAGGCGTAATCTTATAACCACAAAACGCGAAAAGCTGGTTGTGTTCGGTAGAACTTTTACGGCAAGGTTTTTCTCCGGTTTGCAACGTTTCCCGGAAACCCTGCTCTTCTGTACCGCTACGGTTATAGTTCTCATATTTTTAAATCATGGTACTTCCGGTGCAAATGCGGAACTCGGCGAAAACTTGAAGCGGCTGGCCGCGGTACTGGCTCTAGGGATCCCTCTTTCTCTCTGCATTAAGATCTTCTTTGAAAGAGCGCCTTTTCTGAAAATGCCGATTAAGATACTTGTCTATCTCGCCGCCGGGGCCGGTTTGGTCCTCTACTATCTATTCTTGCTGCAAGATTTCAACATGGTCTCCGTCTCGCGGTATGTGGCGATCAGCCTCGCTCTCTACCTGGCCTTTACCTTTATCCCTTATTTTTATCGCCGGCCAAACTACGAGCTCTACATGATCAAACTATTTATCAGCTTTTTGGTCACCTACCTGTATGCGGCAATCCTTTTTGGCGGCCTTTCGGCAATCCTGGCCACCATTAATTATCTTTTTTCCGCCAATATTCCCGGAGCTCTTTACCTCGATATCGGGCTGGTAGTCGCTGGAATCTTCGCACCAGCCTTCTTCCTGGCAGAGATACCCGCAGGCGACCTTGATTTTGAGCCCCAAAGTTACCCTAAAGTGCTCTTTGTCCTTTTAAGCTACATCGTCATCCCGCTAATCATGGCTTACTGCGCCATCCTTTATGCTTACTTTGCCAAAATACTGGTGACGCGGCAGTGGCCCGAGATGATGGTTTCACACCTGGTCCTCTGGTACGCCCTTATCAGCACCCTGGTGATCTTCTGCACCTACCCCCTGCGCCAGGCAAACCGGTGGATTAAAACATTTATCGCTTATTTTCCAAAATTGATCCTGCCGCTGCTGGCGATGATGTTCATAGCCATGGGCATACGGATTAACGCTTACGGCATCACCGAAAACAGGTACTTTGTGCTGGCAGCGGGTCTGTGGGTTACCGGTTCCATGCTCTATTTAATTATTTCCAAAGAACCCAGAAATGTTTATCTGCCCGCTTCGCTGGCCCTGGTGGCAATGCTATCGGTTTGCGGCCCCTGGAGCAGCTATTCTGTTTCGGTGCTGAGCCAGAATCGCCGCTTTGAAAAAATAGCAGCCGCCCACAACCTGGTTCAGAATGGCAAAATCATAACACCGGACGAAGATCTACCTGAAGACGCCCGCCGGGAATTAAGCTCGATTATCCTTTATTTTGAACGTTACCACGCCCTGGAAGAACTCCGGACGTTGCCCGAAGGGTTTACAACTGACCGGATGGAAGCCTTGCTCGGGTTTCCCCTCAGTCCCGAGTACGAGTTTCCCGGCATTAAAGAATCATATTTCTCGCATACCGTTAACGCAGCGGAAGCTTTTTGGGATATCTCCGGTTTTGACTATTTCATGCAATTTTCCCCTGAGATAGAGCCAGCTTCCAGTTATCACGAAGATAATTTTGAGATATCTTATTCACCGGAAGACCACCAGCTGCAGATCATAAGCCGTGATGAGCTAGTCTACAGGGAAAACATTGCGGAGATGGCCATACAACTGCACCGGGAAAATGCCGAAAGAGATCTATTGGCAAAAGACGAAATGACTTTTCTTGACCGCCGCGGGAATCTTCAAGTGCTCTATATATTTAAACATATCGATGGGATGGAGGATAAATCCACAGGTGAAGTTACTATAGATTACCTGGATTTCTATCTTTTTGTCAGCCTGGAGCCGGAATAAGATAGATAAGTTCTCCAGCGAGCGACCCCAACCAGCCATGGGCAGGCTGAGTGAATTGCGGTGCTTGGCACCGCAATTCACTCAGCCTTTTAAACGCTAGCGCGTAAAATAGCGCTCGGGATCAAGATAGCGCATCCGGGAAAGCTCTTCCACAGTCGGCAGCGCCAATATCTCAAGATTCGGCCAAAACTGCAGCTCCCAGCCGCACTGTTCCTTAATTTCACGAACGGCCTGTGCTTCAGTCATACCGGGCCGCTCCAGGTAGGCGGCCAGTTTTAAAATTCCGTCCACCGGGTCCTTGCGAAAGAGACCCAACTGCGAGATTACCGCCGTCACCCTCTCCCCCGGGGAGGTGATAAAGGGGACCTCCCCCACAAAACGGTGCGGGGCTTGTTCGGTTACCACGATAACCTCGTTGGCACCCGAAGCGACATCATTGCCCCCGCCCGAGCCGACCAGGTAAAGCGAAGCGGCGGGCACCTGCGATGAGTTGATATTCCCCCGGCAATCGACCTGCGCCGCCCCCAGCACGCCGAGGCAGTGTTCCCGGTTGTTGCCGGAGACGGAACAACCGAGGATATGCAGAACATCGGTATAAAGCTGGCCTGTCGGGAAATTGCGCAGGGCAAAAACAAAGGAGTCTCCCGGTAAAGGAATATAACCGTAAAGGCCGATCTCCGCCATCAAGGCCACCTGCCGATCCTGCTCCCGAAGACTGTAGTAAGCCAGCCAGCTGGCCAGGTGAGAGGCACCAACCCCGGCGAGGATGGTATCATAACCTTGCTGCCTGGTAACCCGCTCAATCTCCCGCCCGGCCATGGCAATCATCTGCTCGGCCGCAGTCGCTGCCGACGCCGCATCCCCACCGTCATCTTCCAAAAAATAAAGCGGCCAGTCATCGATTGAAAGCTTTCCCTTCAGCGCAAAGAGACGCTCTGCACCGAGCTTCACCAGGTAACTATGGTGATCGGGACAGCTCAAAACCCACTCGTCAAGCCAGGCCTGGTAGTCCTCGGCGCTGCGGCTGGCCCGGCGGGCTGCCATGATAAAGGGGCGATCCTCGGCATAGCCCCGCTCTTCGCCGCAATGCGGAAAATGGTGATGCCCGGAAGGATGGGCTCCGAAAGGCACCTCGACCACGGCACGTACCGCCTCCGCTGGGATACGGACATGTTCCCGGTAGCGGGAGAGCTCCGCCGCGCTAACCACCTTCTCCACGGTAACAATCGCTCCTTTGCGGGCGGCAAGAGGCCCGTAAGCGTTGCCCACAAGGGGCATATTCAAGACGGTATTCCCTTCGGGGTCGGCTAGCCAACCATGAACCAGGCTCAGGTCAGGATTTAGCGCTTTCACCAGGCCGACCGGTTCACCGGTAAAAGGATCTTCAGTCAGGGTAAAGTCGGCCAGGTTATCGGCCAGCGAACTGCCCGCCAGGGAACGGGTCGGGAAAAAAGGTAGCCCCATCGCCCCGGCAGCCAGGCGCTGCGTCAAGGTGAGCATGCTCCACTCTTCAAATTCAACTTTACCCTCGGCAAAAGACTTCTGGATGAGGGGATTTGGTGCCGGAAAAGGATACGAATCGCCCAGGTAAGAAGCCAACACCTTTTTCACCAATCCGCCAGCTATAAAAGGGACCAGGTTGGTGCAGCTGCCGCCGTAAATAATAAAAGTAAAACCCGGGTTGCGACCCCAAAACTGGCGGATAATCTCGTAAAGCAAGGCCATGGGGTAGCCCAGCCCACTGCCGACCTGAAGCACGAAACCAGGATGAATCAGCTCCCGGACGGCTCTTGGCAGGGTGGTTACCTTCTCCCCGGTTGTACCACCGGTAGACCTGCCCAAGGCCTCTTCGACCCATGACAAACGCAACATTTCCCTTAGCTCCTCTCTTAAGATCTTGACCGGCGACCAAATTCATTTGAACAAGGAACTAAGGCAAACAGCTGCTGCTTTGCCAGTCTTAAGCGGGGGTGCTTTCCCCCGGCTACAGGTAAATTGATAAACCTACCATAATAATAGACGACCGCTAGAGCGTCATCTTCATGATATTCCCGCCCAGCAGTTCTGCCGTGGCCGGATCACAGGTGGTGATAATCAGCTGTTTTTCGCGAGCAAACTCTTGCAACACTTCGGCCGCTTGCGCTTTTCTCTCCGGGTCCAGATTCACCAGGGGATCATCCATGACCATGAAGCCGGCGGCATCTTCAAGCAGGTATTCGGCTACGGCCAGCCGCAGCGCCAGGGCCACCCCGCCGGCGGTACCGGTAGAGAGCAGCTCTACCGGCAGCGGCTCCCCGGCAGCTCGAACAATGCTCCCGGGGACCACCCCATCCAGTTCGGCGGTAGTATAGCGGCCGCCGGTCACCGGGCCGAGATAACGGGCAAAGGAGCGGGCCAGCGGTTCGAAAGTATCACTGTCCAGCTCTTCTTTCAATGCTTGAACCTCTGCCGCCACGACCAGAAGCGCCCGGGCTTCTTCTTTCAGCCGGATCAGCGCAGTTTCACTGAGGCGGAAAGCCTCCTCCAGCTCTTCGGCGGATTCTTCCGGCAGCTCGTTGCGAACCTTCTCCAGCTCGAACTGCAATGAGACTACAGCACCTTGCAAGCTCTCTTTAAGTTTGCGCAGCTCTTTCAACCGGGCCATAAACTCATCGGCAGAAGCAAAGCCCTCCGGAAGGAGAGCCAGGGTTTTTAGCTCGGCCGTAACCTTCCCAGCTTCTCTCTCCAACTCGCCAAGCCGCCCGGCCAGCTCTTCCGGGCTGCCGTGCTCCGCCGCCCATTCCTCAATTTTCTCCTGCTCCACAGTAAGCGTATTCTCCTCGACGGCGATAGATCTGCTTAAGGCTATAATCTCATTTTGGATCACCTGGGGATCGCGCATCTCTCTTTCTGCAGGTAGCAACGATACCTCGTGCTCCAGCTCAGAAAAAGAGATATCCCCGAGGAGTCCCTCCAGCCTGGCCCCAAGGCCTTCCCACTCCCGTTCCAGATTCTTGCGTCGGCCAAGAGTGCTTTCAGCCGCAGTGAGATCTTTAAGCGCAAGAGATTTTAGCCTATCCGCCAGGGATTTTTCTGCCTCACGAATTTCGCAAAGCAAGGCCTCGACATCACCTTCACCCGACTGTAACTCAAGCGACCAATCGGCGCTCTCTAGAAGCAGCCGCCCTGCCCCCTCGAAGAACGCTTCCTGCTCTATCTCCTTGATCTCAGGCTGTTCCAGGCCCAAGGTGACCTTCAACTGCTGGGGGTTGCGGGTGGTAAAGTGCACCTTTAGCTTCATGGCCCCGACCACTGCCCTGAGCTCGCCGGCTTTCTTCTGCTTATCCTTTAGGTAGTGCAGATCAGCATCGCTGATCTTGGCCAGTTCAGAAAGCTCTTTTTCTTTTTCAATAATTTGATCATGTATCGGCCGGGCCTTGTGCAGCAGTTCACGCTGCTGCCGTGCGGCCAGCTGCTCTTTCGCCTTTTGAAGCTCTCCTTGAAGAGTAGCAAGGCGGAGACGCTCCTTCTCCAGATGCTTCTGCAACTGGGTAATACTGCCCACGGCGGCAGGCCATCTGACCAGAAGATCTTTCTTGTCAGAGATCTTATGTTCGAGCAGCTGCAATTTCGGCTCTAGCTCACCCCGCCGGCGGATATCGTCTTCCAGGTTAAGCATCTCTTGCAGCCGGCCAGTGATCTGCTTCTTCTTGGCAACAGTTTCTTCCAGCTGCCCCGCTAGATCGCTGTACTCTTTTTCCAGATCGCGGGCCTGCTGCAGCCGGCGGCGCAGGGTCTCACTCTCATAGTAAGCACCCAGCAAACACCCTACCCCTCGTTGGTAAGGGTTGTCAATTCCACGGTTGTTCTTCGGGCCATCTCGCTCCAGGTCCCAGTTTTGCAGCAGCTCTTCGTGGGCCTTTGCAATGGCCGCCTCCAGCTCTTCAAGTGAAACGCCGCCGGCTTCAATCACCGCTTTCCTCAGTATTTTGGATACCGTTCGCGATGCCTCACCGTCAACGCGCAACCTTTCCAGGGTACGCTCCATCTCGTCCTGGCGGGCAAAAAGCACCGCCTGGTATGTGCCGCGGCCATAACAAAGCGCCTTTTGAAGACGCTCCCGGATCTCGGCGAGGTTGTTAATCTCAGCGCCGCTCTCCAGGAGCAAGCGGGACTCCTTTATCTCGCCCCAAGAGCAGCTGTAGGTACAGCGCTCTCCGCTGCGGTCGGTAAAGCGCAAGCTAACCCGGGCGGTATCACCGCCAGGATGAGGCAGGCAACGGACCAAAAAACTCTTCCAATCCTCGGAGTTCTTTCTTAGATCAGGCGGCAAAAACAGCGCCGCAAAAAGAGCGTTTACCAGAGTGCTCTTCCCCGCTTCATTGGGCCCGAGGACCACGTTAAGCCCCGGTTTAAAGCAATAGCGGCGATCGCTAAAACCGCCGAATGGGGCAAGCCTGACCTCTTCGATAATCATCTCTTCACCTCATCGATCAGCCGGTAAGCTAGCTGCAGCGCTGCAGGATCGTTTTTTTCTGCCAACCGGGAAAGGAGCAGCTGCGGAAAGGAGCCGGCCGGAAAACGATCTTTAATGAGCTCCGCGGTAAGTTGTAACGCCAGGGCGCTGTCGTCCTCTTCCAGGTAGAGCAGCCCCGACCGCACCTCATCAAACCAGCGCCTGCGCTCGCGATATTCTTCTTCTGGCAAAAACCCGGACAGGCTCAACTTGACCAGGGTTTGACCGCCGTAGCGCTTCAGCTCCTCTTTTAACTGATCCAGGTCGGCTGCACTTTCTACTTGCCGCGTAATCTCTACAAAGCGGTACCGCCCGGTGGACAAAGAGCGACTTTCAGAGCGGCCGGCTTCGTTCAGAACGGTCACCCAGGCATAGCCGCCGTGCCGGCAGTCAAAACCGTCCGGTTCGGGGGTACCGCTATAGCAGAAAACTGCTCCCTCAACCTGCTCGAGATCCGGATAGCGGAGATGGGTATGCCCGAGACACCAGTGCTGCAGCCCCAATGCGGCAAGCTCATTCTTCTCCATGGGGAAATATTGCTGCTCCCAGTCGGGAGAGAGCCCCTTGATCGAACCATGAGCAACCCCGATCTGCCACCTGGCGGCGGGCTTCTCCGGCAGCTCGCGGATCCAGCCCAGCCTGTTTACCGCGGAGTGTTTCCGATGGCAGGGGGCCGGGTAGAGCACCGCATCGATACCGTAATCATGCAGACGGTAAGGTGCCGTTTCGGTCAACAACAGTAGGGAATCGAAAGAGAGCTCCTGCATCTCCTTCCAGAGACCGCTGTAGCGATCGCAGTAATCGTGGTTACCCGGTAAAATGGCTACACAATCACCCTGGAAACGGGAGAGCAGCTGCACTACCCGGGCAATAGCTTCGCGAGGCATCCGCGCCCGGTGAAAAAGGTCTCCAGCCACCAAAAAAAGCTGGCACCGGGCCTCATTGGCCAACTCCACCAGCTGCTTAAGCGCCTGGTAGCGTGCTTCAACCAACTGCTGCCGGACCGCTTCAGGGTAGTGACGATTTTTGAAGGCCATCCCCAGATGCAGATCGGCGGTATGAAAAATCTTTAAAGACATCTTTAGGCCTCCTGCCGAAATAATCTCCGGCTTATTGGGGGAATAATGCTAATTGTATTCACCAGTCTAAAAAAGGGCTGCCTCAAAACAGCTCCATAGCGGTCGGCCCTCAGCTCTCTTCGATCCAGCCGCGCGCTCTCTCCACCGCCCGGAGCCAGTTGCGATAAAGGGCATCACTCTCTGTTGTGTCCATCTGCGGCCGGAATACGGCCTCCTCGCGCCACTGCTCCGCCAGAGCCGCGCGATCGGGCCATACCCCTACCGCCAGGCCGGCCAGGTAAGCAGCCCCGAGAGCGGTTGTATCGAGAGTGGCCGAACGGCGCACCACTGTGCCGGCTATATCCGCCTGAAACTGCAGCAAGAGATCCATCACGCTGGCTCCGCCGTCAACCCGCAGCTCGCCTAGGGGAATCCCTGCTTCACGACGCATAATCTCTAGCACATCGCGGGTCTGATAGGCCATCGCTTCGACCACGGCCCGGGCCAGGTGAGCCCGCGTCGTTCCTCTGGTAATGCCGATTAAAAGCCCGCGGGCATAGGGATCCCAGTAAGGAGCACCCAGCCCCACAAAAGCAGGTACCAGGTAGACGCCGCCGTTGTTGTCAACCTCTGATGCCAGCGGCCCGGTTTCCGAGACATGGTTAATTATCTTCAGTCCATCGCGCAGCCACTGGATCGCCGCACCGGTAATAAAAATGCTTCCTTCAAGAGCATAATCAACGACTCCGTCAACCCCCCAGGCAACTGTTGTCAGCAACCCCGATTCTGAACGAATTGCCTTGGCCCCGGTATTCATTAACAAAAAACAGCCCGTGCCGTATGTGTTCTTGACCATCCCCGGTTCAAAGCAAGCCTGGCCGAAAAGAGCAGCCTGCTGATCACCGGCGATTCCGCTGACCGGCACCCGCACCCCGAAAAAAGCCGCGGGGTCGGTTTCACCGAAAATAGTGCTGCTTGGCATAACCTGTGGAAGAATAGCTTTAGGAACTTCTAAAATCTCCAGCAGCTGCGGATCCCACTCCAGCGTATGAATATTAAAGAGCAGGGTACGCGAAGCGTTAGAGTAATCGGTAGCATGGACCCGACCGCCGGTAAGGCGATAGAGAAGGTAGCTATCGATCGTCCCGCAGGCCAGCTCGCCCCTGCGGGCCGCCTCCTGAACAGCAGGGTTGTTTTCAAGGGCCCAGCGGATCTTCGTCCCGGAAAAATAGGGATCCAGAACCAGCCCGGTTTTTTCTTGAAAAATCGCCAGTAGGCCAGCTTTGTTTAATTCGTAGCAACGCGGCGCCGTACGGCGGCACTGCCAGACAATAGCATTCGCCAGAGGCTTCCCGGTGGAGCGCTCCCAGAAGACCACGGTTTCTCGCTGGTTGGTAATCCCGATCGCGGTAAGGCCGGCGGGCTCTGTTCCCGCCTTCTGTAAAGCCTCTTTTGCCACCGCCAGGGTAGCCGTCCAGATCTCTTCAGCATCATGCTCAACCCAACCGGATTGCGGGTAATACTGCTGGTGCTCCCGGTTAGCCCGGCTTAGGGGCCAGCCCCGTTCATCCCAAAGGATCGCGGTGGTGCCGGTAGTGCCTTGGTCGATCGATAGTATGCGTGCTGTAATCGTGATCGCCTCCCTATTTTTTAAGAATGCTGCCGCATAAACTGCGCCGTTTTTTCAAAGATCAGCTCCTTGTCAAAATCAAGCGTAGCCACATGATAAGAGTTCTCCAACCAGATCAGCTCCTTTTCAGCCGAGCCGATATGTTCGAGAATATAGGGAGCATTGGAGGGATGGACAACGTGATCTTCTCGCGATTCGAAAATAAGGGCCGGCTGTTTAATTTGGGGCAGCTCTTCTTTAACCAGGCGACAAAGTTTCAGCAACTCTCCCAGAGCCGAAAGAGGCATCTGCTCATAGGCCAGCTCCGTAACCGCGGGATCCTTAATATCACTGCCTACCCCGGGAATGGTTTTTACGAAAGGCCGGATAAGCGGCATAAAAAACAGCCTAAAATCTTTCATGAAAACCGGGCCACAAATAGAGACCACGCCTTTCACCGTGTCGGGATGAGTGCAAGCCAGGTGCAGCGCCAGTGTCGCCCCCATCGAGAGGCCGGCTACAAACACCGTGCGGCACCGCCTGCGGATCTCATCTAGCCCCGTTTCGGCTGAGACGATCCAGTCCTCATAAGTATTGTCGAACATATCTTCCACCCTTGTGCCGTGACCCTTAAGCCGCGGCCCAACAACGGTAAATCCCTGGTCGGCAAGATATTCACCCATCGGCCGCATACTGGAAGGATTACCGGTAAACCCGTGTACCAGCAGACAGCCGACCTCTCCACCTGGAAATACAAAAGGCTCTGCACCGGGCAAAATAGCACCTTCCATCACTAATAGCCCCCCTTTAGAGATCACTTAATTTTTATTTCAGGTTACTTTAAACGCAGCGACCTCTGTTATTTAGACGATGACTGCTATGAATTTGCAGGTTCGTTGCTCACCACTTACCCATTACTGTACATACTTCTTGATTATTGACATTATTCCTGCTAGAGCTGATCAGGTTTGACCTATTTTTAGTAAAGCAGCTAAATTGTTACCATGTATCCGGCTTGACCATAACCCTCAGTTGCAACGCAAAGAATGAAACTGGTATTGATTTTTAGTTCTTTTCGGGGTAGTATAATAATGCATGCGCCTGTAGCTCAGGGGATAGAGCAGTGGACTTCTAATCCACTGGCCGGGGGTTCGAATCCTCCCAGGCGCACCATTTATTTTTGAAGTTAACCCACCAAAAAGCCTTATATATCAATGGTTTTTAGCATGAGCAGCAAACCTATAGGTAGTTTCTTAAATCCCCTAAACTCTAAACTAGCCCTAAAACTAGCCCATTACTAGCCCATTTCGCCCGATGCGACAATGTATTCCTTTGGCCTCTCGACATTATAGTTATAGCTAAACACGCCTCGTTTTTAGCCCAATTCCTTAGCTAAAATAGCGTTAAAAACATCTCCGAGATTTTCACCAACACCTTTTTCAGCATGGCCATAGGTGTCAGTAGTAGTCGACGGCTTCAGGTGCCCTACACGTTTAGCAACATAGATGTCCGGAACTCCAGCAGCAAGAAGTAGTGTACAATGAGTATGCCGCAGCCCATGAAAAGTTATCGAAAC
>JAAZPQ010000213.1 GCA_012797175.1 Bacillota bacterium
CTGCCCATGGTCAGTAGCGCTGCCATCCCGAGGAGCGGTGTAAAATAGCCCTGGATCAGAAGGGCAACCCCGGCAGCGATTAAAAAAATGACCCCGCCTGCCGTCGGCGTCCCCGCTTTCTTCAGGTGGTGGGCAGGACCGTCGTCCCGAACCTGCTGGCCAATCTGACGCCGGCGACGTATTCTGATTAATAAAGGGCCGATGACCACGCTGATAACAAAAGCGATCAGCACGGTCAGCCAGATACTCTGTGGCACTATTCCGAATCTCCCTTCGGTGTATCCATCAATTCCTTGACAATTGTTTCCATGCGCATCCCCCGCGAGCCTTTCACCAGGATACACCAGCCCGCCTCCGGCGCCATCCGTTGTACGGCCTCGACAGCGGCGGCATGGCTGGGGCAGGCTACGGCCGGCAGGCCCGCCGCAGCAGCCCCGGCGGCGATCTCGGCTCCAAGCTTACCCACGGTTACCAGGGCCCCGATTTGGCAGCCGGCGGCAAAGCGGCCTACTTCACGGTGCAGCTCTTTCTCCGCCGGTCCGAGCTCGAGCATGTCCCCGAGAATGGCAATCGACCTGCTCCCGGCCATCTCCTGGAGCACCTCCAGCGCCGCTCTTACCGAATCGGGATTGGCGTTGTAGCTATCATCGATAATTCTAATCCCGTCCCGGTTCGTCAGCAGCTGTAACCTCCCCCCGGTGATCCGGCTTTTTTGCAGGGCGGACTTCATCTCTAAGGGGCTTACTCCAAGCAGGTAGCCAACGGTAAGTGCAGCCAGGGCATTGCTGGCCAGGTGCCGCCCGGGCAACGGCAAGCTAAACGATCCTTCCTCTCCGTCGGGAAAACTGACCCTGAAATAACTGCTTTCGCGACGTTGTGAAAAGGAGGTTGCCCGGATATCGCCGCGCGTGAACCCGTAAGTATAAACTTTGCCGCCGAAGCGGGCCCCGATCTCCTGGAGCCGCGGATCATCAGCATTCAATACCGCGGTCCCCCGGGAGCCGATGACATCGAGAAGCTCCTCCTTAGCCGCGGCAATCGCCTCTATGCTGCCGAGCATCTCCAGGTGAGCTTCGCCGATATTGGTGATCACCCCGATCCCGGGATCGGCCAGCTGCGCCAGCAGAGTAATCTCGCCCGGGGCGCTCATCCCCATCTCCAGCACCGCCACCTGGCAACTCTGATCGAGGCGCAGCAGGGTCAGGGGCAGCCCGATCTCATTGTTTAAATTCCCCTCGGTTTTCAAGACCTTCATCCGGCTGGAGAGAACGCTGGCGATAAAATCCTTGGTCGTGGTCTTGCCGCTGCTTCCGGTAACCCCGATTACCGGCAGATTAAAGCGGCGCCGGTGAAAAGCAGCTGCCTGCTGCAGCGCTGCCAGAACATCGGGCACCCCGATCAGTAAAAATTGCGGCGGCAGCCCGGGCGGGGGGCGGCGAGCACAAAAAGAGCCAGAGGCGCCGCCAGCCGCCGCAGCGGGAAGGTAGCGGTGCCCGTCCTCTTTTTCGCCGCGCAGCGGGATAAAAAAATCGCCTCGTTGGATGGTCCGCGTATCGATGGAGAACCCGGAGATGATCTGCTCCGGATCTCCCTGGAGCAGTTCTCCCCGGCAGGCCTCCAGAAGGTCGGCTCCTTTAACTGGCATAAACTTTCTCTCTCCCCTCTAATTGTCCCCGGATCAGCTCGCCGGCTACCTCGCGGTCGGAGAAAGGAACGCTGCGGCCGCAGTAGACCTGCTCATCCTCGTGGCCCTTACCGGCAATAAGAACCAGGTCGCCGCGTCGC
>JAAZPQ010000214.1 GCA_012797175.1 Bacillota bacterium
AAAACTATCGGGCAGAAACGTTATCTCGAAGCAATGCGTCATTACGATCTTGTTCTCTGTATCGGCCCGGCGGGGACAGGCAAAACCTATCTGGCCCTGGCCATGGCCATTGATGCTCTTAAAAAAAAGCAGGTCCAGCGCCTGATCCTGGCCCGTCCGGCCGTCGAAGCGGGAGAACACCTCGGTTTTCTGCCGGGTGATTTTCAAGAAAAAGTCGATCCGTATTTAAGGCCGGTTTATGACGGTCTCTATGATCTCCTCGGGGTGGAGCTCTTTCAAAAATACCGGGACAGAGGTATAATCGAGGTAGCGCCCCTGGCCTATATGCGGGGGCGTACTCTCGATGACTCGTTCGTCATTCTCGACGAGGGGCAGAATGCTACTTCTGAGCAGATGAAAATGTTTCTCACCCGTCTCGGGTTCGGTTCCCAGGCGGTGGTGACCGGAGATATTACGCAGATCGATCTTCCCCGCGAGCGCGAATCAGGCCTCACTGAAGCCCTACGGATACTGGACGGAGTGGAGGGGATCGCCCAGGTCTACCTGACTGAAAAAGATGTGGTCAGGCACCCTCTGGTGCAGAATATTATCAAGGCCTATGAGACATACGAGTCCGGCCGGGAGAACGATCTATGACTGCGATTCCAAAGATAAAAGAACTTATTGAGGGTTATTCCCCACAGCGCTGGGATCAACGTACCCAGAGGCTAATGCTGGCGGCGGTTGTCTTTGCCGTGATCTACCTGGTCTTGATTTTTGTTTGTATCCCGGGCCGGGTTAACGTCGAGCTGGGCCGGCCCAGCCCGAAGACAATCTATGCGCCCCGCGAGGCCATAGACGAATATACCACGGAGCAGCTGCGCCAGGCGGCTGCGGAGACAGTGCCGGAGGTATTTGATTACAATCCTGAGGTTGAAAAAGAGGCCCTGGCCGCTGTTGAAGATTTTTTTACCCGGGTAGCAGAGATTCGCGATGATCAGGACAGATCTTTCGATGAAAAAACCAGGGCTTTTCAGGCTCTACTCAACGATGAACTCCCTGCTTCAACGGTTAAAGCGCTTCACACTGAAAAAGTGATTATTCTGGATCTAGAAAAACGGCTCAAGGCTGCCCTGACTGAAGTGTTTGAGCAGGGGGTTAAGTTAAATGGTGTGGAGACGGCGCAGCGCCAGATTAACCGCGAGATTGCTCTCTTTCCATTTAATGCCGAGCTGAAGCAGATAGCAGAAAAGCTGGCCGGGCCGTTGATTAAACCGAATATGATTGCCAACTACGAGGCTACGGCCCGCAACCGCGAAGCGGCCCGCCAGGCTGTTGATCCGGTAATCCTGCAGCGCGATACCCTGATCGTCAGCGAAGGGGAGCTGGTTACCGAGAAACAGGTGGCCCAGCTTGAAAGCCTCGGCTTGCTTGAGGGGAAACAGGCCGATTACACCGGAATCATCGGATTGTTTCTACTCTTGTTAATACTTTTTGTTCTAGTAGGTATCTACCTGGCTAAATATGTCAAGAATGTTTATGACAGCCCCAAGATGTTATTACTGCTAGGCCTGGTGGTAATTATTACTCTCCTGGTAACTGTTTTGGCCTCTTATTTCTCAGCTTACTGGATTCCCGCAGCTACAGGGGTAATCCTGGTTACCGTCATGTTCGGTTACCGCCTGGCCGTTTTGATGAATCTTGTTTTTGCCCTACTGGTGGGCTTTGTTACCGGTGGTGAGTTCAGCTACCTGATGATCGCCATAACCGGAGGACTGGCGGCGATTTACGCTGTTTCCCGGGTTAGCCAGCGCGGAGACCTGGCCAAGGCGGGGCTTTACGCGGCCGGGACGAACGCGGTGACGATCATGGCCCAGTTTCTTTTTTTAGGTAATCTCAGCCTGGAAAGTGGGATTATCAAAGAGCTGGGGTATGCTCTAATCGCCGGTATTGGCAGCGGCCTGTTATCCTCTATTATTGCTATCGGGATGCTCCCGTACCTGGAAAGTGCTTTTGGCTTAACCACGTCGATTACCCTGCTGGAGCTTTCCAGTC
>JAAZPQ010000215.1 GCA_012797175.1 Bacillota bacterium
ACCGGACTCTTCGCCGACGTGGACCATCTCGACCATCATCGGGGGGAAAATGGCACTTTCGGCCAGCGGCACAAAGATATTCTGGCCCCGGCGGATGGCCTGAGCGGTCTCCGCCAGCACCCCGGAGAGAACGCGGTTATCGATCACCTTCTCGACCAGCTCGAGAGCGCTGAGCAGGGCCACCCCGCTGGCCAGAAGGGTAGCCAGGGTGCGCGTAAAACGGGCGGTGATCATCTTGATATAGAGCGGCCCGAAAATGGGCAGATTCAGGCGGAGGCGATCGAAAACAGCCCGGCCGCGCTCGGTTTTAAGATAGCGGCCCAGCAAGAAGGCCAGCAGGGCCAGCAGCCCCAGGGCCAGGTACCAGAACCGGATGAGCAGGTCGGCCAAGGCCATTATCACCCGGGTAATCAAGGGCATCTCGACGCCCATTGGGTCGAGCATCTCGGCAAAACGGGGTAAGACGAAAAAGATCATCAGCAAAAGAACCAGTATGGCGAGGACGGTGACCACCGCCGGGTAGATGGTAGCCGAGCGGATCTTCGCTTCGAGGTCGTGCTGCCTCTGAAAATGATCGGCCAGCCGCTCCATGATCGTGTCGAGAATCCCCCCGGCCTCGCCGGTCTCGACCATGCTGACGATAATCCGGGGAAAGAAGTCGCCGTGTTTCTTCATCGCGCCGGCCAGATCGCTGCCGCGCTCTACATCGACGGTGATCTCGCGAAGTTTCTCCCTCAACGCTTCGTTCTCGCTCTGCTGGGCCAAAATCTTCAAAATCTGCAGCACAGGGATCCCCGCCTGCAGCATGGTGGCAAACTGGCGGCAGAAGACCATGAAATCGCGGCTTTTCGGCTTCTTTTCGCTTAGCTTAATGTTTAGCCCGGCCAGGGGCGAAGAGGCCTGCAGCAGGGTAGACTGCTCCTTAATGTTGATCACGAAGAGCTCTTGCGACCGCAGCCGCTCGATAGCTTCGCCGAGGTTCGCCGCGCTGCATTCTCCCTCGCGGCTCTCCCCGGCCCAGTTCTTGGCAACGTAACGAAATGTCGGCACCGGAAATTCTCCTTCTCTTTAACGATAGCGTTTCGGTGAATCGGCCGGCCTGGAAACTGTCCGCCCCGGCTCCAACTGGCCGCGCTGCAGAACCTTGGCCAGCTCTTCAGGATCGGTGGCGTTCTCCAGGGCGCCCTGCTGGTCAATTAATCCCCGCCGGTAGAGCGCCTCCAGGTGGCTGTCCATCAACTGCATCCCCTGGCGCCCTCCGGTCTGGATCACCGAGTAGACCTGGTGAATCTTTCCTTCGCGGATCATATTGCGCACCGCCGGGTTGGCGATCATGATCTCGACAGCCGGAACCCGCCCCTGCCCGTCCCGGCGCCGCAGCAGGCGCTGGGCGATCACCCCGATGAGGGTGTTGGCCAGCTGGACGCGAATCTGCTGCTGCTGGTGAGGAGGAAAGACATCGATGACCCGGTCGATTGTCTGGACCGTGTCCACCGTGTGAAGGGTAGCCATGACCAGGTGCCCGGTCTCGGCCGCGGTAATAGCAATCGAGATCGTCTCCAGGTCGCGCATCTCGCCAACCAGGATCACGTCGGGATCTTGACGTAGCGTCGAGCGCAAGGCCACGGCGAAGTTCTCGCTATCCTGCCCGATCTCTCGCTGGTTGATCATGCTGTTTTTATTGTGATGCAGGTATTCAATGGGATCTTCAAGGGTGATGATATGGCAGCTTCGCTCCTGGTTGATCAGATCGATCAGCGAAGCCTGGGTCGTCGATTTGCCGCTGCCGGTGGGCCCGGTGAAAAGCAGTATCCCTTTGCGATAACGGCTAAAGGTTTTAACCACGTCAGGAAGGCCGAGTGACTTCAAGGTGGGGATCTCGGTGTTGACCACCCGCATGGCGATGGCGGTGCTCCCGCGCTGGCTATAGACATTCACCCTGAAGCGGGCCAGCCCCGGGCTGGAATAGGCCATGTCAAGTTCGCCTTTCTCTTCAAAAATGGCCCGTTGCTTTTCACTCATAATCTGCCGGGCCAGGGCCGCGGTATCCGGCGGCTCCAGGGTGGGGGCCTCCAGCGGGATCAGCTCGCCGTGCAACCGTATAACCGGGGGCAAGCCGACCGAGAGATGCAAATCTGAGGCCTTTCTTGTCACTGCTTCCCGTAGGAGAGGATCAATTTGCCATGCCATCTTCCTGCCACTCCCCTGCCCTGATTTGAAAGTTAGACCGATTTAAAAACTGTCTTCGGCAATACCTGACCTGTTCAATTCAACCCGGTGTACCGCCTCGGCACGAACTTCCTCCGTCCCGGCGGTTCCGATAACCTGGGCAACATTCTCCAAAACCGGGGGAGCTTGGTCAGGGATGGTATAGCTGAATGAAAACTTCACCGCCCGTCCTACATCGAGATTGCCGATGGTGTTACACCAAAACCTGCCGAAAAGCGGCGCCGTTACCTTGACCCCGCTCAGCGCTACCGTACCGCTGTTGGCAATCGTAAAGCGAAAGGTGATCATCTCGCCGGGCCGGGCGGAGGAAGGCCCGCTTAACTGCATCTTGATCTCAGGCCTGGCGAGATCAACGATCTCCATCTCGAGGCTGTCGCTGGCAAAAACCTCCATGTTGCCGTAGCGCCCCGTGACCATCGCTTCGGTCGTGATCATCCCGGAGAGCCCCCCGCCGATGACCACCTCCATGCTAAAGTTGGACATCCCGCCGGGAGGCAGATCACCGATGGTGTAGCTCCACCCTTCGCCCAGGAAGGGATCGATTACCCGGACATCGCTTAAGAGAACGTTACCGGTATTGATCACGATGAACTGGTAATCAACGGCTTCTCCGAGCTCCGCCCGCGGCGGTCCGCTCTTCTCGATGGTCAGGGCTGGTTGAGCCACTGTAAAGGTGAGGCTGCTCTGCGCCGTGACTTCGGCCGAGCCGAAAGAGGCGGTGGCTATTAGAAGGGCCTCGAGGTTTTCCTCTTCGCCCGGGGGAACTTCAAGTTCAACGCTAAATTGCTCTCTCTGGCCGGGAGCAAGCCGATCCAGCAGGTGGCACCACTGCGCATCAAAATAGGGCGCGGTAATCTTAATCTCGCTTAAGGGGGCTGTCCCGCTGTTGACCACGGCAAGCTTCAGCGCCACTGTCTCTCCGGCAGAGACCATCTCCGGTCCGCTGCTCTCCAGATCCAGGGCCGGCTCAACGGCGACAGCGGCTTCTTCCCCTATTGCCGGGACAGTTTGCGAAGTTGTCCCGGAAAGAGCTATCTCCGCGGGAACAGCGGGCTCGAAAACCGGCTCATCGACCCCGACCCCGCTGTAGGCCACGCGGATAACCTCTTCTACGGTAGTCTCACCGTTCATGATACGGCGGAGCCCCTCTTGCAGCAGGGGGACCATCCCCTCCTCCAGCGCCTTTTCATGGAGCTCCTCGGTGGAAGACCTTAACAGGATCAGGCGAATCTGTTCGCGGGTTATCGGCAGCATCTCGTGGATGGCAAAGCGCCCGCGGTAGCCGGTTTCGTTGCACTGCCGGCAACCCCGGCCACGCTGCAGCATCTCCGGGGGCTCATAGCCAAAAGCAGTATGGAAGAGCGCCTGCTCCTGGGGCGTAAGCCGGTAATTTTCGCGGCAGCCCTCGCAGATCTTGCGGACCAGGCGCTGGGCCACCACTCCGACTAGCGACGAGGTGATCAGGTAGCTATCCACGCCCATGTCGAGAAGCCGGGAAATAGTCGAGCAGGCGTCACTGGTGTGCAGTGTGCTTAAGACCAGGTGGCCCGTGAGAGCAGCCCGGGTAGCCATCTCGGCGGTCTCAAGATCACGGATCTCGCCGATCATGATCACGTTGGGATCTTGCCGTAGAATGCTGCGCAGGGCGTTGGCAAAAGTGAGGTTGATTCGCGGATTCACCTGGACCTGGTTGATCCCATCCAGCCGGTATTCAACCGGATCTTCAACCGTAATAATATTCTCTTCAGC
>JAAZPQ010000049.1 GCA_012797175.1 Bacillota bacterium
ATGTCAATATCAAGCTTGCTCGCGGGGGCATCGAACGCGTCATCGACGACGAAGAAGAGGAATAATCTTTGGTGCCGGCTCATATGCTCTTCTCAGGGGGCGAGCATATGAATTACCGGCCGGTTAGCAATCAGCTCTTTCATCAGCCGCGGAGCAGTACCTGGCTGTTCTCGCTTATGGGGATCATCCTGGCGCTGCTCTTTTCGCTGGGGATGATCTTGCTGATCGCCCTGCTTCTTTATCTGACGGCGCTGCCTGAAAGAATGGCCTTCTACCTGGTCTACGCGGTTAGCATCGCGGCAATCCTGTGGGGCTCCGCCTATGCGGCCCGCAGGATCGGCTCCCGGGGGTGGCTTCACGGCGGGATCATCGGCGTGATCTATGTTCTGCTGATGCTGGGCGGGGGGCTGATTATCGTTGCGGACTTGGCCATCGGCTGGAACCTGGTTGTGAAGATCTTTTTAGGATTTATTTTTGGTGCTGTCGGGGGGATGTGGGGGGTTAACCAATAACCTGCCCCCAAGTTGAAGTAACTCGAAGATAGCGAAGCCCATTCCTTGCTACTACCAGGCGGGAAAGGGCTTCTCTTTTATCACGCAAAATATGGCCTAATTTTGACAAACAACGGTTCTAAATTTAAAATATTCATAGTAGCTTCTGGCGGACTTCTTAAAGGAATGCGTTGATGATCGTTCATAACCGGTTAAAAAGAGCGGAATGGAAGGAAGGAACACCAGGTATTTTAGTGCCGTTCGGCTTTTAAGGAGTGATAGATATCGATCTGATTACCCTGGAATGGGAAAGAAAGATACGTGAAGAAGGGCCGCTGCCCCAGCGCATGCGGCCGCGCAGCTTGGATGAGTTTGCCGGGCAGGAAAATCTTTTGGGAGAAGGCAAACCGCTGCGCCGCCTTATTGCCGCGGATAAGCTGCCTTCGATGATCTTTTACGGGCCGCCCGGCACCGGCAAAACAACCCTGGCCCTGCTTATCGCTTCTACTACCCGCGCCTCCTTCATCCAGCTTAACGCGGTAGCCGTGGGGGTCAAAGATATCCGCGAGGTGGTGGCTGCAGCCCGCGAGCGCTGGTCGCTGCACAACCGGCGGACGATCCTCTTTATCGACGAGATCCACCGTTTTAACAAGGCCCAGCAGGATGCCTTGCTGGCGGCGGTAGAGCAGGGCACCGTTATTTTTATCGGGGCGACGACGGAGAATCCTTTCTTCTATTTAAACGGGCCCCTCCTTTCCCGGACGCAGCTCTTTGTTTTTGAGCCGCTCCAGGCGGAAGATATCCTGGAGCTGCTGGAAAGAGCCCTTGCCGACGACGAAAGGGGCCTGGGAAAGCTAAATGTAGAGGCTGAACCGGCGGCGCTGCGTTACCTGGCCGACCGGGCCAACGGTGATGCCCGGACCGCGCTCAGCGCCCTGGAGACAGCCCTCTTTATTTCAGAGGAGTGTTACGGCGGTAAAATCGAGATTACCGCTGATGCGGCCGCCGCAGCGCTGCAGTCGCGTGCCTATACTTACGATCGGGCGGGAGACCACCATTACGATCTTGCTTCAGCGTTGATCAAATCGATCCGCGGTTCCGATCCCGACGCGGCGCTTTACTGGATGGCCCGCATGCTCAAAGGAGGCGAAGACCCTCTTTTTATTGCCCGCCGGCTTGTTATCAGTGCCGCCGAAGATATCGGTAACGCCGATCCACAGGCCCTGCCCCTGGCGGTGGCCGCCGCCCAGGCCGTGCAGTTAATCGGCCTTCCTGAGGGGCAGATCCCCCTGGCCCAGGCCGTCGCCTACCTGGCCGCCGCCCCTAAAAGCAACGCCTCTTACCTGGCCATCAAGGAGGCGCTTGAAGCGGTGGAGGAGAGCACCGCGGACCGGGTCCCTCTCCACCTCCGTAGCACCGGCTACCGTGGAGCCTCCCGCCTCGGCCACGGTGAAGGCTATCTCTATCCCCATGATTACCCGGGGCATTTCGTGGAGCAGTCCTACCTGCCGCCCGGGCTGGCCGGTAGAAAATTTTACCGGCCGGGTGAAGAAGGTTATGAACGGCAGATCCAAGAACGCCTGAAAAAGACGGTCTCGCCGCAAAAAGAAAGTGGAGCTGACGGAGAAGAGTGCGGCCGACAGCATGTTGATGAAAAGGACACCGCCGGATTCGAAAAGAGAAGAGAAGAAAAAATGAAGAAGGGGAAGAATAAGCCGCAGTGAGCAAATACCGCTACCGGACACTTCGAGAGCAGGTTCGCGCTCGTTTTGTAGTCAAGAACTCTCGCTTTATTGCCACCGCTGCTCCGGTTACCGACGAGGCTGCGGCGCGGCGATTTATCGACCGGGTTCGGAAGGAGTTTCCCGACGCGACGCATCATCCCTATGCTTATCGGATCGGAGCGGGAAGCTCCCTGGTGGAGCGGACCTTCGATGACCGGGAGCCGGCCGGAACGGCGGGCCTGCCGATGTTACAGCTGCTGCAGGGCCGGGAACTCTCCGACCTGGCGGTGGTGGGGACCCGTTACTTCGGCGGGATCAAGCTGGGCATCGGGGGGCTGACCCGGGCTTACCGCCAGTGCGCACGGCTCTGTATTGAGGAGAGCTCCCTGGTGGAGCGGGAGCAGCTCTATTACTGCCGCCTGACCGTTTCTTACGAAGAGATCGGGGCCTTGCTGCGGCAGCTTGAATCAGTAGGAGGCGAGATCATCGACACCGCTTATACCGCGGAGGCCTCCGTGATTGTCGCGTTACCTTACCCCGTGGTCGGAACAATGAAAGAACGCTTTAATGAACTCTCCCGGGGGAGCGGCCGGTGGGAGCCGCTAGAGATGTCGCCATGATCTCAAGATCAACTTGCCGGGGGTGTTATTGATCTGCCAGGAGAGAGTTCTCGTTGCTTTAAGCGGGGGGATTGACAGCACCGTTGCCGCCGCCCTCTTACTCGAGGCGGGCTATGAGGTAACCGGGGTCACCTTTCGCTTCTGGGTGGAGCCGCCGCCGGAAATGGCTGCCGCTTCACCGGCATCCGGCACTTTCTTCGATGTGGTTGAACAGGCCCGCCGCATCTCTGAATTGCTGGGAATTGCTCATGAAGTGGTCGACCTGCAAAAGCCCTTTGAGGAGGCCGTGGTTGACTATTTCACCGGCGAATACGGCCGCGGACGTACTCCCAACCCCTGCGTCATCTGCAACCGCAAGGTCAAGTTTGCGGCCCTGCTCCAAAAAGCAATCGAGTTACAATGCCCTTACATCGCTACCGGCCACTATGCCCGGGTAGAATATTGCGCCGATCGCGGCCGTTACCTGCTGAAAAAGGGGCTTGACCAGGCTAAAGACCAGTCCTACATGCTCTATAATTTAACGCAGGCGCAGCTGGCACGCTGCCTCTTTCCGCTGGGCAGGCTGACCAAAAAACAGGTGCGTGCCAGGGCGCAAGAGCTGGGGCCAGCCGTAGCCGGCCAAAAAGAGAGCCAGGAGATCTGTTTTATTCCCGGCAACGATTACCGGTCTTTTTTAAAGCTCCGTGGAATCAAAGCGGAACCGGGGCCGATTATTGACCGCAATGGCCGGGTTCTGGGCCGGCACGATGGAGTGCCCTTCTATACCGTGGGGCAGCGGCGCGGCCTGGGATTAAGTGCGCCGCACCCTCTCTATATCCTTGAAATTCGCCCCCGTGACAACACTATTGTGGTCGGCGAGCAGCGCGAGCTGTATCGCAGCACCGCGGAGCTGGACGAGATAAACCTGGTTGCTCTTTCTGAACTGGAGCAGGAAGAGAAAGTTACGGTAAAGATACGCTACCGGGCTCCCGAAGTTCCGGCCCGGCTGGCCCCGCTGCCGCAAGAGCAAGCGTGCCTTACTTTTGATACTCCCCAGCCGGCGGTAGCCCCGGGGCAGGCGGTGGTATTTTACCGGGAGGATCTGGTTCTCGGCGGGGGCTTGATCACCGCGGCAGTATGATTCGGGCAGATCCGGGTATACTAACTAATCATATGATTTCAAACTGAAGTGGAAGTGTCCATGATGCGGTGCCCGCTGTGTCGCTCCGCGGATACCGGTAAGGTTGGCCAGAATCAGTACTATTGCTGGCAGTGCCTGATGGAATTTAACACCAACCCATCGCAGTCTCTGAGCATGTTTTATGTTGAGGCTGACGGCTCTTTAATCCCGGTCTCCTTAAAGCAGGGCCAAACCAGGTAAATAAGGCAAAAAAATTACCCGCCAGTATTTTTTCAACCCGGCTGCAGAATATATATAGTCAGGAAGGGTAAATACGGGAGAGGGTTTTTTATTTTTTGAACAGCGCTGCAGGTTGTTGGCAGCCTCCTCTTTTTCCCCGGCCACAATTTTTGGGCCGGGTTATAGGAGAGATTGCCGGTGAGAGAAAAAATTCGGGGGTTGCCGTCCTGGCAGCAAGGTCTGCTCTTATTAGCTGGTGGGCTTTTCCTTGTTTTAACAGTAATCTGGGTCATCCGGGTCCGCCAGGCTTTTTTAGCAGCGCTGGCTCCTTTTTTTGCGGCACTGATCATGGCCTACCTTCTGGCGCCCCTGGTTAATTTCATGGAGAGACGCCGCATCTCCCGCCCGGTAGCTATCGCTGTGCTCTACCTGTTGTTTGCCCTGGTTGTTTTTGTCTTCTGCGTCCGGGTGGTGCCGCTTTTTCTGGATGACCTTGAAGAGCTGGTCAGGCAACTGCCGGCTTATGCTGCTGACCTGCAGAGATTTTTACACCGCCTGGAGGAAGGTTACCGCCGCTTTAACCTGTCTCCCAATGCCCGGGGGATCGTCGAAAATAATATCGAGGCTTTCAGCGTTGCCCTCGTCTCTCGGCTGGAGCACTTTTACAATTATCTTCTTTCCCTTTTCAACAGCGCGATTATCTTGCTGCTGGTTCCGGTGTTAACTTACTATTTTTTGCGGGATGAAGAATCTTTTAAAAGAAGGCTTCTCTATCTCTTTCCTCCGGATTATCGCCGCTTGATTATCTCTGCCGCGGAGGAGATCAACAGCGACCTCGGCGCATTTATTCGCGGAAGCCTGCTCGTTAGCTTCGTCGTGGCCCTATTTGCTTATGCCGGGCTGCTCTTCTTAGGAGTAAAGTTTCCTCTTGTTCTGGCCATTGTCATCGGCGTTACCAACCTGATTCCCTACATCGGGCCGATTATTGGAGCTCTCCCGGCCTGTCTACTTGCTTTTCTTGACACGCCGCTGCTTTCTTTAAAGGTGGCTTTACTGATCGTCATCGTCCAGCAGGTAGAAAGTCAGCTGATCGCCCCGGTGATCCTCGGGCGCAGCGCCCGGCTTCATCCGCTGGTTATTATTTTCGCCCTGTTGCTCGGGGGTAAGCTGTTCGGCTTTATCGGCCTTCTCTTGGCGGTTCCGGTGGCGCTGGTCCTGCGCATCCTGGGAAAGTATCTTCTCCTGATCTGCCGCGGCAGCTGAAAACCCTCTTTAGCTCTCCTTAAAAGCACCGCTTACCGCCGCTTAAGTTCACTGCCCGTCATTTTTCTCCATTATTGACATGTCCCTGGGCGAAAGATATAATTGCTTTGATCTCACGAGGGGGTTACAGATAAAATGCAGAGCAGCGATATTCGCGCCACTTTTCTTGATTTTTTTACCGGCAAAGGGCACCTGGTGATGCCCAGTTTTTCCTTGATACCGCAAGATGATCCTTCGCTCCTTCTTATCGGGGCGGGGATGGCCCCCTTGAAACCATTTTTCACCGGGGAAAGAAAGCCTCCCCATACCCGTATTGCCACCTGCCAAAAATGCTTACGCACGCCGGATATTGAGCAGGTTGGCCATACCGGCCGCCATGCCACTTTTTTCGAGATGCTCGGCAACTTCTCTTTCGGCGATTACTTTAAAGAAGAGGCCATTGCCTGGTCCTGGGAGCTGGTCCGGGAGGTTTTCCGCCTGTCGGCGGAGCGGCTCTGGATCAGCGTCTATGAAGATGACGATGAGGCTTTTCAGATCTGGCGGGAGCGGATCGGCATCCC
>JAAZPQ010000216.1 GCA_012797175.1 Bacillota bacterium
ATGTTCTAATAGATGCGCCAGTATCGCGCTATCAACCAGGTCATTGATGGCGACAACTTTAAATTTTTCCTGCCCCAGCGAGGCGCGCATGGTCAGACGGCCGATCCGCCCAAAACCGTTAATGCCTACTTTAATCATACTAGAACCCTCCCTGTGA
Organism: Bacillota bacterium; assembly: GCA_012797175.1. Classification (GTDB taxonomy): domain Bacteria; phylum Bacillota; class Dethiobacteria; order DTU022; family DTU022; genus JAAZPQ01. The sequence continues at coordinate 158 of JAAZPQ010000216.1, forward strand.
AGGTAATAAGGTAATTACGGTTATTTTTTATTACCCGGTGATTGATTATGTATTTAATCTACCGGTTAACACAAATCTTTTTAAGGTTACCGTTTGTGCTCGCTGTTTATCGTATAACATTTTTTCGCTATCTGCAAGCTGAACCAGCTTCCGGTAGAGCTCTGCATCAAAAAAACTCCCCCGGATGAGCATTTCCCCCGCAAGAAGAGCCCGGATGAAGAGAATATTTATCAGGTGAAAAGCTAAAATATAAAAGCACCAGGAGGGAAAAGCTGCCCATGGAGTTTCCGCTTTTTGCCTTAATCATCGCCGCCATCGCCGGTATGGCCATGGCCCTTCAGGGTTCCTTTAATGCAATCCTCGGTAAAATTATCGGCACGCTGGAGACCACTTTGGTGGTCCACCTTATCGGGATTGCCGTTGTCATTATCGCTCTCTTTCTTTTCAAGCTGGGTACCGGCAACCTCGCCTTAATCAAGAATGCTCCCTGGTATACTTTTCTCGGGGGGGTGCTCGGTGTGCTCATTATTTTCGGAGTTGCCGTCAGCATCCCCCGTACCGGTGTGGCCAACGCCACCACCGCCATTATTACCGGCCAGCTGCTCACAGCTCTGATTATCGACCAGTACGGCCTCTTTGGATTGGATAAAGTACCCTTTACCTTTTGGAAAGGGCTGGGCCTGGCCTGTCTCGCCGCAGGAGGCTACTTCATGCTCTGTCGATAAAGAGCAGGCGGCCCGGGCTCTCGACCGCAGCTGGCAGACAGTTCAATCTCGAATATAGATTGGATTGGCATAAATCCAGGGGCGGGGCCTCCTCCCGCATGGAATATAATAAGCCTCGGCCCTGTAGACGCCGGAAGCGGTAACCCGGTACTTTAATTCCGGACCGCTCTGACGGTAGACAAGTCTTCCATTTTTAATAATCCGTATCTCCGAGCGCGGGGTGGGACAGCGGACCAGGAGATCGATACCTTCCTGCCAGGTCATCTCTTCACCCATCATCGCCACCGCAGGAGTGGAGCTGCCGCCGGATGCGGTAAACGAGAAACCTTTTCCGGAGTGCAGTTGGTCAAAAGAGATGTAACACCGCCCTTCGCGCAAAGCATCGTAAATTTGTTCCCTGGCTCCGGTAAAATGGTCACTCATCTCTTCCCGAAAGCAGAGATAGGTATTGACCGTGCAAAAGAGAAACCGATACGGAAAGATCTCCACCGGGATTAGGGCTATCCTAACCCTGGCTGCATGGGCGTCCGATCCGCCGATAGCGGTTACTCTCATGCCCCTACTGGTATAACTGTCCCAAAGTGCAAGCGCTTCCCGCGGGGGCCCGTCCACCGCTGCCTTCCGATTAAAGAAAAACCAGTAAACCGCCCTGAGGACGGAGGTAACCCGCCCGCGCCAGGTGGAGGTATAATTCCATAGCTCAAGGCCGGTAAAGCCATCCCTTGGGAAGCGGAACCAGGGATATGATTTTCCCCGGTCGATATAGGGAGAGCCTTTTTCAAAAGGATGAGCCATAAACCCGAGGGCCCCGGATTGACGGACCCGATCAACCATCTCCTGCGGGTTGATCTCATTGCCGGCGGCAAGCTGCTCCAGATTCAAGGCCAGGTAATGGTGACTTTCACGGTTTAACTCCGCCCCGACCAGGACCACAACCCCGTGACGAATCCCTTCCTCAGGTAGCCCGTCCAGGGTATCATGGTCAGTGATGATGATATAGCTTAAACCAGCAGCCGCTGCAGAGGCGGCAATCTCTTCGATAGTGCCGCTGCCATCAGAATAAAGAGAATGAATATGGATATTGCCAGCGTAGGTAAACATGGAACTTAAAAAGCAACGTCAGTATTACGGCTGGAGAAAAGGGTCTCCCCAAACCGGGCCATATTCTCCAGGACAAAAGCAGTCCCTTTAACGACACAGGTAATCGGCTCTTCCGCCAGGTAGAAAGGCACCCCGGTTCCTTGGCTTAAAAATTGGGTAAAGCCGTCTAACAGAGCCCCACCGCCTGAAAGGACGATCCCTTTATTGACAATATCTCCGGCCAGCTCAGGCGGAGTTCTCTCCAGCACCTGTTTGATACCCTGCAGTATGGCCCAGAGCGGCTCCTCGAGAGCCTGGACCACCTGGCTGGTGCTTAATGTAACCGAACGGGGCAAACCGGTGACCAGGTCGCGGCCGCGGACTTCGGCTTGCAGGCTGTGGCTGGCAGGATGCGCCGAGCCGATCTTCATCTTCAGCGATTCGGCAGTCCGCTCTCCAATGAGGGTGTCGTATTCCTTTTTAACAAACTGAATGATCGCCTCATCAAATTTATCCCCGCCAATACTGACACTGGCACCTTCGACCACTTCGCCCATGGACAGAACAGCGATATCGCTTGTCCCCCCCCCGACATCGACAACCATGTTCCCGCTTGGTTCAAAAATATTTAGACCCGCGCCCAACGCCGCCGCCCGGGGCTCTTCGATCAAAAAGGTTTCCCGGGCTCCGGTGCGGGCAATTGCCTCCACAACCGCCTTCTTTTCCACCGAAGTAGCCCCCGCGGGGATACAAACCACTACCCGGGGGCGTAAAAAACGCCTTCTTTCCATGGCCCTGGCCAGGCAATGTTTCAGCATGATCTCGGCGATGTCAAAATCGGCAATAACCCCTTCCCGTAGGGGGCGGAGAGCAACAATATTCTCGGGAGTCCGTCCCAGCATCTTCTGAGCGGTTGTCCCTACCGCCAGGACCTTCTGCCTCTGTTGTTCGATAGCCACTACCGCGGGTTCATTTAAGACAACCCCCTTACCGCGGACATACACTAAAATACTTGCAGTACCTAAATCAATACCGATGTCCGTTGAAAAGGCCATCTTCTGTCCTCCCCGTTTTTTCCTGTGGCCATCGTCCGGGCCAGTAAGTATCCTTTAGAGATAGAATTCAACACGATCTAATTTTTTTCCTTTTAATTAATAAAATTTACTGAACTTTTTCTTTTAACGAAAGATATTTACGACGGGTGGCTTCACCGCCGCGCAGATGACGCTCCGCTTTGTTCTTTTCGAGGATCTTTTTAATCTCTCCTGCCAGATGAAGGTTAATCTGCGGTAGCCGTTCGGTGATATCTTTATGGACAGTGCTTTTGCTCACACCGAAGTTGCGAGCGACCTGCCTCACTGTAGCTTCAGTTTCGAGGATATAGTAGCTGATCTCCAAAACTCGCTGATATATATAATCATGCACCATACAGGGCCCCCTTTGTCTTCAGCTCCGGTAAATTATATGTAGGGAGCCTCTAAAAAATACCCTTATGGAGGGGCAACCCATTAAGAGCAAGG
>JAAZPQ010000050.1 GCA_012797175.1 Bacillota bacterium
CCCGTCTTTAGACTTTAGCACCATGATTATTTAGGAGTACCAAAAATATATAACTTAGGAAATTAGCGCAGCTTAGCGCTTTTTTTGTGCAAAAAACACTTGCAAATAATTTCTTTTCGTGTATAATTGATGGTGTTAAATGGTGTTATTAGGGAGGGCTTTTTATGGCTTATTTCCTTAAAAAATCAAACCTAAAAAAGGGGGTTTATCTCCAGATATACGAATCTTTCTACGACCGCGACAAAAAGGAGACTGCTCATAAATCATACAAGGCCATTGGTTACGTACAGGACCTGATCGACTCCGGCATTCCTGACCCAATCGGCTATTATTCCGATGTCGTCAAGCAGATGAACATAGAAGCAAAGCGCATTAAAGAAGAAAATGCGGCAAGGCAGATCGCCGCATCCCCTGAAAGGCATCTCGGCTATTTTCTTTTACATAATATTTATGACAGCCTGCACGTCTCCAATTACCTGGAGCTAATGCAATCTGTAAGAGGCTTCCGCTTCAAGCTTTCCGATCTAATGGAAGCCCTCATTTATAGCAGAGTAGTTGACCCACGCTCCAAGAGCAGAACCTGCCATGACATTCTCCCCAAACTGTATGAGTCTTATGGGCTAACTTATGATCAGATCTTAGATGGCGTTGAGTATATGGGCAATGAATACGAAAAAATTATTGAGATCTTCAACCATCAGGTCAACCTCAAATATCCCCTAGATGCATCCACCACTTACTTTGACTGCACAAATTTTTACTTCGAGATCGACAAAGAAGATGAGTTCAGGAGGAAGGGGCCTTCAAAAGAAAACAGGCATGACCCCATCATCGGACTCGGGCTGCTGCTGGATGCAAACCAGATCCCCATCGGAATGAAACTCTACCCCGGCAACGAAAGCGAAAAACCCGTTATCCGCCAGGTCATAAAAGAACTCAAGGAAAGGAACCAGATATCCGGCAGGACGGTGCAGGTCGCCGACAAGGGCCTTAACTGCGCAAACAATATCATCAGTGCCCTGAAAAACAAGGACGGCTACCTGTTCTCAAAATCGGTAAAGCAGCTCCCCGAAACCGAAAAGGCGTGGGTCCTTTTAAAGAACGACTACAAAAAAATCACTGACAGCAATGGTACGCTACTCTACGAGATTAAGGAATGCATCGATGAATTTCCCTATACCTATACAGACGAAAATGGGAAGAAACATACCGTAAGGCTGAAGGAAAAAAGAGTTGTTACATACAACCCCAAGCTGGCAGAGAAAAAGAAATATGAGATAAACAGGATGGTTGAAAAAGCAAAAAAGCTAAAAGCAAGTCAGGCAAAGAAGAGTGAATTCGGCGAATGCAGCAAATATGTCACCTTTGGTTGTGCCGACCCGAAAGGAAATGCCATCGACGGAAAGGTCAGGGTAACCATTAACCGGGATGCCATTGACAAGGATTTAAAGCTGGCCGGTTACAACCTTCTCGTCACCTCAGAAACCAAAATGAAAGCAAGTGACATATACAATACATACCATAACCTCTGGCGGATTGAGGAATCGTTTAAAATGATGAAATCCTACCTTGACGCACGCCCTGTCTACTTGCAGAAGACAGCATCCATCCATGGGCATTTCCTGGTCTGCTATCTATCCGTGCTCCTCATCAGGCTCCTGCAATTTAAAGTGCTAAAAAACAAATATTGCACGGAGAAACTTATTAAATTCATCCGGGAATTCAGGGTTGTTAAATTGGAACGGGATAGATATGTGAATATCACATCTTCTTCTAAATTCATAAAAAGCCTGGCAGCTGAGCTGGGATTGCCAATCACCAATTATTTCCTTAATGAATCACAAATAAAAATGATGCTAAAGCACAAATTCAAGGTTTAGCACCATTTTTTCATTTTTATTCCTAAAGTCAGGATTCTATCATTAATTAAAAATAGTGGGTTACCTTCCCTTTAATTTAATTTAATTAATATTAACATTCTCTTGCACCAGGGGCAGGGTAAAATAAAAGGCACTGCCCTCGCCTTCCTTACTCTCGGCCCAGACTTTTCCTCCGTGTGCTTCAATCGTCTCTTTGACAATGGCCAGCCCCAGGCCGGTTCCTCCCATTTCCCGGGAACGAGCCCGGTCAATCCGGAAGAAACGCTCAAAAATAAAAGGAAGATCCTTTTCCGGAATACCACAGCCGGTATCTTCAATTTTCATTTCCGCTATCTCTTCCTCCACCCGGAGCGATACCTTTACCCAACCCCCGGGTGAAGTATGTTTCAGAGAGTTATCCAGTAAATTATGGAGCACCTGGCGCAACTGAAACTGTGAGCCGAAGACCGGAACCGTCCCGGTCGGCAGATCGCTTAGTAATCGGATATCTTGACGCTCAAAACGGGGGGCCACCTGTTTAAGCAGATCGCGAACCAGCTCTTCGAGAGCAATCTGTTCACGATGGGCCTCTCCGCCTTCGAGCGTGGTCAGCTCCAGAAGATCCCGGACCAGGGTGATCAGACGGTCCATTTCACGATCCAGATCATTCAAAAACTCCTGCTGCTGCTCCGGCTCCATCTCGTAATCATTTAGAGACTTTATAAGCAGGCTAAGAGAGGTCAGGGGAGTGCGCAGTTCGTGGGCTACATTGGCTACAAAGTTTTGAAGGTTTTTTGTATAAAAATTAAGCTTCGCTGCCATCAGGTTAAAGCGGTCAGCGAGCCGGCCGATCTCATCTACCGACTTCACCTCAATCCGTTGTTCCAGATTGCCCTCGGCCATACTTCCTGCTGCCTCCGTAAGCAGCTCCAGGGGACCGGTAAAATAACGGGCTAAAAAGATAGCTCCAATTCCGGTAACCCCTGCCGCCAGCAATGTGGTCAACAGAAGAAAACGGCGGATATCGGCCATGATCCGATCAATCTCCTGTAAAGAGGCGGAGAGAAAAATCGCTCCGACTGGTTCGCCCCCTTCTTCCTGAATCGGCAGAGCCACCTGCATTACTCTTTGCTTGGAGAGCTCACTGTACTGAATACTGATACCTGCTTCTCCAACAAAAGCAGCAGCCACCTCCTCGCGATCAAGGAGCTGCCCCAGAAGCCCCCCTACCCGTACCGAATCGCCGATAACGAGCCCTTTCCTGTCCACAAAGATAACCCGGGCATTGGACAGGCGACCGAAATTTTCAGCCAGCCAGCTCAGCCGGACCGGGTCAACCTCTTCCTGCAGATGACCGGCCACGAATTCGCCAGCCAGTTTTCCCGAGCGGATCAGGTTGTCCTGTAAAGAATTTATATAATAGCGCTCCAGCAGTTGATCCAGAAAAAAACCGACAAAGAGCATCACTAGCAGGATCGTTAATAAAAAGGTCACCGTTAAGCGGGAACGGAAACTTTTAAACTTGAACATTAAAGCTCCTCCCTGAATTTATAGCCGGTTCCCCACACGGTGAGAATCAATTGTGGATTGCTCGGATCCTCCTCTATTTTTTCACGAAGGTGCCTGATATGCACATCAACGGTCCGTGCATCGCCATAATAGTTATAGCCCCAAATTTGCTCCAGAAGCTGCTCCCTGGAATAGACCCGCCCGGCGTTAGACGCCAGATAACTTAAGAGGGCAAACTCTTTTGCCGTTAAGTCAATCTCCTGCTCCCCCAGGCGAACCCGGTGCTGCAAAAGATCAATCTGCAGCGAGCCAATCTGAATCTGCTTGCGCAGGCTTTCATCTTTAACGCTGCTGCGCCTCAATATTGCTTTTATCCGGGCCACTAGTTCCCGTGGATTAAATGGCTTGGTCATATAATCATCGGCTCCTAGTTCCAGACCAAGAACCTTGTCGATATCCTCACCTCTGGCCGTGAGCATGATAATCGGGATCTCTTCTTTTTTGCGAATTTCCCGGCAGACCTCAAAGCCGTCCAGTCCGGGCAACATTAAGTCAAGAATGATAATATCCGGGTTCAGGTTGAACGCTTTTTCAAGTGCTTCCTCGCCGTCAAAAGCCTCTTCGACCTGGAATCCTTCTTTCTCCAGGTTGAATTTTAGTGCCTTTACCAAAGTTTTTTCATCGTCAACGAGAAGAACTGTTTTTTTACCGGACATAAACTGCTTAACCTCCGCTGGTAATCTGCTGATAACAAAAGGCTATCTCTTTAAAGTCTTCCCAAACCGGTCTTTTTTTGCTGCTATCACGCAGCAGCGCCGCCGGATGGAATGTCGGCATATAGCGGCGACCTTCTATTTCATACCAGCGCCCCCGCAGGCGAGTGAGAGTATCTTTGCTACCGATCATGGTCCGCGTAGCCAAAGCTCCAAGACAGACAATTAAGGGCGGGTCAATCAGGCGGATCTGCTCTTTGAGGTGAGGAAGACAGCGGGCCACCTCGTCAGTGTCGGGAAGACGGTTCCGCGGCGGGCGGCACTTGACCACGTTGGTGATATAAAGCTCGTCCCGGTTCAGGCCTGCCGCCTCCAGGATACGATCGAGCAGCTTGCCTGCCGCTCCTATAAAGGGTTTTCCTAAACGGTCCTCATCTGCACCGGGCCCTTCACCCACCAGCATCAGCCTGGCGCGCGGGCTGCCATCCCCAAAGACAACCTGGCGGCAACCGCTTCTCAGGGTGCAAAGATTGCAGGTCCGGCAGGCTTCCTCCAGCGCCGCTAATTGCGTTTCTGCCACCCGAGGCCTGTCTGAACCTTCTTTTTTTTCCAGATAGTCAAAGAGCGACTGCTGGCGGTTCGACTCCAAAGGCTCTCACCTCGCTATGTAATTCCACACCACCCAGCTCTCTTCCTGCCCCAATCAGCCGGCCCGGATTACCCTTTCAGCCGCACTGACAGCACAGCCCGGTTCCACCGGATAACCGAGAGCCTGCAGTGAAAGCTCCAGAGCAGCGATCCCGGCCACCAGGTCAAGCTCGGTCACCGCTCCCAGGTGGCCAAAACGAAAGACCTGTCCTTCCAGAGGCCCCTGTCCGCCGGCGATCTCTACACCGAAGCGGTTTCTCATAACCTCGCGAAGTTGATCTACGTTTACCTGCGGAGGCTTCATTACCGCCGTCACGGTAGGCGAGGCATAACGCTCTTCTTTCACCAGTAACTCCAATCTTAGGGCCCGTGCCGCCGCCCGTATCGCCGCAGCCATGCGCCTGTGCCGGGCATAATGGCTTTCCTGCACTTCGGTAAAATAGATCCGTAGCCCCTCTTGCAGAGCGACACACTGTGGCAGGGCGGGGGTAAAGGGTGTTTGCCCCTTTTCCAAATATTCCTGCGCTTTCGAAAGATCAAAATAAAATTTTGGCATCTTGGATCTTGCTGCCGCCTCCCAGGCCCTCTCGCTGGCACTAATGAAGGAGAGCCCTGGGGGAAGAAGCAGCGCCTTCTGTGATCCGGTGAAGCAGACATCCACACCCAGGCGATCTACCGGCAGCTCGACTGCCCCCATCGAGCTGACCGTATCAACAATAAGTAACGCCGGATGATCTCCGCGAATCCGGCTGATCATTTCAAGATCATTGATCATCCCGGTAGAAGATTCGTTGTGCACTACCGTGATCGCACGGATGGCCTGCTCCGTATCTTTCTTCAGCTTCGCTTCAAGGCCACGGTAATCGAGCGGCTGCCCCCATGCCGTCTCCATCCGCTCCACTTCAGCCCCGTAAATGGCGGCAATAGAGGCAAGGCGATCTCCAAAAGAGCCGTTTACCAGTGAAATAACCTTCTCCCCTGGGGAAAGAAAGTTGACAATAGCCGCCTCCATAGCCCCGGTCCCGGAAGCGGTGAGAATAAAAAGGCGCCCCTCGGTTTGAAAAACCCGCTTCAGGGAAGCGGTTAATTCTGTAATAAGCTCTTTAAAGCGGGGCCCGCGGTGGTTGAACATTTTCGTAGACATGGCCTGAGCCACCGTATGGGGAATCGGAGCCGGGCCGGGAATTAGCAGATAGTTCTCTTTCATTTCTTTAGCACACCTCTTTATAGTTATTGTTAGTGTAATTTCTATTCCGGTGGGGCTGTAAGCAGCTCCCGACGGCGGGCAAAGCGATCTTCGGCCAGCTTCATTAGCCGGCCGACCAGCTCCCGGTAGCCAACCCCGCTTACTTCCCACAGTTTCGGATACATGCTAATATCGGTAAACCCGGGCATGGTGTTGATCTCATTAATGAAAATCGCACTGCTCTGCTCATCGACAAAGAAATCGACCCGGGCCAGCCCGCTGGCCTCCACGGCGGTAAAGGCCTGACAGGCCAGCTCCCTAACTTTCTCTTCAAGAGCTGGTTTTAACTCCGCCGGGTAGATTAACTCGGAGCGCTCGTCAAGGTACTTCGCTGTATAATCGTAAAATTCATTACAGGGAATAATCTCGCCGGGCCTGGAGGCGCGGGGCTCCAGGTCTCCCAAGACGCTACATTCAATCTCTTTCCCCTTAAGCAGGGCCTCAACGATCACCTTGTCATCGTAGAGCAAGGCCTCGTCAATAGCTGGCCCCAGTTCCTCAACCCGGTTAACCTTAGAAATGCCGATGCTAGAGCCGAGGTTGGCCGGTTTGACAAAACAGGGTAGCTTTAACACGCTGCAGATCTGCTCGATCCAGCGTGATGGCTCTTTTTGCCACTCTCGGCGGTTAAAATAAAGGTAAGGACCAACCGGAAGATCATGTTGCTGAAATAGAATTTTCATAACCGCCTTATCCATGGCCACTGCCGACGAGAGCACCCCCGAGCCCACATAAGGAATCCCGGTCAACTCAAAGAGCCCCTGGACGGTTCCATCTTCACCGTAGGGGCCGTGTAAAACCGGAAAGATCAGGTCAAGCCCGACAAAACTCCAGGACGAACTCCCCTGCCGCTCTTCAACGAGCAGACCTGGCTGCCGCGGGTCGGTAAAGATGGCCGCCCGGGGAGCACCACGCAGATCGCGCTGTTCCCAAAGTAGATCCCAGATCCGGTCACCGGTCAGCCAGGTCCCATCCCGGCTAATCCCTACCGGAATGATTGTATAGCGCTCCCGATCGATCGCTTCCATAATCGAGCGGGCAGATTTTAGTGAAACAATATGTTCACCGGAGCGCCCTCCAAAGATTACGGCAACTTTTTTCCGTTTCATGGTGACACCCCTTTACTTTTTTTCGCTGTGCAGAAGAATAAATCAAGAGAAATTTTATTTTTCATTATATCACTAAACCACAACCGGCAGTAGTTGATTTATGAAGAAGCGACCGAAGTGGCCGCAATTCACGCCAGTGCCACTGGTTTTTTGTTGCCAGCCCCAAAAAACATTGCTATAATTGATGAGAAAAAAAGGCTAGCCTAAGGTAGGGCTGATTTTGTATTATATTATATAATTTAACTTGTGGTGAGTGACTTGAGCAAAGAAAAGAGCTCTTCGAAAAATAATCACCTGTTTTTATGTGGTCGGGATTTAGATTTTGTCCCCCTGCTGTTTGGCAGCGATATCAATGTCTACTCTTTGGCGCGGGCATTTCACGAAAAATACGGTCTCCATTCTACCGTGTGGGGAAAATATGCTACCGGCCCTTGCTATAACAGTGACATTATTACCTTCTACGCCTGCGAACAAAATGATCTACCGGAGTACTTTATGCAGCATGTGTGGGATTTTGCAAAACAACACCGCGATAAAAAGGTTTTACTCATTGGCTGTGGAGACAACTACGTTAAGCTCTGCTGTGATCATCTAGGTAATTACCCGGAGAACGTAATCGCTCCTTACCCTGACCGGGAACTGGTCCATACTCTTTTCCATAAGGAACGATTTTACCGGCTCTGCGAGCACCACGGTATCGCTTATCCGAAAACCTTTATCTACCGCCGGGAAATGGGTGCTAACTTTAGCCTACCCTTTAAACCACCTTATATTCTTAAGCCATCTAATCCGATCATGTACTGGCAATGTTCCTATCCGGCACAGAAAAAGGTCTACCGGCTTGAGGACAGGGCCGGGTTAGAAAAGATACTGGACCAAATTTACGCTGCGGGTTACACCGATTCCATGGTTATCCAGGATTTTATTCCCGGTGATGATACCTATATGCGTGTGATGACCGGCTATTCCAATAAAGAGGCCCGGGTTGAACTGATGGCCCTAGGGCATGTTCTCCTCGAAGAACATACTCCGCAGGGTATTGGCAACCATGCCGTAATCATTAACGAGTTTAATGAGGCGCTGGCTTACAAGTTAAAGAAATTTCTTGAAACAATTCGTTTTGTCGGATTCTCCAATTTTGATCTAAAATATGACCAACGAGACGGTAAGTTCAAGGTACTAGAGCTTAATGTCCGCCAGGGGCGGAGTAATTACTATGTGACCGGCTCGGGACATAATCTCGCCGAATATGTCGTCAACGACTATATTTTTGATAAGCCTACCGGGTTCACGATAGTAAATGAGAAATATTTATGGAGCGTAGTGCCAAAAAGGGTTATGTTTAGTTATATTCAGCCGCAATCATACAGGGATGAGATGAAAATGCTGATTAATGAAGGTCGGGTAAACAACCCTCTTTATTATGCCGCGGATCTAAAGTTTAAGCGTCGCCTCTCTCTTTTTAAATCGCAACTGGGCCATATCTATAAATACCGCAAATACATGGGTAACAACACTCCCTTAAACCCAGCCTCTTTAGATTCAGAACCATGCGGGCAGTAAATGCAAAATGAAAAGAGATGACTTTAGCAGTGAAAGGAAAGCAACAAGAATGCCTAGGTGTAATCGGCGGGATGGGACCCCAAGCCACCCAGCTTTTTCTCCAGGGTGTGATCAACAAAACAGACGCCACCTGTGATCAGCAACATATTCCGATGATTATTCTTAATCATACCACCATCCCGGACCGGACCAGGGCCATCCTTTCCGGCAAAGAGGCTGAGCTGATGGAGATATTGCTAAAAGATGCAAAAATGTTAGAACAAAGCGGCTGTACTGCTATCGCCATCCCTTGCAACACCTCTCATTGTTTTGTAGACAAGATCCAGAAGCAGATCGGCATCCCGATCATTCATATGGTCCGGGAGACGGTAAATCATCTTGCCAGGGCCAAGCCCGGCCTCAACAAGCTGGCCATTTTAGCTACTGACGGCACTATCCAGGCAGGTGTTTACCAGAGAGAATGTGAAGATAAGGGGATCCGGGCTTATATCCCTTCTCCGGCGAAACAGGCTCTGTTAATGGAGATCATCTACCGGGAAATAAAACAAGGAAAGCCGGGAAGCTTAGCCAGTTTTCTGGAAGTAGAGCAAGAGATTAAACGTGAGGGCTGCGAAGCAGCCATCCTGGCCTGCACTGAGCTGTCCTGCTTTGCCCGGCAATACCCTCTAACCGGTTTTTACGTTGACGCCATGGATGTTCTAATCGACAAAACGGTACAGCTATACGGAAAAGAAAAGGCGAAATAATGTGGGATGCTCATCCCCTGTTGCCTTTACCGGGTTTTACCGGTAACAGTTAGAAATTCCGGCAGGATTAAAACAGCGGAGGTCTCCGCTGTTACTGGGAGCCTCCGCTACTACTGCCTCTTTTATAAAGGCTATTCTTTCTTCTTTTCGGCGTTTGCCTCGGCGATAATCTGCTCTGCTACCTGATGCGGCACCTCTTCATAGCGAGAGAAGGCCATCGTAAAATAGCCGCGCCCCTGGGTCATCGAGCGTAGATCAATGGAATACCTGAACATTTCGGCCATGGGAACCTGGGCGCGAATTTTTTGCAGGCTACCGGCTGAATCGACACCTTGAATCCGCCCTCGCCGGCCGTTTAAATCACCCATAATATCACCCATGAAAGCATCAGGAACGATAACCTCCACATTCATTACCGGTTCAAGCAAAACCGGTTGGGACTGTTCCATCCCCTTGCGAAAAGCCATCGCCGCGGCAATTTTAAAGGCCATTTCAGAAGAGTCTACCGTATGGTAAGAACCGTCTACCAGGCTTACCTTGATATCAACCACCGGGTAGCCGGCGAGAACACCCTCTTCCATGGCCTCGCGAACTCCTTTTTCTACCGCGGGGATATACTGCTTCGGGACTACGCCACCAAAAATTTTATCTTCAAAAAGAAAACCTTCGCCTGCCGGTAGCGGCTCCAGCTCCAAGAAGACATGTCCGTATTGACCTCTTCCCCCGGTCTGTTTTTTATGCTTTCCCTCGACCTTGGTTCGGCCTTTAATCGTCTCCTTGTAGGGTACTTTCGGCGTGGACAGATCAACCTCTACCCCGAATTTTTGGGCCAAGCGGCTAACGATAATTTCGAGATGCAGCTCTCCCAAACCAGAGATTACGGTCTCGCGTGTTTCTGCACGACGTTCTAAACGAAATGTGGGATCTTCCTCGAGAAAACGGGACAGCCCGCTGCTGACCTTCTCCTCGTCCCCTTTTGTCCGGGGCTCCACCGCAAAAGAGATCACCGGTTCGGGAAATTCGATCGGCGGAAACTGGAACGGGCTACTGCGATCGCAAAGCGTATCGCCGGTGGTCGTATGCTGCAGTTTAGCCACGGCAGCGATATCGCCGGCCACTACCTGTTCCATCGAAATCTGGTTCTTCCCGCGCATGGAGAAAATTTGCCCGATTCGCTCGTTCTTAGCCTTGTTTACATTGTAGACCTGCGAGTCGGGACTGAGAACCCCGGAATAAACCCGAAAATAGTTAATCCGCCCGACATAGGGATCGGCCAGAGTTTTATAAACCAGGGCCGTAAAAGGTTCTTCCGTTGAAGGAAGGCGGGTAATTTTCTCCCCGCTTTCCGGAAGGATCCCGCTGAGCTCTCCACGTTCAAGGGGCGAAGGAAGAAAACTCTTCATAAAATCAAGCAGGGGCCCGCTGCCAAAATTCCTGGTGGCAGAACCACAGAGTACCGGGGTAATCTTTCTTTCGAGAATACCGCGGCGCAGACTCTGCTTAATCTCCTCCACCTCCAGCATTTCGCCTTCAAGATATTTAAGCAACAGATCGTCGTCCGTCTCAGCTACTGCTTCGATTAACTTCTCCCGCATGGCCTCGGCCTGCTCGCGCAGCTCCGCTGGAATCTCTTGTTCTTCTACTGTTTTTTCTCCATCAGAGAAAAGAAGCGCTTTCTCTTCAATAAGGTCAATTACCCCTTTAAAATCATCCTCTTTACCGATGGGCATCTGGACGGGCACAACATTTAAACCAAAATGTTCCTGCAACTGAGCTATGGTGCCGGTAAAGTCAGCGTTTTCCCGGTCCAGCTTGTTGATCAAAACAAGACGGGGTAGGCTAAAATCATCGGCATATTGCCATACCTTTTCGGTGCCAACCTCAACCCCGGAAACAGCACAGACTACCACTGCGCTACAATCAGCTACGCGGAGAGCTCCGATCAGGTCTCCGATAAAATCAAAGTAACCGGGCGTATCCAAAAGATTAATCTTAACACCATCCCATTCCAGGGGGGCCAGACCCACGTTGATGGTAACCTGTCTCTTGATCTCATCCGGATCATAGTCAGTAGTTGTCGTTCCCGTTTCAATGGTTCCAAGCCGGTTGATCGCCCCGCTGGTGAAAAGAAGTGCTTCGGCAAGAGAGGTCTTCCCGGCGCTGCCGTGGGAAATTAAAGCAATGTTGCGGATTGCTTCACTGGAATAACTTTTCATTCATAATCGCCTCCTCCGTGCTGCCGCGCAGCCGGTATCGTCAATATAAATATTTACTCCCGGCCTCCGGGCTGGCCGGGAATGTTCCCGGACTGTTTTACATGTATGGTCATATTATAGCTGATCAAAATGAAATTGAAAATAGCGGGCTTTTACTGATGCCGCTAACGCCTGCTAAACCGGATAAACTAAATTATGCTGATCCCGCCAGATAAGGGTGTCATCAACTGCTGAGAAATGGTCGTAATTTAATTCTGCACCGGCAGGTCCCGAACGGTTAGCAGTGCCCGCACTTTCAGAGATGGGCGGAGGAGGAAGCAGCCCCTGGCGCCTCTTAAAAAAGTCAAGTGCCACGTTGGGAAAGAGTACATACGAAAGCACGTCCTCATCCTGGGTCATATATTCGGCAATCTCCCGACGTGCAGCGGGCAGCTGCGGCTCGATTAGGTCGGCCGGCCTGACGGTCACAGGCTTCTCGTCTCCCAGGACCTTCTTTAAAATATCCGGGTTCACCTCTCCCGGCGGGCGTCCATAAAGACCACGCAGGTAATTTTTTAGTTCCGTGGAGACCATCTGGTAGCGCTCTCCAAGAAGCACGTTGACTACTGCCTGAGTGCCGACAATCTGGCTGCTTGGAGTCACCAGAGGAGGATAGCCTAAGTCAGCCCGGACGCGGGGGACCTCTTCGAGAACTTGCGGCAACAGATCGAGGGCATTCTGATCGGCCAGCTGTGACGCCAGGTTGGAGATCATCCCTCCCGGTACCTGGTAGCGGAGAACATTGGTATCCACACCCATGATTACCTCGCGGGGAATGTCGTACTTCCTTGCTACTTTTTTAAAATGCTCACTAATCCGGGCAAGCAGCTGCAGGTCCAGCCCGGTATCGTACGGTGTTCCCCTCAGGGCCGCCACGATACTGTCTGTCGGGGGCTGGCTGGTACCCAAGGAGAGAGCAGCGCTGGCGACATCAACAATATCGGCTCCTGCTTCAATTCCTTTCAAGTAAGCCATTGAAGCCATTCCGCTGGTATAGTGACAGTGCAGCTGTACCGGTAGGCCAACCTCTGTTTTTAGTCGGCGGACCAGCTCAAAAGCATCGGCTGGCGAAAGCAACCCGGCCATATCTTTGATACAGATTGAATCGGCCCCCATCTCCTTTAGCTCCCCGGCCAGATCAACAAAGTAGGTGATATTATGCAGCGGGCTGATCGTATAGCTCAGCGCTGCCTGAACGTGGGCTCCTTCCTCTTTTGTCACCCGCATAGCCTGCTCCATATTGCGCGAGTCATTTAAAGCATCAAAGATCCGCATGATATCGATCCCGTTATCGACCGCCCGTTTAATAAATTCCTCTACGACGTCGTCGGCGTAGTGGCGATAACCGACTATGTTCTGGCCACGCAGGAGCATCTGCAACTTGGTCCGTTTAAAAAGAGGTCGCAGGCGGCGCAGTCTTTCCCAGGGGTCTTCGTTGAGAAAACGCATACAGGCATCAAAAGTGGCCCCTCCCCAAACCTCCAGAGAATGATAGCCAACCTGGTCCATCAGTTCGGCTACAGGCAACATCTCTTCCAGGCGCATTCTTGTAGCCAGGAGAGACTGGTGGGCATCACGTAACGTGGTATCGGTAATTCTAATCTTTTTCTGATCGGTCATCCCTACCCCCCCTTGCTTTATTTAAAACGATCTTTATTATTACTCGATTTGCCGGGCCGCCACCGTTCCAAGATGACGACCCCAGACCAGGGCCTCAGTCAGGGCTGCACCGGGCATGATGGCGGCACCGTTAAGAGCACCCGCCGTCTCTCCAAGAGCATAGAGACCTTTTACCGGCTGATCCTTTTGAAGAACCAGGCCTGACTCGTTAATAGCAATCCCACCCAGGCAGTATGACGCCACCGGCTTCACCGGGCAGCCGAAAAAGGTCGCCTGAGGGTTCCTGAAACGGCGGTTTAGTTCGGGAATCTGAAGTTTATAGCTTTCCATAAAAGCAGCCACGCTGTTATACCGGGGCCAGTCCGGCTCATGCTCCGGCCTCAGCCCGGCGCCGGCTACAAGCAGGTAACCGTTTCCGGAGGAGCTGTTTACCAGCATTTTTACCAGTTCGGCTTCGTCATATTGTGAGAATAAAAGGATCTGCCGATCAACAATCAGTAATGTTCCGGGAGGCGGCTCTACCGGAACCCAATTTTGATCCTTCTCCACTGCAAGGGTATATGAAAATAGCGCTTCATCCACAATTTCTAGACCGGCGGCACGGGCCAGCTTTATACCAGTTCCACGACCACTATGTCGCCAGGAGGCTACAGCCGTATCCGGAGCCAGTTCTTTTACCTGTTCCGGATCGTTTAAATAGCCGCCATCCGCTAAAATAATTGCCGGGGCGTAAGCGGTATTGAGAACTCCGGCCGGATCAAAAAAATTAATTCCGGCAGCTTCTCCGTTCTCATTGAACAGCAGCTCTTCTAAAACTACTCCTTCAATGAAGCGAACCCCTTCTTGTAGTAACTTTTCTTTCAACCGTTTGTGAAGCTGGTCGTAAGAGAGATTCTCCGGAAAACATCTGAATCTTTCTTCCCGGGCCATCCTTAAACCCGTCTCCCGGGAGAGCCAGGCTAGATCTGTGGCCGCATTTCGGGCCAGAAGTTTATAATGCCACTTTTTGCCTCTACCCTCGCCCGTGGCCGCTAAAATCTCTTCAAGAGGCTCTAGTTTATCGGAATCACCAGGACAGAGGGCTCCTTCTTCCCACATCCAGTGTTCGTCAAGGGGCTCTTCAGAGAATAAAATGACGGCGGCACCTTTTCGGGCAGCCTCTAGAGCAGCGGTCAACCCGCCGATACCGTCACCAACGATGATGATATCACTACTTAAAGGCAGCACTTTCCCTTCACTCAATCCAGGCTCTAAACTGCAACCGGGGGTCAGCAAGAGCAAAAAAATTAGAGCAATAAGCAGAATGCTCCGTCCCCAGGGCATGGTTTACCTTTCCTCCTCTTCAGGGAGGCCAATCAGATCAACGACCTGGTCTCCTTCATCAAGGCGAATTAAAGTTACCCCGCGGGCATAACGGCCCATTAAAGAGACCTCCTCTGTCTTTTGGCGGATGACTAAACCTTTGGCGGTAACGATAATAAAATTCTGCGCCTCTTTACTCATGACCATGAAACTGGTTAGGGGCCCGCTCTCTTCGGAGATCTTCATCCCAATAAGTCCCCTCCCGGCACGGCGTTGCGCCCGGAATTCATCTATAGCAACTCTTTTACCGTACCCGGCTGCAGAGACCATCAGAACTATCTGCCCCTTACTGACCAGATCTGCCCCGACTACCCGGTGTGGCGGGTTCAAGGCCACTGCTTTTACTCCGCGGGCAACCCGGCCCATCGGTCGGACGTCAGTTTCGGAAAAACGAATAAAATACCCTTCATCGGTGCCGATAAGGATCTCTTCTGAACCGCCGGTTAGCTTTACAGAAATCAGTTCATCATCCTCCATGAGATTGATGGCGATCAGTCCCGTTTTTCGGGCATGAGAATAATCTTTTAGCGGTGTCTTCTTAATATATCCGCGAGCGGTTACCGCAACCAGGTAGCTGTCTTCGCTGTATTCGCTGATCGGTAGGGTAGCGGTAATATACTCTTTTTTCTCCAGTGGAAGCAGGTTAACCATGGCGACGCCTCTTGATTGGCGGCTCGCTTCCGGAACTTCATAGATGTTCAGGAGATAAACCTTCCCGCGGTTGCTGAAACAGAGCAGCTTATGATGGGTAGAGGCAAAATAACACTGCTCCACCAGGTCATCCTTACGCATCTGCATGCCCACGATCCCCTTGCCGCCCCGCCGTTGGCTACGGTAAGTTGCGGCTGGCAGCCTTTTGATATAACCCCGGTCAGTAATAGTAATAACCACATCTTCTTCAAGAATCAGATCAGTCAGTTCTAAATCAACCGTTTCGGCCACGATCTGGGTGCGCCGCTCGTCAGAATACTTCTCTTTGATCTCCTGCAATTCATCACCGATGATACTTAGCAGCAGTGACTCGTCTGCTAGAACGCGGCGTAAATAGGCAATCGTCTGTAATAGATTTTGATGTTCTTCTTCGAGCTTGGACTGCTCGAGCTGCGTCAAGCGTTGCAAACGCAGATCCAAAATGGCCCGGGCTTGTTTCTCAGAAATTGTCAAAAGCTCCATCAAGCCACTGCGGGCGCTCGGCCCATCAGGCGCGCGGCGAATTAAAGCAATCACTTCGTCGAGCCTGGATAGAGCAGCCCGTAGCCCTTCGACGATATGAAGCCGTTCTTCGGCCTGGTTTAGATCAAAACGGCTCCGGCGCTCAACTACCTCTTTTTGATGTTCAAGATAGCAGGTGAGCATCTCCTTTAAGTTGAGCACCCGCGGCTCCCCATCTACTAAGGCCAGCATGATTATGCCGTAGGTTTGCTGTAACGGAGTATACTTATAGAGCTGGTTGATAATGAGCTGTGATTGATATCCTGGACGGATCTCTAGAACTATGCGCACCCCGGTATAATCGGATTCGTCCCTTAGATCGGTAATCCCTTCGATCTTTTTCTCTTTGACCAGCTCGGCAATCTTCTCTACCAGTTTAGCCTTATTCTGCTGGTAGGGCAGCTCGCTGATGATAATATGCTCGCGATCTT
This sequence comes from Bacillota bacterium, assembly GCA_012797175.1. GTDB lineage: Bacteria > Bacillota > Dethiobacteria > DTU022 > DTU022 > JAAZPQ01. The sequence continues at coordinate 16,274 of JAAZPQ010000050.1, forward strand.
TTTCCTTTTTATCGATAAAAACCCGGCCTCTTAGACGAATAATTCCCCGGCCGGTCCGATAGGCCTTATTAATTCCTTCATAGCCGACAATGAGACCCCCGGTGGGAAAATCGGGCCCCTTAATCAGACGCTGTAACTCTTCCACCGTGCTCTGGGGCTGCTTAATCAAAAGATGCAGGGCATCGATCAGTTCACCCAAGTTGTGAGGTGGAATGTTGGTAGCCATTCCTACAGCGATGCCTGCCGAACCGTTTGCCAAGAGATTGGGAAATCTCGCCGGTAGAACTACCGGCTCTTCCAAGCTTTCATCAAAATTCGGTCGAAAATCAACCGTCTCTTTGTGGAGATCCCTTAGAAGCTCCATCGACAGCGGAGAAAGGCGGGCTTCAGTGTAACGCATCGCTGCCGCCGCATCTCCATCCTGAGAACCAAAGTTGCCGTGTCCATCCACCAGGGGATAACGCGTTGAAAAATCCTGGGCCAGGCGGACCATGGCGTCGTAAAGGGCAGTGTCCCCGTGGGGATGGTATTTGCCAAGCACTTCACCCACAATCCGTGCCGATTTACGATGAGGTTTATCGGGCGTGGCTCCCATCTCCGACATTGCATAGAGAATGCGCCGGTGGACCGGTTTAAACCCGTCCCTCACATCAGGCAGGGCCCGGCTGACAATCACGCTCATGGCATAATCGAGAAATGATCTTTTTACTTCTTCATGAATACTGACGGGAATAGTTCGTTTTTTCTCGTTCACCTAATGCCCCCTTCCCTTACAGCTAAAAACTTTAAGCACCGGAAGCGGTGCTGTTCTGATGTCACAGTTAGAAATGCTTCGTTAATTTAAGAAAGATCCCTTCCTGGCGACAGGCTCCGTTTCCTAGATATCCAGGTTTTGCACCAGGTCGGCGTTTTCTTCAATAAAGCGGCGGCGCGGCTCGACCTTGTCCCCCATCAGTACACTAAACATTTGATCTGCTTTCTGAGCATCAACAAGCTCAACTCGCTTAATAAACCGTTTTTCCGGATTCATCGTTGTCTCCCACAGCTGATCCGGATTCATTTCCCCGAGACCTTTATAGCGTTGCACCTGAATCCCGTCACGCCCCCAGCTCTCAAGCAACTTCTCCAGCTCTTCATCCCGGTAGAGGTAGTGCTCTTTTCTTCCTTTTTTCACCTTGTATAAGGGAGGCTGAGCCACGTAAATAAAACCTCTTTCAATTAATTCAGGTAAAAACCGGTAAAAAAAGGTCAGCAGTAAGACCCTAATATGCGAACCGTCCACATCGGCATCGGTCATGATCACAATTTTCTGGTAACGTAATTTTCCCAAATCAAAATCTTCACCAATGCCTGTTCCAATAGCGGTAATTATGGTCCGGATCTCTTCATTGGCCAAAATCCGGTCCAGCCGCGCTTTTTCCACGTTAAGAATTTTGCCGCGCAGGGGAAGAATGGCCTGAATCCGGCGATCCCGTCCCTGCTTGGCCGATCCTCCGGCAGAGTCTCCCTCCACTAAAAAAAGTTCACTTTCCTGTGGATCCCTGCTACTGCAATCAGCCAGTTTGCCGGGCAGGTTGGTAAACTCGAGAGCGTTTTTTCTGCGGGTGAGCTCCCTAGCCTTCCGGGCAGCTTCACGGGCCCGCGCCGCACGGCTTGCTTTATCCACAATCCTGCGCCCAACAGAGGGGTTTTCTTCAAGAAAAGTGCCCACCCCTTCGTAGCAGACCACATCAACTGCACTACGGATATCACTATTCACAAGCCGGGTTTTCGTCTGCCCCTCAAACTGGGGCTCATGCATCTTTACACTTAAAATCGCAGTTAAGCCCTCGCGAACATCATCCCCGGTGAAATTACCCTCATTTTCTTTCAGCAATCCTTTCCGGCGAGCATAGTCGTTTATCAACCGGGTCAAAGAGGCTTTAAAGCCCTGTTCGTGGGTCCCGCCCTCTTTGGTGTGAATGTTATTCGCGTAAGTGTAAATCGTTTCAGCATAGCCGCTTTGATATTGCAATGACATTTCAATATGAAAACTGTTTATCGTACGGTTAATATAGATCGGCTTCTTCGGGATGACATCTTTACCCTGATTGAGGTAGCCGACATACTGATTAATGCCACCGTCATATTTATGCTTTTCTAGTAGACCGCTACGCAGATCCTGGTAGATCAGCCGCGTGCCCCGGTTTAAAAAGGCCAGCTCGCGCAAGCGTCGAATAATAATATCATTTTCAAAGTGGATCTCCTCAAATATCTTCGGGTCCGGCCTAAAAGAGATCTTGGTCCCGGTCCTCTGACTATTACCGACCACCTTTAATTCAGTAGCTTTCTTCCCCTCTTCAAAACGCTGCCGGTAGATCTTGCCGTTACGGTATATCTCTACCTCCAGCCATTCCGAGAGAGCATTAACCACAGAGATACCAACACCATGGAGACCGCCAGCTACTTTGTAAATTTCACTATCAAATTTTCCTCCTGAATGGAGAGTGGTCAAAACAACCTCTACGGCCGGCCTCTTTTGCAGAGGATGCTCTTCCACGGGAATGCCTCTACCGTCATCAATCACGGTAACGCTGTCATCAGGATGAATCGTTACTTTAATATTCTTACAGCCATACGGCACCTCGTCGATACTGTTGTCTACCACCTCAAAAACAAGGTGATGCAGGCCCGGGCTACCGGTTGAACCGATATACATACCGGGGCGGCGGCGAATAGCTTCCAGCCCTTCGAGCACCTGGATCTGTTCTGCGCTGTACTTATTTTGATTATGGTTAGAGTTCTGTCTGATCATCACATACCTCCGTAAAATCTTCATGGCGGGTCTGCGGTTGATTATCTCATCAACCGGTTCTCTTTATAACTTAAAACGGCTCCTTTATCGGTCTCTTTTTTGTCTACGGGCTAGGGTAGTCGGGACAATCGGAGAGAGAAGCAGCTCGCTGTCGGTGACAATAAAAGATTTATAACGTTCCAGCTCTTTATTTCGATAGAAATTTTCCGCGTTAGCCGATTCAAGAAACTGTTTATTAACCGGATTATCCCGGAGATTCATATGGAAAATACCGATCAATTCACGTTTAAAAACTATCCGGGCATTTCCAATATGAATATACATATTACTCCTCCTATGATCTTATAATTACGGTGAAGCTAAGTCCGGTCATCCATCCCGACCTGGAAAAAAATATCTCGAACCAGGTTCTCACCAGCATGTTGGTTTAATTTTTTAATTAATTGAGGCTTCAACAAGGTTAGATGGTAGGCCCAGGTTGAATCGCTGACCTTAACCAGGAGCACTTCCCGTTCTATCCGCCGGGCGCTGGTTACCGCGGCAATCTCTTTGCCCACCAACCGGTCCCATTGTTCTATTATAAGGTATTGCTGATATTGACGCCACATTTTTCTTTTTTCCAAGACTTGCTTAATAATCTGCCCCAGCTCAATCAATCTTAATCTTCCCCCTATAAACCGTATAGATTTTGGACTGCCCGGAGCAATTTTGACTGTGTTTCCACGATGGTGAGGCCGTGGTGAGAAACGACTGCCCCTCTCTGCAGCTTAAAAACTGTAAAAGATGATTACTCCTCTCTTCATCAAATTCAGAAAAAATATCATCAAGCAGCAGAATGGCCTGTTCGTCGCCTGCACTGTTGAAAAGATCAACCTCGCCCATTTTTAAGGCCAGCACTACGGTGCGCTGCTGGCCCTGGGAACCATATTTACGAACATCACAGCCATTGATCATCACTGCGAAGTCATCAAGGTGAGGACCGATCAGGGTTGTTCCCCTGCGCAATTCAGCGCTGTGACCCGCTGTTAACTGCTCCCGAAAAGCGCTTTCCAGAAGCTCGAAATCCCCATTAAATTTAATTGTCGGTAGATAACGGAGGGAAAGAGATTCGCTCTCCGCCGTGAGAGTAGCAAAATGAGAGCGCGCCCGGCTCTCCAGAGCCCCTAAAAATTTAATTCTCTCTTCCATAACTGTGCTACCAAATTTTACAAGGGCCTGATCCCAGGGCTCCAGAAGTGAATAATCAAAAGAGCGGCTGCCACGATATTCCTTTAAAATTCGATTGCGCTGCTGTAAGGCCCGGTAATAATCACGTAACCGGCGATAATATAGCGGTTTCAGACGGGATCCTTCCGTATCTAAAAAACGGCGGCGTATGGAAGGACCTTCTTTAACCAGTAAAAGGTCATCCGGAGAGAAGACCACAACCGGATGGCGGTGTAGATATTCGGCTCTTTTTAGTGTTTTACCATTTAGCTTAATTTGGAGACGCCGCGGTGGGCGATACCCTATTCCCACCTGATAGCACTCTTTTTTTTTCTGAAAATTGCCCTCCAAATAAAAAAAATCACTTCCAAAGCGCAACAGCTCAGATTCCTGGTTAGTACGAAAAGAGCGAGAGACAGCCAGGCAGTAAACCGCCTCTAAAAGATTGGTCTTACCCTGAGCATTTAACCCGGTAAATATATTCAGGCGAGGGTGAAAGGTTAGCTCCTGGCGGTCGTAATTGCGAAAGTTGATTAATTTCAGTGCTGCAAGAAACATGCGCTGCACATCCCAAAATTAGTCCATTTTAATGGGCAGTACTAGATAAAGATAGTGTTCATCATCAGGCAGACGGAAGATAACCGGGCCGGTCTTTCCGTGAAAATCGACAACCACCGCTTCTGTTGTCGTTGCTTTTAGAATATCCATAATAAAACGTGAATTAATATAAAGATCGATCTCTTCTCCCTCGTGTTCTATGGCAACAGTCTCTTCCATGCGCCCGATCTGTGAAGAGACACGCACCGTCAGGGAACCATCAGATACAGAAAGACAGATTGCATTATTGAGACCTTCGGCCAGCAGGGCCGCCCGGCTGATAGTCTCTTTGATTTCTTTCCGGTTAACCATGATCCTGGTAGAATGGCGCTCTGGAATAACGGAGCTGATATCCGGATATTTTTCATTTAGCAGCCTGGCCGCATAATAAACCGAAGCAAATTTGAAGATTAATTGATCTTTACTGGGAAATAGAGTGACCTCTTCTTCTTCCTGGTCCAAAATTTTTAATAGCTCACGCAGTGCTTTTGCCGGAACCAGGCAACGATTATTTTGAAAGCGCCAGGCTTCATTAAAGATACTCTTAAACACCAGGCGGTAGGTATCAGAAGAGATTAAACTCCATCGATGAGCATCAAATTCAAAGAGTACTCCATTAAAGGCCGGCCTGGTTTCTTCTGTAGATGCCGCAAAAACAACCGTCCTTAAAATATCTTTGAGCTCTGAGGAGCTGATGGTCATACTTTCACCGTGGGAGGGCGAAGCTTCTTCTATCCGGGGAAAATCAGACGAAGCGGCACCAAATAAATTGTATTTGGCCCGGCCGCTGCTTATGGCAATCTGAAGATTGTCCGGGTTAAGATCGAGTTTAACCTCTGGTGCCGGTAAAAAACGAATAATATCTGTTATTTTTGCCGGGATTAATACACTAACCGGTTCATCTCCTTCGTAGGGCAAACTAACCTTTACTTGTAGCTCTAGATTTGTAGTTGAAAGAGTCAGTTGGTTGGAATCGCTCTCCAGAAGAACATTTTCAAGAGCTTGAATGGGCGATTCCTTTGGCAAAGCTTTTTCGACAATATCTAAAGAGCGATATAAACTTGCTTTTGAAAGAATAAGAGACATCTAAATTCCCACCTTATCATTGCATTTTTCACAGGTAAACCAACTAGAACTAATTTATATTTAAAAGAAGCAGTCATAAAAGGGGCTGTGGATTATGTTTAAAAGTATAAAAGGAAAGCTTCTTCAACAAAAAAATGAAAACCAGGATGTGGACAAGCCGTGAATGATTATCTTAACATTGTGCAAAAGTAGAGCATAAACTGCATGTCCACAACTTAATCAGAGGCTATCGACAATCTCGCTTTTAATTAGGTTCACCATCATTTTTATATCGTTTTCCTTTGTTATTAGTTTTTCAATTTTTCTGGTAGCGTAGAGGACGGTAGTGTGATCGCGGCCTCCAAACCCTTCACCAATTTTAGGTAGGGAGAGTTCAGTTAACTCCCGGGCCAGGTACATGGCTACCTGTCGAGCAAAAGCAATATCTTTAGTTCTTCTTTTACCGCAAAGATCACTAGCTGTTAAATGAAAATGTTCAGCTGTAGTCTCGATAATCTTCTCTATAGAGATCTGCTTTTTAGAGGTAAACAGAATATTTTTCAAGGCTTCATCGGTCAACTCCAGAGTGATTTGAGAATTTGCCAGAGAAGCATAGGCCACTATTCTAATCAGAGCCCCCTCCAGTTCACGGATATTATTCTCTATTTTAGAAGCAATGTAATGAAGAACCTCGTTGGATATATCTAAGCCCTCAGTAAGAGCTTTTTTCTTGAGTATGGCGATTCTTGTCTCCAGATCGGGCGATTGAATATCGGTGATCAGGCCCCATTCAAAGCGGGAACGAAGGCGGTCTTCGAGGGTGGGGATCTCTTTTGGCGGACGATCGCTGGAGACGACGATCTGGCGATTAAGATTATGCAGTGTATTAAAAGTGTGAAAAAACTCCTCCTGAGTTTGTTCCTTGCCGGCCAAAAATTGAATATCATCGATTAATAAAACCTCTATGCTCCGGTATTTGTTGCGAAATTCGGCGGTTTTATTATCCCGGATGGCATTAATAAAATCATTTGTAAATTTCTCAGAAGAGCAATACATCACATTTTTAGAGCTATGATGATTTAAAATGTACTGGCCGATAGCATGCAACAGATGTGTTTTTCCCAGTCCGACACCGCCATAAATAAAAAAAGGGTTATAAGCCTTGGAAGGGGTTTCAGCCACGGCTAAAGAGGCGGCATGAGAAAGGCGGTTACAGGGGCCGACCACAAAACTTTCAAAAGTGTAACGCGGGTTAAAGAGAGAGACCTGTTTTTTTACCTTTTCTTCTGTTTTGACCGCAGTAGAAATACCGGCTGTATTTTTGTAAATTTCGTCCGGTTCTACAAAGTCCGGGGCGACGACAAACTGGAGATCGTAATTCTGAGAAGTAATCTCCTTCATTTTTTTTATAACAATATCCCGGTATTTACTATGAAGCCATTCCCTGGTAAAATCGTTGGGGACAGCTACTACAAGGCACTGATCCTTTAATGAAACCGGATGGGTAGAGGTGAACCAGGTTTCGAAACTTGGTTTGCTAATCTCCTTACTAATTTCAGCAAGGATCACAGACCAGAGTTTAGAAAGATTGCTGTACAAAACAATACCTCCCTGCTGAATTGCACTTTCTAGGAAACTCCAATCGAAGGTCCCAAGCTACTATTATTGCTTATGGGATTTTTATTTTACCTCACAATGCGAGATGACAACTTTACATGGCGATCTTATTGAGAGTAATTTGGGGTAATATTTGCTTTAGATCTTCTAATCCGGGAATCCCTCCAACCAGGTCGCTTAAGAGGTATTTATTAGTAGACTCTAATAAAATAACAATTACGGAGGTGGTCTTTCATTGTTGGCCACTGGCGTCCTCAGGTCTAATTATTAAGTAGCTGTAAAAACTACCTCTAAATTTATTGCCACGGCAAGGCAGTTTTGATTAAATTTCATGCTGGCGCGCTACCTAGACTGGTTAAAAGATAATTCTACGGCGACTGTTAAAAAACAGCTCGAGGCTTAAACATTGTTATCACTTAGATATGCCCATTAAAGTTGTCAAAGAGCCAAAAAAACACCATTCACCCATAGTAAAACAATGGATAATTCATGCTCACTTTTCTAGAACCTGAGAATCTTATTAAATAAGTAGCCTTAAATTATACACAAAAACAGATAATTATCAACAAATTTCTGTGGATAACCCTGCCAGCTGTTTAGATAAACAGGTAACAGCAAATAATATATTAACAGATCTACATATTCGCTGCAATCATCAGGAAATGGCGAGAGGGTTATTTTAACGTGGAAAAGAACGGGTTATCTTGACATTGTTAATTTTATTGCGGTATACTTTTTTTATATTCTGAACAGAAAAGTGAGAAAGGGAAGATTATGAAAAGGACATATCAACCGAAGCGCAGAAGAAGAAAACGGAAGCATGGTTATCTAAAAAGAATGAGCACTAATGCCGGGCGGGACATTATTAGAAAAAGACGCCGGCGGATGCGCCGAAAGGTCAGTGTTTGAACTTTAGGGCATGAAGGTTAAACGGCTTAAAAAGAACTGGGAGTTTAAAAGAGTGTACCGGCGGGGCAAAGCGCTGGTATCAAAAAAGATTGTACTTTATGCCTATCCTAACGGGACCGAGCATAGCAGAATTGGGTTTTCCATTAGCAAGAAAGTCGGGAAGAGCGTTCAAAGGAACAGGATCAAAAGAGTTTACCGGGAAGCATTTTTAAGCCTTTACCATAAAATTAAACCGGGATATGATCTGGTTATAGTGGCCCGGAAAGAAGCAGTAGGGGTCTCTTTAAGACAGGCCCGGGAGGAGCTGTTTGTGTTGTGTCGAAGGGGAAAATTGCTTCAAAAGTAAAGCAGCCGGAGAGGCAGATTGCAGCCAATATATGTCTGCTGGCGATTAAAACCTACCAGAAATACCTATCGCCGCTAAAGCCTCCTACCTGTAGATTTTATCCTTCTTGTTCGCAGTATTATTACGATGCTATAAAAAAATACGGGGCCGCCCGGGGAAGTGTGCTTGGGATCAGAAGAATCCTTAAATGCCATCCCTTTCATCCGGGCGGGTATGACCCGGTGGACTGAGGTTCGGCAAAGAAGTGTAGGAGGAAATTAAGATGATCAACAGTATTGCACAATTTTTTGGGGTAATCCTTAGTGGTATCTATGCAGTAATACCCAACTTTGGAATAGCCATCATTATTTTCACCGTCTTGATTAAGTTGATTACCTTTCCCTTAAATCACAAGCAGCTTGAATCAAATAAAAAGATGCAGGAGCTGAATCCGGAGATAAAGCGGATCCAGCAGAAGTATAAGAACGATAAAGAGAAGCAGAACCAGGCGGTGTTGGAATTTATGCAGAAAAACCAGATCAACCCGATGGCTGGCTGTCTTCCTCTCTTGATTCAGCTACCGATCATGTACGGAATCTTTCGTTTGCTCAGGGAAACGGGTGAATTTTTGGGAGAGACGATTAACACTTTTTTGATACCATCGCTTCAGTTTATCAACTTGCAACTGTCTCCGGCCGAGTTTCAGGGTGATCCGCTTCAAAAAGTAATATTTTACCTGTTTCCGATTATCTCCGGCTTGACCACCTATCTTTACCAGAAAACAGCAATCACCGACCCTAGTCAAAAAATGATGCTCTACATGATGCCGGTGATGTTTGTTTTTTTCAGTTTCGGATTTCCAGCCGGTCTGATTATCTACTGGATTACAAACAACTGTTTAACTATGGGGCAGCATTATTTAGTAATCAATATGGATAAGAAGAAAAGCGAAGAAAAAGCGCCGGTAGAGGTTACGAAAAAAACAAAAAAGAAAACAGCAAAAGTAAAAAAGGGAGAGAAGGGAGAGAAATGAACTCTATTGAAACAACAGGCCGTACCGTTGAAGAGGCTGTGGAAAAGGCGCTCTCCGTTCTCGGAGTCAGAGAGAACAATGCCGTAATCGAGGTGATAAGTGAACCGGCTCAGGGTCTGTTCAGCTTTATCAGCTCGCGGGTGGCCCGGGTAAAGGTTAAACCCCGTTTTGAGCCAGCAGAATACCTCGAAAACTTTTTAAGGAACATTATTGAAAGAATCGGCTTAAAGACAGAAATATCAGTAGAGGAAGATGATGACAAGCTTTATGCCTCGATCAGGGGAGAAAAAGTCGGTGTTTTGATTGGACGACGGGGGAAGACTTTAAATGATCTGCAATACCTGGCCAACACGATCATGCGGCGCCAGTTCAGCCAGTTTAGAAAGATGATCATCATCGATGTGGAAAACTACCGCTCTCGTCGCGAACGAACTTTGACGCAGCTGGCTAAAAGTATTGCTCGTAAAGTTGATGCCGACGGGCGTGAGCAGATTCTCGAGCCGATGACACCCCAGGAGAGACGGGTTATTCATCTCGCTTTACAGGATTATGCTGGGGTGGTGACCTACAGTAAAGGTGAGGAGCCTCACCGCAAGGTGGTTATTGCCCCTCGATAAGAGAGCATCGATATACCGCTCCTCCTCGGGGGAGCGGTTTTTTATTTGGTAAGGGAGGTCTTCATTTGACTGCCAGAGAGACTATTGCTGCAATCAGTACTCCCCTGGGGGAGGGCGGCATCGGTATTGTCCGCATTAGCGGTGAAGAAGCTTTTCGAATCGGTAAAAAAATATTCGTTCCTAAAAAAGATCCCACCCGTGATTATCCCAGGTCGCACTATCTTTATTATGGGCACATTTATTCTGAGCAGGGAGAGCTAATCGATGAAGTGCTGCTTACTTTTATGCGGGCACCACGAACCTATACCCGTGAGGATACTGTAGAGATAAACTGCCACAGCGGTATATTTACGCTGCGCCTTATTTTAAAAAGGGTTTTAGAAGCAGGGGCCAGGATGGCTCGTCCCGGTGAATTTACCAGAAGGGCATTTTTAAACGGCCGCATTGACCTCAGCCAGGCTGAAAGTATTTTAAAGATAATCCGGGCCCGCTCTGATGAAGCCGTGAAAATTGCCGCCTCCAATATGCAAGGACGGCTTTCTCAAGAAATAAGAGAAATTCGGGAGAGTATCCTCAATCTTCTAGCCCGGATAGAGGCTCAGCTTGATTTTCCGGAGGAGCTTGAGGAAGAAGAGACCGCTCTAGGAAGAGAGATCGAAAATGAACTGGGACGAATCAAAGAACTTCTGGAAAATATGGCCAGGGGGGCGGAAAGAGGCCGGGCTATGCAGGAAGGGCTGGTCAGCGCGATTGTGGGAAAACCTAACGCTGGCAAATCGTCCCTACTTAATGCATTGCTTAGAGAACAGCGAGCCATTGTTCATGAGGTTCCCGGAACAACGCGGGATCTTCTGGAAGGCTATCTAAACATACGCGGTTATCCTCTCTGTTTAATTGATACCGCGGGCATTCATCAAACTGACGATCCGGTAGAGCAGGCCGGGATTGCCAGGGCTAAAGGGGCCATTGCTGACGCCCGCCTCTTGATTATTGTTCTGGACGGGTCAACTGCGTGGAGCACAGATGATGAGGCTATCGCTTCGCTAATTCAACCAGGGCAGCTTGTTGTGGTCGTCATTAACAAGAAAGATCTGGTTCAAAAGATCTCCATGGACGAAGTTACCAGGAGATTCCCGGGTTATCCAGTAGTCCGGACGTCGGCAATAAACAACCAGGGCATTGAACAGCTTGAGGAGATCATTGAAAAAATACTGGATCAGAACCTGGGAACAATCGCTGGTGAAACCCCGGTCATGGTTAACCTGAGGCACGCTCGGATTGTGCAGGAGGCCTGTGAGCAGATCGGCGAGGCGCTGCAAGCAGCTGTCACCCAGCCCCTCGAGCTGGCCACTATTGGCCTGAGAGAGGCCTGGGTGAAATTGGGTGAAATTACCGGGGAGACCGCCTCTGATGAGCTGCTCGAGAGGGTTTTTAGTGAATTTTGTATTGGTAAATAATGGTTAATAGGTTCAGGGAGGACTTACATGGAGAAACCGGAAGAATCTCTGGAGAAGGTCACCGACGGATTAGGTTTGGAGATAAGCAAGTCTCAAAAAGAACAGCTTTTATGGTATATTCATTTGTTGTTAGAAGGATTAAACAGGCAACGCCTGGTTGGGGAGAAAAGCGGAGCAGCCCTAATTGAAAAGCATCTCTATGACTCTCTTTATCCGCTGAAGATATGGAGCTTTCCCCCTGGCTGCTTGCTGGATCTGGGAACGGGAGCGGGTTTGCCGGGGATACCTTTAAAGATCTGTCTTCCCAAATTAAAATTATATTTAGTTGACGCCAACCGGCGGAAAATTAATTTCTTAAGACGTGTTGCTGCCGAACTAGCTCTTAGCGAAACCTATTTATTACCGGGTAGAGCTGAGAAATGGGGCCGGGACCCCATCTATCGCGAAAAATTTAACTGCCTGGTCAGCCGCGCGGTGGCCCGAGCTGTTATTTTAGTGGAACTGGCCCTGCCACTGGTGAAAATAGGGGGAGATCTACTTATGTACAAAGGGAAAAATGGCTTAAATGAGATTGAAGAAGCCAGGACTGCAATCCGCCTCTGCGGGGGGCAAATGGAAAAATACTGGCATTATTACCTTCCTACCGGAGAAGAGAGAACCCTTTTCTTAATCAAAAAAACAGGACCGACTCCGGAAGCCTATCCCCGGCGGATTGGCAAACCAGCTCAAAAGCCACTGGGACTGTAATTTAAATTTCCTTTTTGAAGGAATGCATCCGCAGTTGTCTAATAAGTTCCATGAGTATGCATTTGAGGCGGGTGAATAGATGAAGGATGACCGGTTAAAAAAAATTCCATTCCTGGAAGGGGAACCGGGCAAGGATAAGGTTATCAAGGTGAAGATAGAGGCACTTCAACCAAATCCCTACCAACCAAGACAAAGTTTTCCAGAAGAAAAGATTAATGAGCTCAAGCAATCAATTAGAACATATGGGTTGTTACATCCAATAATTGTCCGCCGTTTCGGAAGAGTATACCAAATTGTGGCTGGAGAGCGCCGGGTGATGGCCTGCCGGGATCTAGGTTGGCAAACGATACCGGCTATTGTCAAGGAGATTAACGACAGCGCGATGGCGGCGATGGCCCTAATCGAAAATTTACAGCGGGAAAATCTAAATTATCTTGATGAAGCAGCAGGTTATGCCAGGCTAATTGAATCTTTTAACCTAACTCAGGAAGTGCTGGCCCAGAGGCTTGGTAAAAGCCAGTCTACCATTGCCAACAAGATGAGATTGCTTAAACTTCCAGATGAAGTTAAAGATCTGCTGGTAAAAGAGCAGCTTACGGAGAGACATGCCCGGGCTTTGTTAAAACTTGAATCAGAAGAGCAACAGTTGAAGATGGTTCAAGAGATTATTCAGGAGGGCCTTACTGTCAGTGATACTGAAAGAAGAATCGCCCAGCTAAACGAGCCAAGCAAGAAGAAAAAAGATAAGCGGCCGCGTAAAGGCGTGGTCCGGGATGTCCGTATATTTTTAAACACAATTCGCCAAGCGGTCAAGATAATTGAAGACTCTGGCCTACATCCTGAAGTAGAGGAGAAGGCGGAAGCTGATTTTATTGAAGTAACAATTCGCCTTAACAAGAGTAGTGCCTCTCCACAATAGCGGAGAGACGGCTAACAATTTAGTAAATTTTAAAGTAAAAAGGGAGAGGAAAAATGGCGCGGATTATAGCCATCGCCAACCAAAAAGGCGGTGTCGGAAAAACTACAACCGCGGTGAACTTAAGCGCTGCCATGGCCCAGTTGGGAGAGAGAGTTTTACTGCTGGATATTGATCCCCAGGGTAACACTACCAGCGGGATAGGCTTCTCCAAGAAAGAGATAAAGCTCTGTATTTACGATGCCTTGATTAACGGATTGCCCCTGGAGCGAATTATTCTAGCCTCTCGCTGGAAGAATTTATTTGTGGTTCCGGCAACGATTCAGCTGGCCGGTGCAGAGATAGAGCTGGTTCCAACGGTTTCGCGTGAAGTAAAATTAAAAGAGGCGCTTGCCCCGGTCGCAGAAGACTACTCCATCATTATTATCGATTGCCCCCCTTCTTTGGGCCTGTTGACCTTAAACGCCCTTACAGCAGCCAGCGGAGTTTTAATACCGATTCAGTGCGAGTATTATGCCCTGGAAGGGTTAGGTCAACTGATGAATACAATTTCACTTGTCCGTAAGCACCTTAATCAATCACTACAGATTGAAGGCGTTGTCCTGACCATGTATGATTCACGGACCAACCTTTCCGAACAGGTTGTGGAAGAGGTTAGAGGGTATTTTCAAGAAAGGGTTTACCGGACCATTATTCCTCGAAATGTGCGGCTCAGTGAAGCGCCGAGCCATGGTTTACATATTTTCGAGTATGATCCTCGCAGCAAGGGAGCAGAAGTTTACCTGGCTCTGGCCAGGGAGGTGACCGGGCGGTGAGTGAAAAAAGAAGACTTGGCCGGGGGTTGGGGGCGCTAATCAACGAAGCATTGACCGATGCCGAGGATATTGTAGAGATACCCTTGAACCAGATTAAACCAAATCCTTTTCAACCCCGTATCTCCTTTAACTCAACGAAGCTGCAGGAGCTGGCTGATTCAATCAAGGAACATGGCGTAGTCCAAGCGGTAATCGTCGCTCCGGATGAAGAAGAAGGTTACCACCTGGTCGCCGGTGAGAGACGCTGCCGGGCTGCCAGGATAGCCGGCTTAACCAGGATACCGGCCCTGGTCCGTGACTTAGACGAGAAAGCGATGCTCGAGATTGCCCTGATCGAGAATCTACAAAGAGAAGATTTGAACCCTATTGAAGAAGCGTCTGCCTATCGCCGGTTGATGGATGAATTTGAGTTGACTCAGGAGGAGCTCGGGCGGCGCCTGGGGAAAAGTCGCTCGGCAATTGCCAATACGGTACGCCTGCTTTCACTGTCAAAATGGGTTCAAGAGGCCATCGTTAGAGGTGAGCTTAACACTGGACAAGCCCGGCCCTTGCTGGCCATAACGGATCCTGTCCGGCAAGAAGAGCTGGCTAGAAAGATCATAGAGGGGAAGATGACCGCCCGGGAAGCAGAGAAACTAGCCAGCAAGGCTGGAGGAGACAAAAAAAGGCGTCGCAGCAAAACAGAGCCTGAGGCCACAGATCCACTTTTAAAAGAGTTGCAGAATGGATTACAGCGGCACCTGGGAACCAAAGTTAAGATATACCGCCGCAAGAGCGGCGGTTCGATCGAGATCTCCTTTTACGGGGATGACGACCTCGAACGACTTGTCGCCTTATTGATGCCCGGAGGGCTCCGGTAAAGGATGTTTCACATGAAACAAAATGGCGCCTTGCTTCGTTTCACATGAAACAAGTAAAAAAAGGAGAAAGGACAATTAAGGCGAACTAGCATTATTAAATTTTCTTAACAACCAACTTTGAAAGGCGTTGAGATTAGCTTGCCGGCTTGGGAACAATTTAATCTATGGGTTTTCGCCCATCTCGATTCTTTTATTTTGCTTGTTGGGGCCCTATTATTGGGCTGCTTTATCCTTTCAATAGCAGCGCTGAGGACGGCGCTGCTATTGAAAAAACGCTATCAGGGGCTCATGATGGGCCGGGAGGGGGTGGACCTGGAAGAGCTGCTGAGCTATCACAGGGAATTGTTGGAAGAGGGAATCCGCGGCCGGAAGAAAATTGAGGCCCGGTTAAAAGAGGTCGAAGAGCAACTGCTGCTTGCAGTAACCGGTGTGGGACTGGTTCGCTATAACGCTTTCCGGGAAACCGGCAGCGATCTTAGCTTCTCCCTGGCTTTACTTGATCGTAACCTGAACGGGGTTATCTTAACCAGTCTTTTCGGTCGGGAAGAGAGCAGGTGTTATGGGAAGCCTGTGAAGCAAGGGCAGTCGAGCCATTATCTCAGCGATGAGGAGAACCAGGCTCTTGAAGAAGCCAGGCGCCAGATAAATGCCCGGAGGCGGTAACCTCAATCGAAAGTAGGGGATGTGGTGAAAAGAAAAAACCGCTACTTCACAATTATGATTGTGCCTCATTCAGAGGAGTCTACATATAGCATTCGTGTACCTCTTTTTGTCGGTCAATTACTTGTCGTTCTTTTCGTGATCGGGCTGGCTGCTTTTTTAATTCTTGCTTACACCTATAACCATCTCCTCTCAGAGGCAGAAGAGGTGCGCATACTACGGCAGGTTAACCAGGCCCAGCAAGATGAAATTAATTCTTTTGCTCATGAGACCCAGCAGTTGCTCAAGCGAATGCAGGAGATTGAAGACCTGGCGGAGCTAGTAGCCGACAGGCTGGGTCTTAGCCCCGGAGAAGGGGAAACCGGCTCTCAGGGAGGGGCACTTTCTGATGAGAGGCGACAATATGCTTCACGTTCAGACGAAGATCGGGTATTAGACCGCGCCGCCAATAATCTAGCTGTGTTGCAGAACTTAATTCCGGAAAGGGCCGATACCCTGGAAACCTTGAAAGGGGAAGTGGACGAATATAACCGTCGTCTGGCGGCGACCCCTTCGATTTGGCCGTGCCGAGGACGGGTTACTTCAGGGTTTGGGATGCGCCGTTCTCCATTCGGCCGGGGCATAAGTAAGTTTCACCATGGTGTCGATATCGCGTCCTCCCACGGCACCCCGATTTACGCTACCGCAGACGGACAGGTCTCTTTTGCAGGATATCGCAGGGGTTATGGCAACCTGGTCATTATTCGGCATGGCTATGGATTTCAGACCTGTTACGCTCATCTCTCCGGCTTCGCTGTTTCATCGGGGCAGTGGGTAAAAAGAGGCCGGGTGATCGGCCATATGGGTCGAACAGGGACAGCTACGGGAGTTCATCTCCACTACGAAGTTCATGTTAACGGGGTGGCGGTAAACCCGGCGCGATATATGTAAATAATTTAAGGAGATGACCGAAATATGTTTAAAAAAAGACCCATGGAATCACCTCCGGGTAAGGTAAACACAGTTATTGGTAAAGATACCTGTTTCAAGGGGTCGATTAAGACTAACGGCCTGATCAGAATTGATGGAGAGATGGAAGGCGATATTATTACCCAGGGCGATGTGGTCATTGGCGAAAGCGGAAAAGTGCAGATAGAATTGAAAGCGCGTCATGTCGCCATCGCCGGTCGGTTCGAGGGCAGTCTCGAGGCGGATGGTAAACTGGAAATTAAAAGTAGCGGCATCGTTATTGGCAGTATAAAAACAAACGGCTTGCTGGTCGATGACGGGGCCGTCTTCTCTGGAAACATGGAAATGAGCCGTAAAGATCAAATGGTGAAGCCATTACTGAGAGGGGGGGCTGTAGCAGAGTCTGCAACCAAAGAGAAAACCAACCCTTAAAATTTCTAAAAGGCCGGGCCCCATCGTTTCTAAGTTTGATTGAGGGCTCTCTGGAGACCGTGAGCGATGACCATGGCAATCTCCAGCACATGAAAAAGGCGGGTGCTTTGAAGGACCATTTGTTCCATAAAGCCGCCAAGGTTGACGATGCCGCTTAAGTAGATATGGCCCACTGGCGGCAGCTTTTTGTTAACACCGGCTCCGGGTATGAGCGGCCCTTTTCCTACCTCAACTAACCCCACGCTGCCTGGCTTGCCTAGGGAAGCATCGACGGCGATTACCAGGGGTTTGGCTGTACTTTTTTCCAGATCGGTGATATATTTTTCCAGGTTCAGGGCATGGACGGGATCGGCCAGCGTCCCCCAGATTGTCGTTCGGGGGGGCGGCAGCTGTTTCAGGTAGGCGCCGACCAGTGGTCCCAGCGAATCTCCGGTAGAGCGATCCGAACCGATGCAGATAACCAGGCGCTGCTTTTCCCGAGAATATTCTTGTAGAGGATCGATTATGTTTATAAGGGAGCCGGCAATCTTATCCACTGCTTTAAGGTCTTTACAGTTCACACGCAACACGGTTCCGGGCTGCCGTTTTATTTGAGGAGGCGTCGCTAGAAGGTCGGCCATCGGTGCCCTCCCTCGAAGGTGATGGTACCTTAGTTATATTAAAAGTTCATTTTAAATATGTATGAGAGAACCTGGATCAGTTTAAGGAAAGAGACTAAAACATGCTCTGGTTGGACCTGGCAGTAGTCTGCTTGATGATGTGGGGGGCGGTTAACGGTTACCAGGCCGGTTGGCGCAAAGCACTTTGCCGCCTGGGGGGGCTGCTCTGTGCGACGTTAACCGCACTTCTGAGCAGGAAAGAGCTGATCTGTTTTGGGGCCCGGCACAGCCCCCTCGAAAGGGTTATCGAGACCATGGTAGAAAGCCGTCTGGCCATCCCGGTGAGCGGCGGGCATTTTGGCAGTGCGGCAGCATCATATTCTCTGGATTTGCCCGGGGTATTATGGGAGGCGTTACTTGCGGGGCAGACCCAGCCTGTAGGCGGAAGCCCAGATTACCTGGTGACCCTGCTGGTGCAGTTGCTTGGTTACACCGTGGCATTTCTAACCGGCCTGACCCTCTGGTGGGGTTTTTTTCACCTGTGTAGCGCGGCCCTGGCGGGAAAAGAAGACGGCTGGTTAAGTAAGCCCTCCAGATGGGGCGGAGCCCTGATCGGCTCGGTCAGGCAGTTCTGCTGTGCAACTTTGTTGATCGGGATTGCCGTTCCTTTAGCCTGGTTGTTACGGATACCTTCCGGGTTGCTGCAGCTGGAAAAGACCTCTTTAGCCCGGTGGGCCTGGAATTTTTTTTTAAGCCTCGGGGTTTGGTATTAAAGCTCTTTTTAGTCAGCAAGCAGGAATTGACGGAAAAAAGAAGAACATTATATCCTTGGAATCAGATCCTTGGGTGTCCCAAAAGTGAGGGAAAAAGATGCTGATTATTTTGTTGGGTCCTCCGGGTGCAGGTAAAGGAACACAAGCGGAGCGTTTGGTTAAGCAATATAACCTGGCTTATATCGCCACAGGAGATATTCTCCGGGCAGCGGTAAAGAGCGGATCTCCTTTAGGAAAGCAGGCTAAGACCTTTATGGAACAGGGTCAGCTGGTTCCTGATGAGGTCGTAGTCGGAATTGTCCGCGAACGGCTCACTGCTCCCGATTGCGCCGCCGGCGCGATTCTAGATGGCTTTCCCCGCACCGTGGCCCAGGCCCAGGCCCTGGACCAGGTCCTGGAGGAGATAGGCACCAAGATAGACCGGGTTATCCATATCGAGGTTGATGAAGAGGAGCTGATCACCCGCCTGACGGGGCGAAGAGTATGCCGGGAATGTGCGGCTACATATCACATTAAATTTAATCCGCCCAAGGTGCGTAATGTCTGCGATCAGTGTGGTGGAGAGCTTTACCAAAGAGAAGATGATTCTCTGTCCACGGTTCAGGAAAGACTAGTGGTTTACAACAAACAGACAGCCCCGCTCATTGATTATTACAACCGCGAAGGTCTGTTGACCGTGATAGACGGTAACCGGGAGATTGAGCAGATCTTTTCTCAAATCAGCTCTGCTCTAGAAACGGGGTCCTCTTAGTGGAGCCTTACCGTATCGGGCAGGTTGTCCAGATGAAAAAGGGACACCCTTGCGGCGCCAATCGCTGGCAGATTACCAGGGTAGGAATGGACTTTCGGATTAGGTGCCTACATTGCGGACGCAGTGTCTTGATGCCACGGAAACGGTTTATGCGGCGGGTTAAAAAAATCATCCTTGAAGATCCTATGGAAGACAAAAGATAAGGGGGACGCCAGTTGTCATGGAGTTGTGGGATCGTCGGCCTGCCTAATGCCGGCAAATCAACGCTATTTAAAGCGCTAACGGCGATCGATGTGCCCATTGATAGCTACCCCTTTACGACTATTGAACCGAACGTAGCGGTGGTCCCCTTAGAAGATCCTCGCTTGAAGGCCCTGGCGGAGCTCTGCTCATCAAAAAAGGTGACCCCGCCGATAATACGTATTGTCGATGTTGCCGGCCTGGTGAAGGGAGCCAGCAGAGGCGAAGGGCTGGGAAACCGCTTTTTAGGGGAGCTGCGCAACGTAGACCTGCTGCTCCATGTCGTCGCTGGATATGAGCGATTTGACGGGGCGGGGAACGATCCGGCAGAGCGTGCGGCCGTGGTAAACCTGGAGCTGATACTGGCCGATCTGGATGCGGTGGCCCGGCGGAGAAAGAAGATCCATCTGCAGCAGAAAAGCGGTTCCAAGGAGGCTGCTGCTGAGCTTCTATTTCTTGACCGTCTTGAAGAGCAGTTGCAACGTGGTGCGCCAGCCCGCCTCCTTCCCCTGGAAACTGGCGAGGAAGAGTTTTTAAGCCAACTATTTTTACTGACCTCCAAGAAGATGCTCTATATTTTTAACCGTGCTGAAAACGGTGGCCCTGTAGAACCACCGGAAGAGCTAGTTAAATTGGCCCGGGATGAACGTAGCCCATTGATCTCGCTTTGTGCCCGTCTTGAAGCGGAGATTGGAGAACTGCCTGATGATGAAAAGGGACTGTTTTTAAAGGAATACGGCCTGAAGGAGTCCCAGGTGAAAGAGTTATTGCAGGAATGCTACCATCTTCTGGATCTAATTACCTTTTATACAGTTAAAGGCGAAGAGGCCCGGGCCTGGTTTATCCCCCGTGGAACGACCGCTCTTGAAGCAGCTTTTAAGGTTCATACAGATATCGGCCGGGGATTTATCAATGCCGAGGTGATCTCCTGGGATCTCTTGATCGAGGCGGGCGGGCTAACGGCGGCACGCGAACAGGGAGCCGTGCGTACTGAGGGACGGGATTATCCGGTAGTTGACGGCGACGTATTATATATTCGTTTTCGCGACTAAGGCTTCCGGGGGTAACGCCGCGAGCAAAAAAACAAATTTGCTCGTGATGGTGAAATATGCTATGATTATCTGAAACAGCCCTGCTCCGTTTAACGGGGCCGTCAGTCCAGAGGGAGGTGAGCCGCATTGGCTGTCTACGAAACCATGTTTATTCTTCAACCGGAACTTGAAAGCGAAGCCGAAGAAGAGCTGATGAAAAATCTCCAGGCCGTTTTACAGAGACTCGGAGGAGAGATTACCAAGACCGACGACTGGGGAAAACGCAAGCTAGCCTACGCAATTAACAAGTTTACCGAGGGGCATTATTACGTACTGCAATTCACAGGATCCCATGAGATCGTCCCCGAACTCGAACACTTCTTCCGGGTTAACGACGCGGTGATCCGATTTATCATCGTACGGGAAGACGAGTAAATTACTCATTTTAGAAAAAAGGCGGTGCATGGGATGCTGAACCTGGTAGTGTTGATTGGTCGTTTGACCCGGGATCCGGAGCTCCGTTACACCCCCGGGAACGGCACGGCGGTAGCCACATTTACTCTGGCTGTCGACCGGTCTTTTGCCAACAGGCAGGGTGAAAGAGAAACTGACTTTATTAGGATCGTTACCTGGGACAAGCTGGCTGAAACCTGTGCCAACTATCTTCAGAAAGGAAGGCTGGTAGCGGTAACAGGGCGTTTGCAGATACGCTCTTATGATGACAAAGAAGGGATTCGCCGCAAAGCAGCTGAAGTAGTAGCCCGTGATGTCAGGTTTCTGGAGCCGCCGCGCAGCGAAGAGACAGATTCCTTTCCAGGTGACGAAATCTCCGTTAGCGAAGATGATATTCCCTTTTGAGGAGGTTGGTTAATTGAGGCGCGAGAGGGGCCGCAGACCCAAAAGAAAAATTTGCAGTTTCTGCGTGGATAAAGTTGAGCAGGTTGATTACAAACAGTATGATAAACTAAGGCGTTTTATTACTGAGCGAGGCAAAATTCTACCCCGGCGTATCTCTGGCAACTGTGCCAAACATCAGCGCCAGTTGACCCGGGCAATTAAAAGAGCACGGATCATGGCCTTGCTTCCCTTTACCTCCGAATAAACAGATAAAAAGGGCCCGCCATAAAAACGGTGCTGGAGACTTCTGTTACCGGCGCCGTTTTTTAGCTTTTTAAACAGGGCAGGAGCCCGCTGCTCCCGGCGCGAAATATAATCTTAAGTGTACTAAATGTATAGCGGATGACCGCCGGCAGCTATTTATGTTCAGAACATTAGAAGGGGTGGATTCGATGAAGGTTATCTTGAAAGAAGATATACCCGGCCTGGGGGAAAAAGGTGAGATCAAAGAGGTTGCTCCCGGCTACGGGCGCAACCTGCTTATCCCCAAAGGATTAGCCGAAGAGGCTACGCCGGGGCGCTTGAAGGAGTTACAGCACCAGGAGCAGGTCTTGAAGAGAAAAAAGCAGCGGCTTCTCGAGGAAAGCCAGGTTCAGGCGGAGCGCCTGGCACAGCAGGAGCTCCGGTTTAGGCTGGCTGCCGGCGAAGGAGGACGGCTCTTTGGATCGGTGACTGCAGCTGATATTGCCGGAGAATTACAGCGGTTAGGGTTTAACGTGGATAAGAAAAAAGTTATACTCGAAGAACCAATTAAAGCTACCGGCCGGTACGAGATCACCGTAAAACTATATTCCGGAGTCCAGGCCGAGGTAGTGGTAGAGGTGGAAGAAGAGAGCTAGGAGGCAGATCATGGAGCCTGAGCAGCAGTCGACAGAGCATCACAGGCGGCTAAGCGCCTTGATCGACCTGGTTAACCGTGTTTACGGGACCGAAAAGATGATTTTAAAGGCGGGAAAATTGGAAGCGCTTTCGTTGATTCGCTCCCGCAAGCCGGCACAGCAACTGCTCGGTTTACAGCGGCTGGTTTTTGAAAATCCTACTTTAAGCGAGATCCCCGCGGAGGAAGAATATCCGCATGTTTTTAATGAGCTGGAAGAGGAGCTAGCTGAACAGCTGGCCAGGCATTCGCTTGAAGAAGCGCTGGAATTAAAAATTAAAGAGCGTCTTGAGGAACAACATGAAGAGTATCTTCTGGAAGTAAAAAAAGAGATTATCCGGGAATGGAGTGGGGTGGAAAATCCACAAACTCTAAAAAAATATGCCCGGACAGAGAAAATGTTTGCGCAGCAGCTCTCCCGCTCTGCCCAGGAGATGCTCCGCCCGGCGGGACTGGACCAGATTATCGGGCAAAGTGAGGCGGTGACGGCGCTTGTTTCCAAGCTGGCTTCACCATACCCGCCGCATATTATTCTCTACGGTCCTCCCGGTGTGGGGAAGACTACCGCTGCCCGCCTGGCCTTAAAGAGCGTCCTGAAAATCCCGGGAGCAATCTTTTCAGAGGAGGCCCCTTTTGTGGAGGTTGATGGGGCTACCTTGCGTTGGGACCCCCGCGAAATTGCCGATCCGCTGCTCGGTTCGGTTCATGACCCGATCTACCAGGGAGCGCGTCGGAACCTGGTTGAAGGTGGGATCCCGGAACCGAAACTGGGGTTGGTCTCCGAGGCCCACGGCGGAATTCTTTTTATTGATGAAATTGGTGAAATGGACTTTGCGTTGCAAAATAAACTTCTCAAGGTGCTTGAAGATAAACGGGTTATCTTTGACTCAGCCTATTACGATCCCACCGACACGCAGGTGCCGAAATATATCCGGCTCCTTTTCGAGCAGGGTGCTCCGGCTGATTTTGTATTGATCGGGGCGACGACCCGCTTTCCGGAAGCAATCTCACCAGCTTTTCGCTCGCGCTGTTCTGCGGTCTACTTCGAGCCGCTTACACCTGTCGAGATAGAGGAGATCGTGCATAGCTCTGCGGCGAGGTTAAACCTGGCTATTGAACCGGAGGCGGCCCGCCTGGTAAGCCGTTATACCTGTGAAGGCCGGCGGGCAGTGAACCTGCTGGTTGATGCTTACGGGCGGGCTCTTTACGAGCAGCAATGCCGGGGCGAAGGAGGTCAGAAGCTTCTAATCAGCGCTGCGCTGATGCAGAAAGTGCTGGTAAGCAACCGTCTTTATCCCCTAAGCCCGGTCTCGACAGGGGAGAAAGCTGAAACCGGCCGAGTGCTGGCTCTTGGCGTGAGCGGCTTTACCGGGCAGGTGTTGGAGATTGAAGCGCTGGCTTTTCCGGCAGCCGCACCGGGCCGGGGGAGCATACGCTTCAATGAAACTGCGGGCTCGATGGCCCGGGACTCTGTTTTTGTGGCCGCGTCGCTTCTACGCAAGCTGACCGGTGTCGATCTTAAAGATTTTGATCTCCATCTTAACGTTGTCGGCGGTGGTAACATCGATGGGCCCTCCGCTGGGGCGGCCATCTTTTTGGCCATACTAAGCGCCGTGAAAGAGTTGCCGCTACGGCAAGATTGCGCGGTTACCGGTGAAATATCCTTGCGCGGACAGCTAAAACCGGTTGGCGGGATCACCGAAAAAATTTATGGGGCCCATCTTGCCGGCTTGAACAAAGTGGTTATTCCGGCAGAAAATGAGACAGAGCCCAGCCGCCGCTTCCCCGGTATGAAGATTGCGGTAGCCGGAGATATCGAAGGGTTGCTGCCTCACTTTTTATCGCGCAGCGCCGTCCAACAACTGCGAACGAAGGAGAGTTAAGCGATGGTTCTCACCGGTGATAAGATTCCTCCCCAGAGCATCGAGGCAGAGCAGTCTGTCCTGGGATCGATGATTATCGATAAGGAGGCGATCTTTGCTGCGGCGGAGATGCTTCGAGAAGCCGACTTTTACCGGACCGCTCACCAGAAGATCTTCGAGGCGATTATGGGCTTAAGTGAAAAGGGCGAACCGGTAGACCTGGTGACCCTTGCCGAGGAGTTACAGCGACAGCATTCTCTTGAAGAAGCAGGTGGGACGGCCTATTTAAGTGCTCTGGCCGGGGCGGTTCCGACAGCGGCAAATGTTCAGTATTACGCTCTCATTGTTCGCGAAAAATCCATTTTACGCTCATTGATTGGCACCGCTACAAAGATTGTAGCGGGATGTTACGAAGGACCGCCAGATGTAGAGGAGTTTCTTGACGCGGCCGAACAACAGATTTTTGAGATTGGCCGGCAGGGTAAACAGCAGGGTTTTATCCCCCTGAAGGAGGTTCTTAAGGAGACCTTTGACCGGATTGAGCGGCTTTTTGACGAGAAAAAGGGGGTCACCGGACTGGCCACCGGTTTTACCGATCTGGATACGATCTGTTCAGGTTTGCAGCAATCTGACCTGATCATTGTGGCGGCCCGGCCGAGCATGGGGAAAACAACCCTGGCTCTGAACATGGCCCATCATATTGCCGTCAAGGAGAAGAAGCCGACCGCCTTTTTCAGCCTGGAGATGTCTAGGGAGCAGCTAGCCCAACGGATGCTCTGTGCCGAGGCGAAGATCGATGCACATAATCTGCGCCGCGGTATACTCTCCCAGGAAGAATGGCAGAAGCTGACGCGTGCCGTGGGCCCTTTAAGTGAAGCACCGCTCTACATCGATGACTCTGCATCGCTTTCGGTGATGGAGGTGCGGGCCAAAGCCCGTCGCCTGAAGGCCGAGAGAGGGCTGGAGGCGGTTTTTGTTGATTACCTGCAATTAATGCGTGGTTTCAGCCGGGCAGAGAACCGGCAGCAGGAGCTCTCCGAAATATCACGTTCTTTAAAAGCGCTGGCCAAGGAGCTCTCCATTCCGGTGGTGGCCCTATCCCAGTTAAGCCGTGCCGTAGAAAAGAGAGAAAGTCGCCGCCCTATTTTAAGCGATCTCATGGAATCGGGAGGCATCGAAGCCAACGCTGACGTGGTTCTTTTTATTTATCGGGAATCTTATTATCACAAGGATACAGATAAAGGGAATATTGCTGAAATAATTGTCGCCAAGCAGCGGAATGGTCCGGTGGGCATGATCGAGCTTTGTTTCCTGGATCGCTACAACTGCTTTGCCAATATTGCCCGCGATGAAGAGAATGGAGTAACGCAGGGCTCTTGAAGGGATGAACTAGATGCGTATGAAGTATGATGTGGTTATTGTCGGAGCCGGTCCGGCCGGTATTTTTGCGGCGCTGGAGCTATGCCGTCAAGAGGGGGTTCGCATCTTGTTACTGGATAAAGGTGCAGCCCTGGGGAAGCGTAAATGTGCTACTCTGGGCGAATACGGACGCTGCAAGCGCTGTGAACCCTGTGCTATCACCTGTGGCTGGGGTGGCGCCGGGGCGTTCAGTGACGGCAAGCTGACTCTTTCACCGGAATTTGGAGGGAGCTTAAACGAATACCTCTCTCTTTCGTCTTTGGAGCAGTTGATCCACTATGTAGATGAGGTTTATCTCGCCGCTGGCGCCGAAGATATTCTCTTCGGCACTGATACCGCGGCCATAAAAGAGCTCCAGCGAGAGGCCGCTGCAGCGGGGTTGCACCTGGTTCCGGCGCAGATCAGGCACCTGGGAACAGAAAATTGCTACCTCGTCCTCGAGAAGATGTACCGCCGGCTAGAGAAGCAGGTCGATATTGCTACCGGAACCGAAGTGGTTGCAATCAGCTCTTCCGGCGGACAGGTGACCGGTGTAGAGCTGGCTTCAGGGGAGCAGATCCAGGCCGATTACGTGATCTGCGGCCCAGGGAGAGCCGGAGCCGAATGGATGCACAGCGAGGCTTCACGGCTGGGACTGGAAGGAACAAACAACCCGGTAGATATCGGGCTGCGGGTCGAGGTGCCGGCGGTTCTGCTGGAACATATTACCAGTAAGGTTCACGAGTCGAAGCTGATCTACTTTTCACGTTCTTTTGATGACCGCGTGCGCACCTTCTGCATGAATCCGTATGGCGTAGTCGTCACTGAGAATAACGGAGGGCTGGTTACGGTTAATGGGCATAGCTATGCGGAGAAGAGAAGCAACAATACCAACTTTGCCCTGCTGGTGAGCAAAACGTTTACCGAGCCGTTTAACGAGCCTATTCGTTACGGTAAATATATTGCCAGCCTGGCTAACATGCTGGGAGATGGGGTTATGGTGCAGCGCCTGGGCGATCTGCAGATGGGCCGTCGTTCCACGGCCGAGCGAATCGGCCGCGGCTTGGTCCGGCCGACCCTCGAAGAGGCGACACCCGGAGATCTAAGCCTAGCTCTCCCTTATCGCCATCTTCTTTCGATTATGGAGATGTTGGAGGCTTTGGATAAGTTGGCCCCCGGGATCAATTCGCCCCACACCCTTCTTTATGGCGTAGAGGTTAAATTTTATTCCTTCCGGCTTCGTTTAACCCGTCACCTGGAGACCGATTTGGCCAACCTTTTTGCTGTCGGCGACGGAGCTGGTGTCACCAGGGGATTGATTCAGGCCTCGGCTTCTGGTGTTCTAGCGGCACGGGAGATCTGCCGCCGTCTCGATAGCGGGATTGAATAACAGATGGCATAACAGGTAATTATACCCATAAAACAGCGATAGCGATACAACCCCTTCCGGGATGGGCGGGACTTTTTTTCTTTAGGGCAGGAGTTTTAGAGTTAATGGAGAACTAATTAAGATATCTTAATGATTGTTAAGGATAAAGATTTTATCTTAACAATTCAGCTATTTTTGCCTGACTGGCCCCAAAGGAGGTTTTTTATGAGGTCCTGGAAAATCCGGCTGCGGCCGGCGGCGCTAGGGGAAAAGCTGCAGCGTGCTTACCGTTACAGTGAACTAAGAAAACTGCAGCTGTGGTTTAAGGGGAAAACTTTGCATTGGGCAGTTTACCTGGCGTCGGCTTTAGTCTTGGTTGGAGCGGCTATGACCCTGCATCACTATTACTCGTGCTTCTTTTACGTCGTGAGCGTGGAAGGGCAAGAGGTAGGCCTGGTGCGTGAAGCCGCGGAGATTGAGCAATTTCTGGATGGGTTGTATGAAAAGGGCAGCGCTTTCTACGGAATGCCCGTGGAGCCGGAACAGGAAATTACAATAGAACGCGAATTTCGCTCTTACGGGGAAGAAGATACTGTTGCCGTGAAAGAGGCTCTTCGCCAGCAGATTAACTTGATGACCGATGCCGTCATGCTGACTGTAGATCAAGCTCCGGTAATTCCCTTAATGTCGGAAGACGAGGTTAATGAGGTCATTGATCTGTTAAGCAACTCTTTTATCAGCCAGGCAGATAATGTGAAGCTGCTAGAGATAACCCTGCTTGAGGAGGTTGCCGGTGTGCCGTGTTGCGTTCCCCCGGAAGCGATCTGTACCCCGGAGGAAGTTGCTTCATTTTTGCTGGACGGCGAGGATCCCGGCGAAGGCCGGTTGCTCCTGGCCAGCCGGCATGGGGAGTTCTTACATGATGATGACCTGGAAGCGGAAGAGGTACGGCCCACGGTGCATGTACAGACTGTGGAAGAGGTCAAAACAGTAGAAAAAATCCCCTTTACGACCAGTTACAGATACAACAATCGGATGTGGCATACACAGAGCCGGGTAGCTGTCCCGGGAGAAGTGGGGAAGAAAGAAATTACCTACCATGTTACCTTCGAAAATGGCCGGGAAATTGCCAGTCGGAAAGTAAGTGAAAGGGTCCTGGAGAAGCCGACTACAGAGGTGATCGAGAAGGGTACCGCCCGGGCGACCCCTTCGGTCGGCAGCGGCCGCTTTCTCTGGCCGGTGTCCGGCGGCAGAATTAGTTCGGGTTACCGTACTGCCAGCAGGCCGGGACATATTGGCATTGATATTATCCACCCTGCGGGCAGGGGGACCCCGATACAGGCTGCGGACAGCGGGGTCGTGGTGGAAACAGGATCCAGGGGAGGACTGGGTAAATATATCGTCATCTACCACGGCCGCTACTACACGGTCTATGCACACAATAGTGTGAACTATGTCTCTTCAGGAGCCAAGGTCTCCCGGGGGCAGACCATCGCGGCGATGGGCAGTACCGGGAACGCTTCCGGGCCTCACCTTCATTTCGAAGTCCGCCGTAGCGACGGTTCAGGGGTCTGGGGACAATGGTATAAAAATGCGCCGGTTAATCCATTGAGCTTTTTTAGCCGGTAGCCTTATTTTTAACCTGGAGAGTAAAGGAGCCGCTTTTAATAAAAGCAGCTCCTTTTTTTGATATTGATGAAGTAAACGTTTTCAGCAGGGATTTAAAGCCTGAAAAACGAAATTGTGAGCTTAAGATTATTTTAAGGAGCGATTACTTGTCTGCCAAGATATTAGTAGTGGATGATGAACGGTCTATTGCTGAGATCTTAAAATATAACCTAGAGAAAGAAGGGTTTGAGGTCATACTAGCCTATGACGGCGAGGAGGCGCTGGAGCGCCTGGAGCAGGATAAACCGGACCTGATCTTACTTGATATTATGTTGCCGAAAAAGGACGGTTTTGCAGTTTGTCGCGAGATCCGTGCACAAAAAGAGATTCCCATCATTATGCTAACCGCACGGGAAACAGAGGTGGATAAGGTCCTCGGCCTGGAGCTGGGCGCCGATGATTATGTGACCAAACCGTTCAGCGCCCGTGAAGTTACGGCCCGGGTAAAGGCGATTCTCAGGCGGACCCGGGCTTTTGTCGGAGAGGAGAAGAAACTGCTGCGTCACGGGGATCTTGTAGTGGACCTGGATGCAATACAGGTTTTTAACCGAGGGCGGCTCGTGGAGCTGACCCCTAAGGAGTTCTCCCTCCTCTCAGTCTTGATGCGTAGGCCGGGCCATGTTTTTGACCGGCAGCAACTTCTCAACCAGGCCTGGGGCTATGACTATTTTGGCGATGAGCGGACCGTTGATGTTACTATCAGGCGGCTACGGGAGAAGCTGGAGTTAAATCCATCCGAGCCGGAATATATTCATACCAAAAGGGGTGTCGGCTATTATTTCAAGCAGAAGGAGCAGCTTTAACAGCCTGCAATGGAAAATCGTGCTTGTTTATTCCCTGCTTCTGCTTTTTACTCTGCAGTTAATTAGTGTCTATCTGGTGCAATCTCTGGAGCAGTACTATCTTCATAATTTTAAAACTAACTTGGAATATCAGGCCCGCCTGCTGGGTTCGTTTCTGGATCCTTTGCTTAAGGAGGGACATGAATCTGCAGAAGATATTGCCCACCTGGTGCGGGAATTCAGTGGGCTGCGTGAAATGGAAATTGATGTTTTAGACCCCCACGCGCATATCATCGGCACTTCAAAAAACCAGTCCATGGTAGGCGGACGCCTGATCCGGGATGAGATTACCAGGGCCCTTACCGGCGAGTTAAGCGAGACCATTCGTTATGATCCCGCCAGTGAAGAGAGACGCTACTATCTTGCTTTTCCTCTGAAAGATGAGGGAGGGGTAAACGGAATCATTTATCTGAGCGGCTCCCTGAATAATGTGGATACAGTATTAAACCAGATCAAGCTAATTATGTTGAGCGGCTCCGGTTTTGCCCTGGCGGTAAGCTTTTTGCTGGGGATCATTCTGGCGAAGACGATTTCGACACCGATCCAGGAGGTGACTCGACAGGCCGGGTTGATGGCCCAGGGCGATTTTTCGCAAAAGATTAACGTAAAGTCGGCCGACGAGATTGGACGGCTGGGGGCAACCTTTAACCATCTTGCCGAACAGCTGGATCGGAATATCCAGGAGATCTCTTCTGGGAAAAGCAAAGTTGAAGCGATGATCAACCATATGAGCGACGGGGTGATTGCCCTTGATGGGAAGGGGCGGCTCATTCATATTAACCCGGCCGCACAGGGGTTTTTAAAAAAGCTTGTCGAAAAGATTCCCGGGCCGGGGTGCTCCGGTTTTCCCCTGCTGGATAAATTAATCGGAGCGGAGCCGCTGCGACAGTTTATGCACGAGCGTAAGCCGTTAACATTAGAAATTTCGCGAGAGAACCCGGCGGTAGCTTTAAAGATAACCCTGGCTCCGTTTAAGGAGGAAGAAGGGGGGGCAGACGGGACCTTGATGGTGCTTCATGATGTCACCGTGGAGCGGGAGTTGGTCAGGCGGCAGCAGGAGTTTGTGGCCGATGTCTCTCATGAATTGCGGACTCCTCTGACGGCGGTAAAAAGTTATGTCGAAACGCTGCTCGATGGTGCTGCAGCAGATCCTGCAGTCTGCCACCGTTTCTTAAATGTGCTTAAGCGGGAAACCGATCGGATGGTCGATCTGGTCAGGGATCTGCTGGTTCTGTCCCAGCTCGACTATAGCCAGGTCGAGTTACATAAAACAAAGGTCGAGCTGGTCGAGCTGGTTAATGATGCAATGGAGCAATTACAGCAGAAGGCCGGGTCGAGGCTTTCTGAAATAGAGTTAGCCATACCACCGGCGCTTCCCCCGGTGTGGGTGGACCGGGAGAAGATCATGCGCGTTTTTTTAAATCTACTAAATAATGCGCTTAAGTATACCCCCGCAGGCGGTAAAATTAAGATCAGTGCGGTGCAGGCGGAAGAGAACGGTTGGCTGAAGGTGCTTGTTGAAGATAACGGGCCGGGAATTCCTGCGGCAGATCTGGAGAGAATATTCGAGCGTTTTTACCGGGTGGAGAAAACCCGTAGCCGGGATTACGGCGGGACCGGTCTTGGACTGCCCATTGCCCGCCGGGTTATTGAAGCCCACGGCGGCCAGATCGGGTTGGAAAGCATCGTGGGAGAAGGAACCAGGGCCTGGTTTACCCTGCCTGTCGCGGTCATGAAGAAGGGAGGAGAGGCTGGTGAGTGAGCGGGCCAAAAGTGTATTGCTCTTTTTACTGGTGCTCCTCAGCATTCTCCTGACCTGCCAGCTCTGGTTTGGACGGCAAACGGCGGAAGAAGTCGCGGAAAACGGTTATGAGCCGGTCTACTTTGAAGAGCCGCGGCCGCTGGCACAGATGATTCTTCCTGAACGGATCTCTATCTATGGCGATGGGCAATGCTACCGGGTCCGCCCGGGTGATCCCGATTTCAACCTGTTTTGGGGAGCACTCTCTGGCATGTTGCAGGAGATCTCCGAGCCGGGGCACTATTATTACGGGGAGAGTTTGCCACAAGAGGCCGAGCTCTGCCTCTCCCTGCAGTTTAAACCGTTCCTGCCGTTGGGCCCGGAGAGCGTCTGGTTGAAAAGCAGGCGCAGCGGAGAGCTGGCCGGGATGCAGATTTGGCGGTCGGCTGACCGCTGCTGGGCCGTTCTGGAAGTAAACGAGAGCGCGGCCGAGCTGTTACTGCTCCCGCCCCAATGGGGAGCGCAGCTGGCCGGACTCCATGATCAGTTTGTTCCCGCAGCAAATCAGCTTTGTGAAGAGCTTGCGCCGGGGGAGTTGAAGCTTTCCCGGGGAGCCGCGGTCACCGTAACTGCCCCCATTTACGTACCTGCGGGAGAACCGGTTATCGATGAGCTGGTCTTAAAACCGGAGTTGCTCGACCGGGAGCTGCTTCTGAAGACTTTTTTTATCAATCGCAACCTGGTTCGCGAGATTAAAGAAAGAGATGGTGGGTTGATCTACACCGATGGTGAACAGGGGATGCGCCTTGGAAACGGACTTGATTATTCCCATCCCCGCCTCGAGCAAAAACCGGTTAACCTTTCTTATACTGCGGCCTTGTTGACTGCGGGCAAATTGCTTGGTTATCATGGGGGTTGGCCCGGGAATCTGCGTCTGGTAAGTCTGCACCCGGAAGATGAAGACGAAGATTCGCCCAAGGGACTTTACCGGGCGCAGTGGTACAGCTACTTCGAAGGTTATCCCCTACTAGGGGATAGCGGTGTAGTGATGAGCTACTATCATGGCGGCTTAATGAGCTATCGGCGCAGCTTATATGAGCTGCATTATACCTCCGGCAATAAAGTGCCGGTAAGCGATTTTCAAGAAGCGCTAAAGGCGGCGGTGATGATACTGGCAGACGAAGGAGTGGAGCAGTTCACGCTTGAGGAGATGGATCTGGCCTATTACTTTACCGGAATGCGGGCCATTCCGGTTTGGCTGATCCGCCTTAACGGACGGGAGCTCATCCTGAAAGCAGTTGAACTTATTCCGCCGGAAGGGTGGGAACCGTGAACTTAAGCCGGGCGAAGACGATTCTAATCTATGCTTTTTTAGGATTAAACCTTTTCCTCTGCTTTCAACTCTTTGGGGAGGAGCTGCTTAACCCGCTCCGGGTGAGGGTTTCCAGAAACGAGTGGCGTTATGTCGAAGAGCAGCTTGCCAACAACGGCTATATACTGGAGACAAAAGTGGATCGTTCCGTCAGGAAAAGCGCCTTTTTGACGGTGTCTCCTTCAGCGACAGTTAAAGAGACCGTCCGGAAACACTTTAATATTCCGGCGACATTCACGACCGGTCCTGGAGAAGTGCATCTTTATATGGGCCGAGAGGCGCAGTTAAGAGTCTATCCGGGCGGGTTGCTCCGGGTTGATCTGACACCGGGATTTCCCCTCTTGCAGGAGAGAGCTGTTGCCGATGAAACGGTACTGGTTTCACTAACCGAGCGCTATTTACAGGAGAACGGGCTAGCTCTGGCAGAGATTCGTTTTGATCACCTGGTCCGTTCAGGTAAAAAAACAGTTTTGCACTATGTGCAAATATTTGAGGGCATGCCTCTGTTTAGCGGTTATCTAAAGGCGATTCTGGAAAATAATACTCTTATGGCGGTAGAGATCTACCTGCTTGAGCCGGAAACCCCGCTTGAGGAACGGGAAATGGAGGTAATTCCGGCCGCTAGGGCTTTGTTACGATTAACCGAGCTGTTAGGTCCCAGTGCGCCCCCTCGACGAATTGTGAAAGCCGATCTCGGTTTTTACAGCCGCGAGTATGATGCGGAGAAGTGGGAGATGCCCCCGGTATGGCGTTTTCTGTTTGATAACGGAGAGAGTTGCTTTATCAATGCTTTTACAGGCAACCTGGAGCCGGAAACTTCTAACTGATGGGAGAAGATAAAGTGGAGAAAATTGTGGTACGCGGAGGAAAAAAACCTTGTGGCCGGGTTAAAATCAGCGGGTCCAAAAATGCAGCCCTGGCTATCCTACCGGCAGTCCTGCTGGCCTCAGAGAAGGTTTCGTTAAGCAATGTCCCCGATATTGCCGACGTGCGGACGATGCTGAGTATACTTGAAGACTTAGGATTGACTATCCGCCGTCGGGGACGCAATACCCTTGAATTTTATCCCTCTCGACTGCGTGGCTATACGCCTCCCTATAACCTGGTGCAGAAAATGCGGGCCTCGTCTTACCTCATGGGAAGCTTGCTGGCCCGTTTCGGAAGGGCGACGGTCCCTATTCCTGGTGGCTGCAACCTGGGGCCGCGGCCCATTGATCAGCATCTCAAGGGATTTACCGCTCTGGGGGCTACTTGCCAGATCGAACACGGCTTGATTAAGCTGGCTGCCGAAAAGCTAACCGGAGCACATATCTACCTGGATGTGGTCAGCGTTGGGGCCACGGTTAATCTGATGCTGGCGGCCGTGGCAGCGGAGGGGCGGACCGTGCTGGAAAATGCAGCCAAGGAGCCGGAGATTGTTGATCTGGCTAACTTTTTAAATGCCATGGGGGCGGTTATAAAGGGTGCCGGGACCGATGTGATTAAGATCGACGGAGTTAAGAATTTCGGTGGCGTAGAACATGTGATCATCCCCGACCGGATAGAAGCAGGCACCTTTATGATTACCGCTGCGGCAACGGGCGGTGAAATCGTGGTTGAAGAGGTTATCCCGAAACACCTGGAGGCGGTTACAGCCAAGCTGAGAGAGACCGGCGCTGAAGTGGAGGTGGAGCCTGAACAGATCAGGGTTCACCGGAACGGGCCCTTGGTTCCATCTGACTTAAAAACATTTCCATACCCCGGATTCCCCACCGATCTACAGCCTCTGGGGATGGTTTTGCTTACCGCAGCCAGGGGAACCAGCATTGTTACGGAAAATGTTTTTGACGGTCGCTTCCGGCATGTGGACGAACTTAAGAGAATGGGTGCACAGATTAAGGTAGATGGACGCACCGCGGTGATCGATGGTGGGGTGCCTCTTTCCGGGGCACCGGTGTCGGCAACCGATCTGCGGGCCGGCGTCGCGCTTTTGGTGGCCGGGTTGATGGCGGAAGGGGAGACGGTGCTCAGCGAAGTAGACCATATCGATCGAGGCTATGAAAACATAGAAGAAAAACTGGCCTCCCTGGGAGTGCAGATTAAACGGC
This sequence comes from Bacillota bacterium, assembly GCA_012797175.1. Classification (GTDB taxonomy): domain Bacteria; phylum Bacillota; class Dethiobacteria; order DTU022; family DTU022; genus JAAZPQ01. Next base: position 50,779 of record JAAZPQ010000050.1, read on the forward strand.
TGCAAATCCGGGATTCCGCTAAGATGGCTGGCGATCCGGGCTGAGATGGAGCTCTGGCTGGTCCGTCACGGGAGAACCTCCGCCAACGAGGAGGGGCGATTCCAGGGGCGGCTTGATGTTCCTTTGAATGGAGAGGGGCGTCGCGAAGCGGTGCTCTTATCCTATCGCTTGGCCGGTGCTGGCGAATTCGGGCTGCTCTTAAGCAGTGATCAACAGCGGGCCTGGGAAACCGCAGAGATTATTTCCCGGGGAATTAAACTGACGCCACTTCAGGAACCGCTATTACGAGAATGTTCCTGGGGGTACGTTGAAGGGCTCCGGCGTAGCGAAGTTGAGGCGGCTTACCCTTTTCTTTTTTATCCCGGGAGCGGCAGGTTAAGGGCTCTTCGCTGCGGCGGAGAGGGAGAGCGAAGGCTGCTGGCCCGCACACGGGCCTTACGGCGGAAGATTAACCGTAAACACGGAAGCTTTCGCCGGATTCTCCTGGTCAGCCACGGCCGGCTGATTAATGCTTTTATCTCCGGCGGCCTCGGGTTATCCTCCAGGCAGAAGTGGCCCTATGCTCCTGCACCTGCTTCACTTTCCATAGTCCGGTATGATCCCGCCAGCGGGCTTTGCCGCCTGCTTTTGTATAACGATACCAGCCATCTTCATGTTTAAGAAATCCTTTACTGAACCGTGCGGTTTAAGTAAACTTAAAGATAAAGGAGGCGTGTGATATGGACTTAGAAAATAACCAGGGTTCTCATGCCCGGCATTTTCGCCGCGTCGCTCCGGCATGGACTTTATTTGTGGTCGGGCTCTGTGGGGTCCTGGCTGGCGGACTGCTCGTTTACTTTATCTTAGTTAATGGCAATCGCTTAGCCGACCCGGGTGATCTGCTCGAAGAGGAGCTGCCGCCCGCGAAAGAACGGCAAACGCCGCTCCAGCCGCCCAAAGATGACCTGGCCATTGTGGAGGTGGTTGATCGGGTTATGCCGGCGGTGGTAGCGGTAAACAGCTATGTCCCCGGTTCGTATTTTGGCCGGAACGTGCTTGTACAGAGCGGCAGCGGTTCGGGGGCCGTTATTTCAGAAGATGGTTATATTGTCACGAACCAGCATGTTATTGACGATGCCGCCCAGATTATGGTGGTTACCTCCGATTCACGCAGCTTCGAAGCTACTGTGGTCGGAGAGGATCGTCTGACCGACCTGGCCCTTTTAAAAATTGAGCAGAGCGGCCTGACTTCTATTGTTCTGGGCAACTCCGAAGATGTTCGGGTCGGCGAGACCGTGCTGGCAGCCGGAAATCCCCTGGGCTACCTGAAGCATACTGTTACCCGGGGGATTGTCAGTGCCCTGGAACGCGAGGTCAGGGCGGCCCAAAGTCAGTATGCCTATACCTATATTCAAACCGATGCGGTGATCAATCCCGGCAACAGCGGCGGGCCCCTGGTTAACCTGCGTGGTGAAGTGGTCGGAATTAATTCGGCTAAGATTAGCGGTGCCGAGGGGATTGGCCTGGCCATACCTGCCAATACGGTTAAGCGTGTCACCAGCGACCTGAAAAAAGATGGGCGGGTTCGCCGTCCCCAGCTCGGCATTCTTATTCAGAACCTCTCGGCGTATACCGGAGATCCTACGGACCAGGGTGTCTATATCAGCAAGGTCGATTCGGGTAGCTCCGCGGCGAAAGGTGGTCTTAAGGCTGGCGATGTGATCACGGCTGTGGGTAAAAAAGAGGTCCGCTACATTGCCCAGCTTTTTGATGCCTTGTTAAGTTATTATCCGGGAGATAAGATTGAGTTGACCATTGAACGAAATGGCCACAGCCGGACTGTTACGGTCGTGCCTGAAGAAGCAAAGACAGAGCAATAACCGGTGCCGCTGATTGGAGAAGAATGGAGGATTGAATTGCACGTAATAGTAGTTTTTATTGACGGCGTTGGTTTGGGAGAGCCGTCTTTGGAGAACCCTTTTGTTTTTACTGAAACACCCTTTTTAAAAAAGCTGCTCCGGGGAAACCCGCTCACCAGGGAGACGAGTGGGTTTCACAATGAAGAGGCTACCTTATGGGCTCTTGATGCGCAGCTGGGTGTGTCTGGGTTACCGCAGAGCGCCACCGGTCAGGCGACGCTATTTACCGGGATAAATGCGCCCCGTCGCCTTGGTTATCACCTGAACGGCTTCCCGAATCAGCCCCTGCGCGAACTTCTGGCCGCGGAAGGGATCTTTGCCTCTCTCCGAGAAAAAGGATATCGCTGTACCTTTGTTAATGCCTACCGCCCTAAATTTTTTGAGAAGCTAAAACAGGGGCTTCCCGGGTCCCGTTATTCTTGTTCAACCCTGGTCACCTACTATGGAAAGCTTCCTTTTTATAATCTCGATGATTTAAAAGCCGGGAAAGCCCTCTACATGGATCTGACCAACGAGCTTTTAAACGAGATGGGCTTCTCCGTTATCGAAATAACCCCGGAGGAAGCCGGTAAAAGACTGGTTAAGATCGGGTCAAATTTCGACTTTACTTTGTTTGAATATTTTATCAGTGATTATGCCGGTCACCTGGCCGATCGGGAGAAGGCGAGCCGGGTGATTAGCAGACTGGATCGATTCCTGGGCGCGGCGGTGGAGCATTTTGAGCCGGGCGAGACACTGCTGATAATCACCAGCGACCATGGCAATATGGAGGATCTTTCGCATGGCAATCATACCCTGAACCGGGTTCCGGCACTGTTAATCGGAGCCGAGAGCGTGCGGCGAAAGATCACCCCCCTGCTTCGCGATCTCACCGATATCCTGCCGGCGATCCAGATAGCCCTTGCCGCGGGCTAGATAAGGCGCTAATCGGGCCGATGGCCTCCCCCGGCCGCCCGGTGGGCTTAGAGGAAGCAGCCGGGACGGCTCTGCCCGGGTTCTTATTAGAAGAATGGAGTGAGCCTATGAAAGTACAGACTTTAGTAGTGAGCATGTTCGGGACGAACTGTTACCTGGTCAGTTGTCCGGAGACCGGTAAGGGTATCGTCATCGATCCCGGAGCCGAAGGGAAACGAATCCTGCTTGAAATTAAGAAGAGCGGGTTGATTATTACGGAAATAATTAATACTCACGGCCATATTGATCATACCGGGGCTAATGGCAGTTTAAAAGAAGCGCTCCAGGTACCGCTTTCCCTGCCGGAAAAAGATCTGGATACCTACCAGAATCCTGGCTGGGGATTAGGATTTATCTTTGGCAAGCCCAGACCACCAGATCGTTTGCTTAAGGAAGGAGATCAGGTCTCCTTCGGGAAACAGCTCCTGACGGTTATCGAAACGCCCGGCCATACCAGGGGCGGGATCTCACTATATGGTTCTGGAGCTGTTTTTACCGGGGACACCCTTTTTGCCGGTTCCATTGGCCGGACCGATCTGGCCGGGGGCTCATTTAACACCTTAATTGGGGCTATTAAAGAGAAGCTGTTGGTTCTACCCCCCCGGACGGTGGTCTACCCCGGGCATGGCCCGGCCACGACGATCGAGGCTGAAGCGAGAAGCAATCCATTCCTGCTTTAAGGAAGTAGATTTGGAGAAGGGAAGCCAGGGCCACCAGAAAGAAGGTTGGCAGAGGTGACACTCGTCTGCCGGCTCTGTTCCGCTGATAAAAAACTCATCCCGGGCCGGTTTTGGGCAGAAGGGGCCGTGCCGCAAGCCCGATTCCGGGCAGAGAGGGCAGCTGACGATCCCCTCGGGAATTTCAAAATCGAGAGCGGTACTCTCCTGCAGAGCCTTCTCCATGAACCAGGCCCACAGGGGGGCAGCCAATCCTCCTCCAGAAGAATCGAGCGGTTTTTCGTAATCGTCGCCGATATAGATACCGGTGACCAGCTGCGGCGTATAACCGACCATGTGCGCATTCTTGTTGTCCTGAGAAGTCCCCGATTTGCCAGCTGCGGGACGATTCAAGATAGAACCTGCCGCGCTGGCAGTACCTTCTTCGGCAAGCACATCCTTAAGCATATCGGTAATTAAAAAGGCGATAGCGGGATCGAGAACCGGTTCTCTGTGCGGATGGTTCTCCAGCAGGGTCTTCCCCTCTGCATCGATAACTTTACGGATAAAAAGGGGCTCGATCCGAAAGCCTCCGTTGGCAAAGGGGGCAAAAGCAGCGGTCAGCTCGAGCAGGGTAACCTCACTTGTCCCCAGGGGTAATGAAAAGTAAGGCTCCAGGGGGCTGGTAATACCCAGGCGCTGGGCCATCTCTACTGTTTTTTCTTTACCGATCCGGTCATGGACCTTTATTGCAGCGATATTACATGATTTTGTCAGCGCTTCGCGGATGGTCAGCTCCCGGTTGTGGAAACCCCCTCCATAATCTGTTGGGGTATAAGGTTCGGGTAGCCCCGCTTCAGTAAAAGAGATCGCTTCACAGAGCACCCGGTCTGCTGCGGTAAAGCCATTTTCTAAAGCTGCCGCATAGATAAAGGGCTTAAAAGAAGAACCCGGCGAGCGGGGTGTAAAAACGCGGTTTAGATTGCTCTCTTCAAAGTCGCGCCCCCCTACCAGCGCCTTGACGTAACCGGTAGCTGGCTCTATGGCCACCAGTGCTCCCTGGGGCTGCCGGATACCGTTTTCATCAAGGCGCTGTTCGGCGATACCGTCAAAGATCTCTTCAGCCAGCTGCTGCATCTCCGGGTCCAGGGTGGTATATATTTCTAGCCCATCGCGGTAAACTGGTTCTAAGTCCCCGTCAAAAAATTCAACCATCTCGGTATTAATTAAATAATCGAGAAAATAGGCGGCGCTCTCTTCAGCGGGCAGTTCCCGGAAGATAAGCTCTTCCTGCAGGGCGTCCTTCTTCTCTTTCTCGCTGATAAAACCAGCTGAGACCATCTGGCTCAAGACGGTTTTCCGGCGCTGCTCAGCCGCTTCCGGGTTGAGTTGTGGCGAATAATATGAGGGCCCTTTAGGCAGGCCGGCCAGGAGGGCCGCTTCACCCAGACTAAGCTTTGCCGCACTTTTACCGAAATAGTTCTGGGCGGCGGCTTCGATTCCATAAGCGGAATGTCCGTAGTAGATTGTATTTAGATACATTTCCAGGATTTCGTCTTTATTGTAACAGCGCTCCAAGTGAATGGTATACAGCGCCTCTTTTGCCTTGCGCTTGACAGTGCGCTCATGGGAGAGATAAAGGTTTTTTGCCAGCTGCTGGGTGATGGTGCTGCCTCCTTGGGCCGCCTGAGTTCTCCGGAGATTGTTTAATAGTGCCCGGGCCAGCCCGGTCGGGTCAAATCCCGGGTGCTGGTAAAAACGGCGGTCTTCGACCGCGAGTGTAGCCTTGATCAGATGGTCGGATATCTGCTCCAGGGGGATATTGATCCGGTTTTCCTGGTAACGTACAGCCAGGATCTGATCCCGGCAGTCGTAAATCCGTGTCGTTAAAGGTGGCGAAGGCTCCGGGAGCCGCTCCATCTCTCCGACAGTGTAGACCAGGTAGCCGAAACTTCCAGAGATGCTAAGCAGTAAAACAATGAAGACAATCAAAAATCCGCGAAATAAATTCATAAAAAACGCTCTCCTCGACTAAAGTAAATGCATATTGTAAATCTATATTGAATAGATAGTATGGTACAAATCCCTGAAATTCATTACAAATAAACTGATTATTTTATTAAAAAGCAGGAAAAAAAGAGGCAGTAGCGAATAAATAAAAGAGCAACCGCTAGTGACGGCCTGGCTTGTTGACGCTGCGCCGGGAATAAATATTCCTCAAAAAGATCATAATTTTTCATAAGAAAGGTTTTGGAAACCCCCCGGTAGAATTAAAGTATGCCTTTCCTGTTGCTAATAATAGATCCGAGTTCCCTTCGTCAGGACAATCCAGTTGGGTTTTTAGTGTCCCGGATATATCTCTCCTGCAGCCGTACTGTGTGCGGTAGTGAACCGGGGCGGGAACGGTGCGCCGGAGAGACCCTTAACTAACCTGAGTTATCCGTGCTACCTTAATCCATCTGTGTGCTGGTTATCTTAACTTTTATTACAATAAGTAGGTGACGATTCCCCTGATATGAATGGAGCTGATGAGGCATGAATTGACCGGTGAACTGATGTCATACTGCCAGGGACAACTAATGAAACAAATGAAATAAAGGTGGTGTTTTAAATTGGATCCAAGCCAATTAAAAACGGCGACATTAAGCGAACTACGCCGTCTGGCCAGGGAGAAGGCGGTGAGAGGTCATTCGACCATGCGTAAACAAGAGCTGATTGATGCTTTGGCCAATGTGCTTACCTCTGATGAACCTGATGCTGAGGATGGCGGGAAAAGTGAGACAGAAAATGAGTATGACAGCGCGGCTGGGCTCCTGGAGATTATGAATGACGGGTTTGGCTTTTTGCGACGTTATAAATATTGTTACTCTGATGACGATATTTATATTTCTGCATCACAGATACGCCGTTTTAATTTGCGCACTGGCGACATGGTCTCCGGAAAGATTAGGCCGCCGAAAGATAACGAAAGATATTATGCCTTGTTGCAGGTAGAATCAATTAACGGTGAAGACCCGGAGACCTTCTTGCGACGGCCAAACTTTACCTCGCTGGTTCCGGTGCACCCGCGTGAAGTGCTGCGCATGGAGACGGAACCCCACATTCTTGCCACTAGGATTATTGACCTGCTTATTCCCATCGGTAAAGGACAGCGGGGGCTGATTGTCTCTCCTCCGAAAGCCGGGAAGACAATTCTGCTTAAGCAGATAGCCAACAGCATCTCTACCAATCACCCCGAGGTAACCCTGATTATTTTACTAGTTGATGAACGGCCGGAAGAGGTTACCGACATGGAACGCAGTGTCAAGGCTGATGTGGCCAGCTCTACCTTCGATCAGAAGCCGGAGAATCATATCCGCATCTCTGAACTGGTGCTTGAGCGGGCGCAGCGCCTGGTTGAGCAGGGCCATGATGTTGCCATTCTTCTGGACAGCATTACCCGCTTGGCCCGGGCTTACAACCTGGTAATTCCCCCCAGTGGGCGGACTCTTTCGGGGGGCATAGACCCGGCGGCATTTTACAAGCCCAAGCGCTTTTTCGGAGCGGCGCGAAATATTGATGGCGGAGGCAGCCTGACCATCATTGCTACAGCTTTAATCGATACTGGCAGCCGGATGGATGATGTTATTTATGAAGAATTTAAGGGGACCGGGAATATGGAGCTGCATCTGGACCGCAAGATCTCCGAGCGCCGTATTTTCCCGGCCATTGATATCTCGCGCTCCGGAACGCGCCGCGAAGAGCTGCTCCTCGATGAACGCAAAATCGAGCTGATGTGGGCCCTGCGTAGAGCGATGGGGAATACCCAAAACGTTGAATTTTTAGAGATGCTCTTCGATAAATTGAAGCAGACCAAGAATAACGAGGAATTCCTTAATAATATGTATACTTTTTAACCTGTGTTCTTAACGGGATCGAGCTGTTTTCATCATATTTGTTTCCTCCCACGGCCTGAAATGCATAATTTTGCTTCCTGAACAGCAAAATATGGTCCAAACCTGCTGTTAAGGAGGCTTACACCATGTCAGGTCTGACTAAAGCAGCAACGGCAGCACTGATTGTCGGTCTGACCTGCTTCGGCTTTGTGGAGAAAGCTGCGGCCATCGGTCAGGAAGAGGAAGAAGGAGAAGTGGGCGAGGTGCCGTTATATTACCTGCAGTTGCAGGATTTTACAGCGGCCCAGGAAGAAGAGGAGGCTCTCCGCCCAAAAATTCTGGAATACACAGTGCGGCCGGGAGATTGTCTCTATACGATTGCCACACAATTTGGGACCAATGTTGATACGCTGGTCTGCTTAAACAATATGATCAATCCCAGCCTGATTCACCCTGGAGAATGCATAGAGATACTCACCGTGGTCGGTTGTGTTCATGATGTGAAAGAAGGAGAAACAATTGCTGCAATTGCTGATGCTTATGGAGTCGATGAAACGGTGATATTTCAAGCCAATGAGATTAGCCCCACTTCAATTTTATCCCGTGGTGAGCGGATTATTGTTCCGGGCGGCGTCTCTTCTCATGATTCACGGCGGCTCACTTTTCAGTGGCCCCTGCAGGGCACCCTGACTTCCGGTTACGGGTGGCGGAACGGCAAGTTTCATTACGGAATTGACCTTGCCGCGGCCTACGGGACCGCTTTCTATGCGGCGGCTGGCGGCCAGGTTACCTGGGCTGGTTACCGGGGCAGCTATGGGATAATGATTGAAGTTGACCATGGCGACGGCTACCGGACCCGCTACGGCCATGCCCACAAGGTCGCCGTTTCGGTCGGGCAGTGGGTTAAGCCCGGGCAGAAGCTGGGCTATGTAGGCCTGACCGGTAATACTACCGGCCCACACCTGCATTTTGAGATTCACGCTGGCGGTAAAAAGGTGAATCCGCTTCAATTCCTGGACTAAGTATTTGCCCGGGCGCACCCCGGAAGTAGCTGCAAATAAGGTAAAAGGTGGTCAGATGAAGCTTTCCGGTGGAGAAGTTAGCGCTTGGACCTTGCTGGAGCCGTTTGCCTCTCCCCAATTAAAAGAGAGTCTTCAACAGGTTCGTGTCGAACGGCTGGCCTATCATTCGGCGAAGGTAAAACCGGGCACCCTTTTCTTCTGTTTACCGGGGAGAAAAACCGACGGGCATAATTATGCCGCCGAGGCAGCTGACCGCGGAGCCGTGGCCCTGGTCGTTTCACGGAAGATTGATCTGATCAATCCGGCAGTACCGGTAATTACCGTGGATGATACCGGCCTGGCCCTCTCAGCTGCTGCAGCGCGTTTCTATGGGTTTCCTGGAGAAAGGATGAAAATGATCGGTGTAACCGGTACCAATGGAAAAACTACGACTACATATTTTATTAGCAGCATTTTTAAAGCAGCCGGTTATAAGACGGCGATTTTGGGCAGTAACGGCCTGATTATAAACGGGACCAGGAGAAAGTTTGCTCTAACCACCCCCCAATCCCTGGATCTACAGGAGCACCTTTGTTTTTCCTTGCAGCAGGGCGCAGAGGTAACGGCGGTGGAGGTCTCCTCCCATGCCCTGGTGCAACAGCGGGCGGCGCACTGTTTTTTTGATAGCGTGGTTTATACCAACCTCACCCGGGAGCATCTCGATTACCACCACACCATGCCGCAATACTTAGAGGCGAAAAGCCGATTTTTGAATCTGTTGGAAAACCGGTCTGGCGGTGGAGTGATTCTTAACGCAGACGATCCCTTCTATAGCGAGCTGGCCACACGGGCAGCATCTCTTCCCCAGTTGACTTACGGTCTCGTTACAGAAGGGGCCAAGATAAGAGCGGTAAACCTGGCCCAAACTGAAAAAGGATGCTATAGCTTTGATCTGCTTGGCTGGTCCGTGCCATTCCGAGTAACGTTACAGCTTCCGGGCAAATTTAATCTTTACAACGCCCTGGCAGCGGCGGCAACGGCTTACCAGGAAGAGCTTGTTCCGGAGGCGGTTTCTACAGGGTTAAACGCGCTCCAACAAGTCCCGGGGCGTTTTGAAGAGATCGAAGCCCCGGCCGGTTTTACCGTAATCATCGATTTTGCCCATACTCCCGACGGGCTGGAGCAGGTCTTGAAGCTGCTCTCCAGCCGGCCGGTCCGCCGGCGGATTACCCTTTTCGGTTGCCCCGGAGAGCGGGATCGGGGTAAGCGGCCGCTGATGGGGCGGATCGCTGAACTATACAGCGATGAGGTAATTCTAACTAACGACAACCCGGCCGGTGAGGATGCCATGGTGATAATTGAGGATATCAAGCGGGGAATGTGCCGTATGCCGCTGGTTATCCCGGATCGGCGGGAGGCGGTTTGCCATGCACTGACTATGGCCCGTTCTGGCGACCTGGTTCTACTGGCTGGCAAAGGAGACGAGGAGTACCAGATTATCGGAGAGCAGGCTTTTCCGTACAGCGATCGGCAAACCGTGATCGATTATATCGGTGAGATGGGCCTCGCCGGTAAGGAGAGGCCCGGTTTGCCCTGAGCGTCCCGGAGGCCATCTTCATCTGCCAGCATCTGAAAACTTTGGTCCTAAGGGAAGAAGTTTTCCGCAGGCATTTCGTAAAAGATTTTTAGAAACGGGTCAGGTGCGGCTGTTGGAGTTATTGTCCGGGAGCATTTGCGGAGCACCGGCCGGGCTCGCCGTTCTGTTGCGCAATAAATAAGGTTATGCTATTATCTAGTCCTGGAAGCGAAGCAGGAGGTGTTGATAGATGAAAGAGAATATTCATCCCCGTTATTTCCGCGCGAAGGTAACCTGCGCTTGCGGGGAATCCTTTGAAACCGGTTCTACCAAGGAGAACCTGAGGGTGGAGATCTGTTCCAAGTGCCATCCTTTCTTTACCGGCAAGCAGAAGTTCGTCGACAGCGGCGGTAGAGTAGAGCGCTTCAAGCGGAAGTATGGTCTCGAGTAAACAGGTGGCCGGTATTCGTGATGCTGCAGGGAGGTACGGAGACGATGGAAAAGCCGCAGTTAGTTGGCGGACAGGCGGTCCTTGAAGGGGTTATGATGCGCCATCACGATCAAATAGCCATTGCCTGCCGGCGCGGCGATAATAGCATCAGCCTCATTTCAGAAAAAACTGTCCCCCTGGCCAGCCGTTTTCCTATCCTGGGCTGGCCCATTCTAAGAGGCGCGGTCGCTTTTTTTGAATCTTTGATTATCGGCGTGCGTGCCCTTAACCTTTCAGCGGCCGAAGTTCTTCAAGAAGAAGGAGAAGAGATGCAGGACTGGCAGGCTTTTCTAGTTGTTCTGCTCGGATTGGGGCTGGGGATTGCTCTATTCTTCGTCCTTCCTACCTACCTGGCTAAATTGGTTCCACAGCACTGGCATCCGGTTATTCTTAACCTGGTCGAAGGGTTGATCCGGTTGGCCATTTTTCTGGCCTATCTTTTTTTGGTGACCCGCTGGAGCGAAATGAAGCGTTTCTTTGCTTACCACGGCGCGGAGCATAAAGCCATATTTTGTTTTGAAGCCGGGGATCCTTTACAGGCAGAGAGTGCGCAGCGGTACAGCACTCTCCATCCTCGCTGCGGGACCAGCTTCCTTTTCATCGTCATGGTTCTGAGCATCTTGCTTTTCTCTCTGTTCGGCTGGCCTCCTTTACCGCAGCGTATCGCCATCCGGCTGATTCTGCTTCCGCTAGTTGCCGGGATCTCTTACGAAGCGATCCGGCTGACTGCGCGTAGCAGTTCGCCTCTGCTCCGCCTGTTCACTGTGCCGGGTTTATGGCTGCAGCGGATGACCACCAACGAGCCCGATAACGGTCAGCTTGAGGTGGCTCTCTGCGCCCTGAAAGCGGTACTTGATCCGGGCAGAGGGCAAGATGATTATTGTGGCGACAGCCCCGGGGTGAGTAATAATGTTTGAAAAGATGGATCTGGCAGAAAAGCGCTATGATGAACTGGCGCGGTTATTAAGCGACCCGGAAATACTGGCCCGGCAAGAGTTGTGGCAACAATACTCCCGTGAGCTGGCCATGCTGACGCCGGGTGTCGAGTTATACCGCCGCTACCGGGATTTGAACCGGGAGCTGGCTGATGCCCGTGAGCTGCTACAGGACGATCAGGATGGCGAACTTTCTGAGTTTCTGCAAGAAGAGATTGCCCGGATCACCGGGCAAATAGAAAAAGTAGCTCGGGAATTAAAAGAGCATCTGCTTCCGCGGGACCCCCATGATCAGAAAAATGTTTTTCTGGAGATCCGGGCCGGTACCGGCGGAGAAGAGGCCGCTCTTTTTGCTGCTGATCTTTTAAGAATGTATAGCCGCTATGCCGAGCGAAATGGCTGGAAGGTAGAGATTGTTGATGCCCATGCCACTGATATCGGCGGCTTTAAAGAGGTAGTTGTGGGAATAGAGGGCAAGGGTGTATACAGTCGCTTGAAATATGAAAGCGGCGTTCACCGGGTCCAGCGGATCCCGGCGACCGAATCAGGAGGACGAATCCATACCTCTGCTGCTACTGTGGCTGTTCTTCCCGAAGCCGAAGAGCTGGAGGTGGAGATCAATCCACAGGAGCTACGGATTGATACCTACTGTTCCACAGGGCCGGGTGGTCAGAGTGTGAACACGACCCAGTCCGCAGTCCGGATAACCCACCTGCCGACCGGTTTGGTGGTAACCTGCCAGGATGAAAAGTCCCAATTGAAAAACAGGGAGAAAGCTCTCCGGGTCTTACGCAGTAGGCTGCTGGATAAGTATACTACCGAACAGGCGGCTGAATTGGCTGAAGCGCGGCGCTCCCAAATTGGCAGCGGTGATCGCAGTGAGCGCATCCGGACCTACAATTTTCCCCAAAACCGGGTGACCGATCATCGGATCGGGTTAACGCTGCATCAACTTGACCTGGTTCTTGATGGTGAGCTTGACCAGATTATCGATCAGCTGATTGCTTCGGAGAAGGCGAAGCAGTTGCAGAGTACAGGTGAGTAGGAAGGTGAGCCCGGACAGTACCATAACCATCGAAGCGGCACTGCAAAGAGCTTCTCTTTGTTTACGGGAGGCAGGAATAGAGCAGCCGCGGGATGAAGCAGAAATTTTACTAGCCCATCTGCAAGGATGGAATCGGCTGAAGCTTTTCCTGGAGCGCTCCAACTTCCTAGACAGCGATCTTGTCTCTGCTTTTCGGGCTGCGGTGGAGAGGCGTGCCCGCGACGAACCCTCCGCCTATATCACCGGGACGAAGGAGTTTTACGGTCTCAGTTTTGCAGTCAACAGGGAGGTCCTTATCCCCCGCCCGGAAACCGAGTTACTGGTAGATATCGTTCTCGAATGGGCCCGCACTCAAAAAGGTGAATTGCGGGGGGTGGATCTCGGTTGTGGCAGCGGCAACCTGGCTATAACCCTGGCCTACCATCTGCCGGAGGCCTCCTTCTATGCAGTCGATCTCTCGACGGGAGCACTGCAGCTGGCAAAGGCCAATGCTTTACGGCATGGCGTGCGCGAGAGGGTTCATTTTTTTCAAGGCGATTACCTCGATGCTTTTTCCGGAACACAGCCGCCACCCGTTTTCAACCTGGTTGTCTCCAACCCACCGTATCTTCGGAGCTCAGAGCTGGAGAATCTGCCGGTAACGATTCGGGACTATGAACCGCCCCTCTCTCTGAACGGCGGTCCGGACGGTCTTGTGGCTTACCGGAGTATCCTGGCACTGCTGCCTCGCTTTCTCCAAGCGCCGGGTTTGATGGCGCTGGAGATCGGCTTTACTCAAGGGGAGGCCCTTCTCTCACTTTGCCGTAAACAGGCTCTTTTCCATACGCTGTCCCTGCGGCATGATTATCAGAATCTCCCCCGTGTTCTTATCGGCCTATTTTAACTTTTCTCCGGTCGAGGTAGCGGTAAGACGGCCATGGATAACACCCCTGACAGCCAGAAGGCGATTGGCTACCTCTTTAGCTTCACCGGCCGGACCTTTTATCAAGAGGACCTCCAGGCAGCGATCGTGGGCCAGGTGAACATGCATTGTTGAGACGATTAGATCCACGTAACGATGTTGCAGCTCCAGAAGGAGATCGTTTAAACCCCGGACATGATGATCGTAAACCAGGGTAATCGTTCCGGCCACCTCTTCATCGTCATCAGACCACTCCGTCTCCACCAGCTCATTGCGAATCAGGTCCCGGATAGCCTCCGAACGGTTGGCGTAGCCCTTCATGACAATTTTTCGATCAAAGGCTTCGAGCAGCTCTTGATCTATGGAAACTCCAAAACGGACTATCTCGGCCATACTTTCCCTCCCGTAAAATTGTTTAACCACGGCAGGGGGGAGCATTGGTTCTAAAACAGACCGCCCTGGCCGCGGAAAATCCAATTCTAATTATAACAATAATTACTTCTTACCTCCAGAAATCTCTGGCCATGTCTAAGAGAGACAGATAATGGCAATAATAGAGGTGAGGGGGGAAGAGCAGTGCTACCGAACAGAGTTCAACTCAGCGGTGTAAACACCTTTAAACTGGGAGTTCTCTCTACAGAGGAGATGAAGGAGCTGTTCTGTCGGGTTAAAAAAGGCGATAATGAGGCCCGGGAGGCTCTGGTCAGAGGAAACCTGCGTCTGGTTTTAAGTATTCTGCAGCGTTTTAAAAATCGGGGGGAATCGCTGGACGATCTTTTTCAGGTTGGCTGTATCGGATTACTCAAGGCAATCGACAATTTTCAGATGGAGCATGAAGTCAACTTCTCCACCTACGCGGTGCCGATGGTGGTTGGCGAGATCAAGCGTTACCTGCGCGATAACAACAGCATTCATATCAGCCGTTCCATTAAAAGCCTTTCCCACCGGGTTATTCAGACCAGGGAAGAGCTGCTTAAAGAGAATCACCGGGAACCGAATCTCAGTGAGATTGCCGCGGCGATGGAGATGACCGTCGAAGAGGTGGTCTTTGCTTTTAATGCAGCCCAGGAGCCTCTTTCACTTTACGATCCGGTATTCCATGATAGTACCGACCCGGTCTATGTCATGGACCTGATCAGCGACCAGTCTGATAGTACTGAAAAGTGGCTTGAAAATATTGCCCTGCAGGAGGCGCTGGATAAGCTTGGACCCCGGGAGAAACAGATTATCGAGGCGCGCTTCTTTGAAGGGAAAACCCAGGTTGAGATTGCCAGGCAGGTAGGGATATCCCAGGCCCAGGTTTCCCGGATCGAAAAAGTGGCTCTGGAGATGATCCGCCACCATTACAAACAGGAGCATCACCAGGAGGCAGTCCCGGATGAAGAAAAAAACAGTTCATAAAAATGATGGCCTTGTCTCGACAGCGGCCATCCTTATCATGGCCCTGTTAACCGTAGTGCTCTGCTCCATGCTCCGGCAAAACAGTACCGCTGCCTGGCAGGTTCAGGTTGACGAGCCGGTGGTCAGGCTACATGTACGTGCCTCCGGCGACAGCCCGGCGGAGCAGCAGTTTAAGATGACGGTTGCGGCTCGGGTTCAGCAGTTCCTCTCCGATAAAAGTTCGCCTGGGGCCGCTGATTACTATGCTTACCTGACTTTTTTACAGGGCTGCCTGCCTGAGCTGGAGAGAGAGCTCCAAGCGTTTGCCGCCGATTCTGTGGTCGGATCGCAGATTTCGGTGCGGCTTTCCCGAGAAGAATTTCCCTTGCGAACCTATGGACGCCGGATCTACCCGGCCGGATATTACACGGCCTTAACAGTTACCGTCGGTGAAGGAACCGGTGAAAATTGGTGGTGTCTCCTCTTTCCCCCACTCTGCCTTCCCCCGGCTGAAGAAAATAACGAAGAAGCTACACCGGAAGGGGATTATTTTATCGGAATAAGTGAAACGGCAGCCGCTGGCCAAGCCTCCAGAGAGGAAGAACAGCTTGATAACGAAGTCCGGTGGCGAAGCAAAATCTGGGAGCTGCTTAGGGACCCCGGCCAATACATCATTGAAAAAGCAGAACGGATCTTCTATAATTAAGTCAGTCTGGATAAACAGATAGAGATATAATTATCTGTTCGTAGGAGGTTGGGGCGTGCCCTGGCAAGAATATCTGCAAATCGCCTTCACTGCGGTTGGCGGTCTGGGACTCTTTTTGTTTGGCATCCAGATGATGGCTACGGGGATGCAGAAAGCGGCTGGGGACAGGCTACGCCGGATTCTTGAGGTGCTGACCACCCGGCCGATTATCGGTGTTCTCACCGGGATTTTGATAACAGTGCTTATCCAGAGCAGCAGTGCGACTACGGTTATGGTCGTCGGTTTTGCCAACGCCGGATTGATCAACCTTTCACAGGCGATCAGCGTAATTATCGGCGCGAATATCGGGACAACGGTAACGGCACAGATTATCTCGTTTAAAATTGAAAACATCGCCTTTCCCGTTATCGGCCTGGGTGCACTGATTATCTTTTTCAGCAAGCGCAAGCAGTACCGTTATTTGGGAGAAGCCCTTCTTGGATTCGGACTTTTATTTCTAGGCATCTCGACCATGTCGGCCGGGTTAAGCCCTTTAAAAAACCTGCCTGCTTTTCACCGTCTCCTGGTACAATTCAGTGCTTTCCCTCTCCTGGGTGTGCTTGGCGGAGCAGCTTTTACCGCTTTGATTCAGAGCAGCAGCGCCGCTACCGGAGTGATTATCGCATTAGCTATGCAGGGAATGATCTCTTTAAATGCAGCTGTGCCCCTGATTTTAGGGTCGAATATCGGGACCTGTATCACAGCGTTTATCGCTAGCGCTGGAACAAACGTAACCGCCCGGCGAACCGCAGTGGCCCATCTTCTTTTTAATTTTGTCGGGGTGCTTTTGACCCTCTTGATGATTGAACCTTTTACTGCCTTGGTTTTAAAAACGGCTTCCACGGTGCCGCGGCAGATCGCCAACGCGCATACTATTTTCAATGTTCTTAACTCCGTGTTTTTTCTTCTTATCCTGCCTTATTTCACCAGGTTTGTTAGTTATATTGTTCCCGGTGAAGAGATTAGTATCGAGATCGGACCGACCTATCTCGATAAACGGATGCTGCCCACACCGGCAGTGGCCCTCGGGGGAGCAAAACAAGAGCTGCTGCGTATGGCGATGATTGCCCGCGAGATGATCGGTGAAGCGCTGGGTAGCTTTATTAATAACGATTTAAAAAAGGTGGCACATATTGAGCAGATGGAAGATCTCCTGGAC
>JAAZPQ010000051.1 GCA_012797175.1 Bacillota bacterium
CCCGATCAGCTGATCATAATAATAACTACCGGCAGGCAAAGGAACCCGCTCCTCTGGGCGAATTAGAACCCAGGCCCCACGCAGAGCAGCCGCCTCTTCGCGGCTGTTGATACCGGCAAATTTTATCAGCCAAAAACGGCCATAAAGCGTAGCTCTTTCCACCGTTAACTGCCGCCTGCGGCCGCGCAGTTCGCAGGTGACCTCTTGTAGATCTTTACAGCGCTCCGGGAAATCAGTAAGGGGAAGCGTTTTCAGCAAGCCGGCAACCCCGTGCGGCATCAGAACCCGGCCCACGGCGATACCGGGGCTTCCTGATCCGACTGCATTATTCACGGTACTACTTCCACCAGCACCCGTTTATTTTCTTTCACCGCGGCCGCGTTGACCACGGTGCGAATTGCCTTTACAATCCGGCCCTGCTTGCCGATCACCTTGCCCATATCATCGGGGGAGACCTGCAGCTCCAAAGTGATGCCCCGTTCGTCCTCCAGCAACCGTACTTCAACCTGATCGGGGTAGTCAACCAGCGCTTTGGCGATCTGCTCCAGCATCTGTTTCATAAAATCCCCACCTCGTTGGGATGATCTAATTCACCACACCGGCTTTTTCAAAGATCAGCCTGACCGTATCGGAAGGCCTGGCGCCACGCGAAAGCCACAGCTCCGCCTTTTCACGATCTACTTCAAAGGTCGAAGGTTTAGTGGTGGGGTTGTAATACCCGATCTCTTCGATAAACCTGCCATCCCGGGGAAAGCGGGAATCAGCGACCACAATCCGGTAGAAAGGTTTCTTCTTGGCACCCATTCTTTTTAGTCTAATCCGTACTGCCACTTCATTCACCTCCGCTACTTCAACAACTTGTTCCTTTTACTGCTAGAAAAAGGGGAAGCCCCGTTTTCCTTTGCCGATATTTTTAAACCCTTTCTTCTCCAGAGAGCCCATCTGCTTAAAAAGCCTCTGCATTTGAGAAAACTGGGTCAGCAGCCTGTTGACATCCTGAACCGTGGTTCCGCTGCCCCTGGCGATACGGCGCCGCCGGCTACTGTTAATAATTGCCGGGTTATTGCGCTCAGCCGGCGTCATCGAGGCAATCACCGCCTCGATGCGCTGAAACTGCTTTTCATCAACCTGAAGACGGCGCAGCTCTTTGGGCAGCTGCGCGGCCGGCAGCATGGCCAGGATCTCTTCCATGGAGCCGATCTGCTGGATCTGCTGCAGCTGCTCCCGGAAATCATCCAAGGTAAACTCCTGGCGACGCAGTTTCTGCTCCAGCTTTCGCGCCTTCTGCTGATCAAAGCCGGCCTCGGCCTTCTCGATCAGGGTGAGCAGATCGCCCATCCCCAGGATCCGCGAAGCCATCCGCTCCGGGTGAAAAGGCTCCAGGGCATCTAGTTTCTCTCCCACTCCGGCAAACTTGATCGGGCATCCGGTTACCGCCCGCACCGAGAGGGCCGCTCCCCCGCGGGTATCACCATCCAGCTTGGTCAGGATAACCCCGGTCAGGCCGAGGGCCTCGTGAAAAGAAGAGGCCACGTTGACTGCGTCCTGGCCGGTCATGGCATCGACTACCAGAAGCAACTCGGCCGGCTTCAACTGTGCCTTGATCTCTTTTAGTTCATCCATCATCGCGGCATCAAGATGAAGGCGCCCCGCGGTATCGAGAATGACCGGATCATAACCTTCGCGCGCAGCGAAGCGCACTGCTTCACGGCAGATCTGCACCGGAGAGGCGCCATCGTTTCTATAGCATGGCAGCCCTGCCGAATCGCCAAGCACCTGTAGCTGTTCGGCAGCCCCGGGGCGATAAGTATCCGCTGCCGCCAAGAGCGGTTTCCGCCCGCCGTGGCTCAACTCTACAGCCAGTTTTACCGCCGTGGTGGTTTTACCTGAACCTTGCAGACCGGCCAGCATGATCACGGCCGGGGAACCTGCCAGGTTGATCTTACTCTGCTCGCGCCCCATCAGGGCGGTCAGCTCTTCGTGGACAATCTTAACCACTTGCTGCCCCGGCGTAAGGCTCTGCCGTACCTCTTCACCTACAGCCCTCTCCCGGATCTCCTCGACAAACTCTTTGACCACTTTAAAGTTAACATCGGCCTCCAGCAAGGCTAAGCGGATCTCCCGCAGGGCCAGGTCAACATCTTTTTCGCTCAGTTTACCCTTGCCACGCAATTTGCGCAGCGTATTTTGCAATTTTTCGGCCAGGTTGGCAAACATAACCCCACCTACCGTCTACTGTTCATTTTTTTGCTGCAGTTCATTAATAATCTCCTGCAGGCGCCGCTGTTCCCGGGGTCCTACCGGCTGCTCTAAAATACGGTCGGCTTCCTGAAGGAGACTCTTTTGAAAACAGAAAAGAGCGTACAACCCCAGCTTCTCTTCAAAACTCTCGATTGAGACGAGTGCCCGCTGGATCAGATCGTGGACCGCCTGCCTGCTGATCCCGTATTCAGCAGCAATTTCAGCCAGAGAAAGATTGTCGCTAAAATAGAGCTGCAACACCTCCTGCTGGCGAGTGGTCAGCAGGGAACTATAAATATCATATAGCAGGTTAATCCGATTCAGTTTATCGAGCATGGCACCCCTGTAAAGGTTTAAGCCTTTACAGCTATAAGTGTAACAGAGCAGGTTCGAAAAGGCAAGGATAACCTAGAAATAATCAGGCCTGAGGTAAAAAAAGCCCCTCGAGGAGGACGAAGTTACCTGTCAGCTGAAGTGAGCGCCCTTCATCCGGTTGGTCAGGCCAGGAGGGCGCGGGCAAAATCTGCGGCCTCAAAGGGCAGCAGATCCTCGAGTTTCTCCCCGACCCCGACGTAGCAGACCGGCACCTTCAAGGTATCCTGCATTCCGACGACAATGCCGCCACGGGCGGTTCCGTCGAGCTTGGTTAGAACCAGACCGGTTACCGGCACTGCCTCGTTGAATCGGGCCGCCTGGGCAATGCCGTTATGACCGGTAGTGGCATCGATCACCAGGAGAACCCGGTGTGGCGCCCCCGGCTGGACCCGCCCGATGACGCGGTTAATCTTTTTCAGCTCTTCCATCAGGTTCACCTTGGTATGCAAACGCCCGGCGGTATCGCCGATAACCACATCCACCTGCCGCGCCCGCGCGGCATTAAGGGCATCGTAAAAGACCGCCGAGGGATCGGAGCCCGGCTGCTGCCTGATCAGGGCCACCCCCGCTCTTTCAGCCCAGATTTGCAGCTGTTCGATAGCGGCGGCGCGAAAGGTATCTCCGGCCACCAGGAGCACCTCGTTTCCCTCCCGGCGGTAACGGTAGGCTAGCTTTGCCGCGGTGGTGGTTTTTCCGGAGCCGTTTACTCCGATCAACAAAATTACCAGGGGCTCCCCATCGGGCTTGACCGGCTCCTCAGCCCCGTTCAGCATGGCGGTTATCTCTTGCATTAAAATCTCTTTGGCCTGGTTGCGCTCGCGGATTTTGCGGCGGCTTACTTCGAGACGCAGCTGCTCGACCAGCTTCAAAGAGGCTTCCACCCCCACATCGCCCAGGATCAAGGCTTCCTCGAGCGCTTCGTAAAAATCATCGTTGAGCTCCCCCCCACTAAAAAGGAGGTCTAAGTGCCGTAAAAAACCCTCTTTGCTCCTGGCCAATCCAGCTTTAAATCGTTCCACCAGGTTCAAGGTATACTCTCCTTTAACTTACTTTTTGATCGAGCTCCAGGGAGACAATTTTGGAAACTCCTTCTTCGGGCATGGTCACCCCGTAGAGGATATCCGCCTCCTCCATCGTCCGGCGCCGGTGCGTAATTAAAATAAACTGCGCGCTACGGGAAGCCTTTTTCAGGTAAGCGTTAAACCGGGAGAGATTGGCATCATCCAGAGACGACTCTATTTCGTCAAGCAGGTAGAACGGCGCCGGCTTGTACTGCAAGATGGCAAAGATCAAAGCCACGGCCGTCAGCGTCTTCTCTCCCGTGGAAAGAAGAGAGATATTCTGCAGCTTCTTCCCGGGAGGTTGCGCAATTATCTCGATTCCCGATTCCAGAAGACTATCCGGGTCGGTCAGCTTAAGCAGCACCTTGCCCCCCCCAAAGAGCTCACTGAAGATCTCCTGCAGGTTATCGGCGATCTCCTGAAAGGCCTCGCCGAAGAAATGGGCCATCTGCTGGTCGATCTCACCGATAATACGGTGCAATGAAATTTCGCCCCGGCGGAGGTCATCCTGCTGCTCCTGCAAAAAGTCAATTCGCTCCTGTAGCCGGGCCAGCTCATCAATGGCGCCTAGATTGACCACGCCGAGCGCCTCAATATCCTCACGCAAAACTTTAATCAACCGCTCACTTTCTGCCGCTTCAAATCCCGGTTCCGGCTGAACAGGTTCATCGTCACCGAAAAGCCCGGTAAAGCGGTCCAGCTGGTAATTGATCTCTGTTTGAAGCCGGCTCTGCTCCACGGCAAGATGACGCTCCCGCCGTTCATGCCGGGCCAGCCGGCTCCGGTTCCGGCGCTGCTTCTCCTCCAGAGCCACCAGATCGCCAGTTAACCCGTCGACCTTTTTTTTCTGCTCCTGGAGCTCAAGTGTTAACGCAGCGCTCTCTTCACGCAGCTGCTGAACCAGGGCCGCCGTCTTTTCCTGGGTGGCCCGGTTTTCAGCCAGAGCCGACATGAGCGCAGCTCCTTCATGCCGCTTCTCCTCCTGCTCCTGCAGCGGCCGGGCCAGGTCCGAGGAGATTCTCTGCAGATTCTGTTGCAGGGCCTGCTCCTGTTCCTGCAGAGAATTCAGGCGGAGCAGCGCCGCGGTCACTGTTTCTTCCAGCTCTCTCTTCTCGTCCAGCCCGCGCCGGTAAATCTTTTTTCTGCCGGCCAGCTCCGCCTCACCGTGGGCAATCTCTTCGGCAACGGCCTGAACCTGTCCGGCCAGCGACTCCCTTCGCCGAAGCAGCTCCTTCTCCTCGGCGGCCAGCTCCTGCAACGCATTGGCGGTATCCTGCCGGCGCTGCTCGATGATCTGGACGGCGGTGCCGTTCTCCTGCATTGCTTTTTCAACCTCCCGCAGCGCCCCGGCCTCTTTTTCCTGCTGCTGCCGCAGGCTGGCGAGGTTAGCCGTGTCCCGGCCGATCTTTTGCCGAACCCTTGCGATCTGCTCTTCCCAATCGCCTTTCTTTCTATGCATCTCTGCTAGCTCCCGCTCGAGGGCTTCGATCTCGCGGCGACGCCCTAGGGGCAATCCGGCACTGCGCCGGGGCATACTGCCTCCCCGGATTGCCCCCCCCGGGTTGATCAGGTCTCCTTCAAGAGAGATAATCCGGCAACGGTACCGGGTTAAGCGGGCTGCTTCAGAGGCAACTTTCAGGTCGTGGCAGATTAGGATTGATCCGAGAAGATAGGTCGCCACCTTCTGGTAGGCCGGCTCTACTTTTACCAGGTCCGATGCTTTGCCATAAACACCGCTCAACCCCTGCCACTGTGGATAGCGCTCCAGGATTGATTCACCCGCGCGAATTGTATCCAGAGGTAAAAAAGTGCACCAGCCCAGGTTATTCTCCTTAAGAAAATGGATGGCCTCCAAAGCCGCCTCCCCTGTTTCTACCACGATATATTGCAGCGCTGGCCCGAGAGCCGCTTCAATGGCCCGCAGGTAGCGCTCTTCAACTGTCAGCAAATCAACCACCGGCCCGACGATTCCGGAAAGCGAATCGCGGGCCTTGATTATCTCCCGGACTCCCCGGTAATAACCCCTTAAGTCAGCTTCCTGGTCTTTAAGTAGCTGCAAACGGCTTTTCACAGCGCCTATCTCCTCGCGGCAGCGCTGCTCCTCATCTTGCAACTGGGCCAGAGTCCGGTTTAGCTCTTTGAAACGGCGCTCCGCTTCGGTCACCCGTGCCGCCGCCTCCGAAACACGCCCTCCGGCTTCCCGGACCGCTACCTCCAGCTCTTCCCGCTGAGAGCGAAGCCGGTTTACCTCACCAGTAAAAGAGGCCTCTTCCTGTAACAGCATATTGCGGCGGCGGGATAATCGCTCCTTCTGCTGCTGCAACTCCTCCAGCGACGCCTCCAGGGCCTTCTGCCGGGCTACCGCCCGGTAGAGCTGCTGCTGCTGTTTTTCGACCTCTTCGGTAAAGAACTCTTTTTCTTTCTGCTCTTGCTTTTGGCGAAGCAACCGGTAATTCTCTTTCTCCCGGGTTAGCGCCTCTCTTTTCAACTTCAGCTTCTGTGCACAGCTCTCTTTTTCATCGTTCAGCCGGTTGAGCACCGCGGCCAGCTCCTCCAGGCGCCGCTCGCTCTGATCCATCTGCTCCCGGTAGCGGCTTTCCCGCTCCTTGAGCAAGCGCAGCTCATTTTCTTGCCGCTCCATCTCCCTGGAGGCACGGTTTACTTTCTGCTCCAGTTCCCCGTAGCGGCGCCCCTCCTCCTGCTGCTGCAACTTAAGCTGTTGCAGCTTTTCTTCCTGCATCGCGCCGCGGGCTGCCTCTGCGCTCAACGATTCGGTAACCTTCTGCAACTGCCGCTCCACCCCGGCCAGCTCTTCCCGGGCGCAGTGCAGCCGGTAAGAAAGAAGCTTTCTTTCGGCATCCCGAAGCCGCCCCTGCAACTCCCGGTAACGCCGGGCTGTCCCGGCCTGGACAGTGAGCGGTTCAATCTGCGTCTCCAGCTCAAAAATCAGATCCTGCACGCGGACCAGGTTCTCTCTGGTCTCTTCAAGCCGCCGCTGCGCTTCGCTTTTGCGCAGCTTGTACTTGAGAATACCGGCAGCCTCTTCGAATATCTCTCTCCGTTCCTCCGGCTTGCTGTTAATGATCTCTTCAACCCGGCCCTGCCCGACAACTGAATAGATCTCCCGCCCAACCCCGGTATCCAAAAAAAGCTCGGTGATATCTTTCAACCGGCAGGATGAGTTGTTAATCAGGTATTCACTCTCGCCGGAGCGATAAATCCGCCTGGTCACGGTGAGCTCTTCATAATCAAGGTTTAAAACCGGCCCGACACCGCCGAAGGTAAGGGTCACCTCGGCGAAATTAAGGGCTTTCCTTTCGGCACTGCCGGAAAAGATAAGCTCTTCCATCCTGCTGCCGCGCAGCGTTTTTGCACTCTGCTCACCCAGGGCCCATCGGGCCGCATCGACAAGATTGCTCTTACCACAGCCGTTCGGGCCAATTACCACGGTAATGCCCTTGTTCAGCTCCAGTTCCGTTCTGTCGGCAAAAGATTTGAAGCCAAACAGCTCCATGCGCTTTAAGTGCATCTTTTGTCTCCTTGGATAAAAATAAACCTGCCTGTTTCAGCAGGTCAACATAAAACAGTACCGTATAACTTATCTCGGCTCAACAATAAATTTAAGTGCTGTTCTCTTTTCATTGTTAATTTCAATCTCAACAAATGCCGGGATCATCACAAGATTAATTCCATTCGGGGCCAGAAATCCGCGGGCAATAGCAATTGCCTTAATCGCCTGATTAACCGCGCCCGCACCCACAGCCTGTAACTCAACATAACCGTTTTTTCTAATTATCGCTGCTACTGCACCTGCTACCGCTTTTGGTTTCGAGTTAGCTGATACCTTTAAGGTCTCCATCCTTCAGGGCAGATCCTCCTCCTCGCATCGTTGGGCTGTAGTCAACCGGACCTAGTTTACAGGCGATAGTATTGTAGTATTCTTGATCAATTTAGAAAATACCTGCCTTTAAAAACCCTGAATTTCCGGCGAGCTTCCCGTTATAGGGTGTCACCCAGGGCCGGATATAAGATAGCCTCAGGTCAACTTGAACCACGCTTCTTTGGCGGCAGCCTGCTCCGCCTCTTTTTTGCTCCGCCCGCAGCCCTGTCCAACACTGCCCCGGCCGCTGATGAGCACCTCTGCTTCAAATATTTTCTCGTGATCCGGCCCACTTTCCCGGACAATCCGGTACTTGGGGGTAACCCCGTCACGGGCCTGAATAAATTCCTGAAGCAGAGTCTTGTAATCACGGCGCAGGTAGCCTTCTTCAAGATTCTTCAGAACAGGACGGTAAAGTTGCAAAATAGATTGACGGCATTTTCCCAGGCCGAGGTCCAGAAAGAGAGCGCCAAAAAGCGCCTCGAGGGCGTCGGCCAGCAGCGAGGGGCGGCCGGCGCCGCCGCCTGCTGCTTCACCTTTGCCCAGTCGTAAGTATGACCCCAGGTTCAAAATCCCGGCCAACCCGGCCAGGGTAGCTTCACAAACAAGGTCGGCACGCAGCTTGGTCAGCTTCCCTTCAGGAAGGTGCGGATATAAAAAATAAAGATAATCGCTAATCACCAGCTGTAAAACAGCATCCCCTAAAAACTCGAGGCGCTCATTATGGCCGCTGGCGTTGCCCTGTTCATGGGCGAAGGAAGAATGTGTCAGCGCCTGCTCATAAAGGCTGCTCTCCTTGATGTCCCACTCGAGTTTCTCCAGGAAAGCTTTGACCCGCTCTGACCAGGAGTTCTCTTGCTCTTCTACCTTACTTATCGAGATAACGTTTCACCGCCAGAGTGGCATTGGTCCCACCGAAACCAAAAGAATTGTTTAAGGCGACATTAATTTGCCGTGCGCGCGCCTGGTTAGGCACATAATCAAGATCACAATCCGGATCAGGATACTCGTAATTAATGGTCGGGTGAACCGTCTGATGTTCCATGCAGAGAAGCGTGGCGATAAGCTCCACTGCCCCGGCCGCCCCAAGAAGGTGGCCGATCATCGACTTGGTTGAGCTGACGACCAGCTCGCCGGCATGCTCGCCGAAGGTTTTTTTAATGGCCAGCGTTTCAATACGGTCATTATACTCGGTCGAGGTGCCGTGGGCATTGATATAATCAACGGCGCCGGGTTTAATGCCGGCGTCGTCCAGCGCCCGCTGCATGCTCAAGCAGGCCCCGGTTCCATCTGGATCCGGAGCGGTGACATGGTAGGCATCGCCCGACATCCCGTAACCGATCAACTCGGCGTAGATCTGTGCGCCTCGCTTTAAAGCATGATCAAGCGATTCTAAAATAACAATCCCCGAACCTTCACCCATGACAAAACCATCCCTTTCGCGATCAAAAGGCCGGGAGGCCCGCGCTGGTTCATCGTTGCGCTGGGAAAGCGCCCGGGCGGAGCAGAAGCCGGCAAAAGCG
This sequence comes from Bacillota bacterium, assembly GCA_012797175.1. GTDB lineage: Bacteria > Bacillota > Dethiobacteria > DTU022 > DTU022 > JAAZPQ01. The sequence continues at coordinate 9,081 of JAAZPQ010000051.1, forward strand.
ATATCGCTAACAGCCGCCTCGGTCCCTCCCGCCACGATGATCTCGGCATCGCCGCGTTGGATAACACGGAAAGCGTCGCCGATGGCATGGTTGGAGCTGGCACAGGCGGTGACGACGGTCAAATTCGGACCTCTTAACTGCAGCATGATCGAGATATAGCCGGCAGCCATATTTGCAATCAGCGCCGGAACCAGAAACGGGCTAACCCGCCGCGGTCCCTTCTCCAAGAGGATACGGTGCTGCTCCTCGATGGTTTTAATCCCGCCGATACCCGATCCGACGATTACTCCCGCCGCGTCGCGATCGATCTCATTTTTGTCCAGGCCGGCATCCTGCCAGGCCATCAAAGCTGCAGCGACGGCAAACTGGGTAAAGCGGTCCATCTTTCTGGCTTCCCTTTTTTCAATATAACGGGTCGGTTCAAAATCCGGTATCTCGCCGGCGATCCGGCAGGAATAAGCGCTGGCATCGAAACCGGTCACTGTGGTAATGCCGCTGCGCCCGGTAACCAGGTTTTGCCAGAATTCTTCTTTATTTGAACCGATCGGAGTAATCACCCCGATACCGGTAATTACTACTCTCCTATCCACATTTTCACCTCATGAAGTTAAACCTTCGATTCTATGAAACTGACAATATCACCAATCGTTTTAATTTCCTCGATCTCCTGGTCGGAAATTTCAAGATCGAATTCTTCCTCCAGTGCCATCACCAGCTCCACGATATCCAGAGAGTCGGCATCGATCTCTTCGAAGGTGGTCTCAATCGTAAGGCTGTCCACGGCTACCTCGAGCTGCTCGGAAACTATGGCTTTAACTTTCTCTTCAACGTTCATCCGGGTCACCTCCTTTCTAGACTTCCCGGTTACATCACTAAGCCACCATCAACGGCAATCACCTGCCCGGTGATATAGTGGCCGGCGGCGGCGAGAAAAAGAATGAGCTCGGCCACGTCTTCCGGTTTGCCGAAGCGGGCCAGGGGGATATTCTGCAAAGCCTGTTCTTTAAGCCCGTCGGAAAGTACCGCTGTCATCTCGGTCTCAATAAAACCTGGAGCAACGGCGTTAACAGTAATTCCCCGCGAACCGATCTCCTTGGCCAGCGAGCGGGTAAAAGCAATGACGCCGCCCTTGGCAGCCGCATAATTAACCTGCCCGCTGTTTCCGTAAATACCGGCCACAGAAGCAACGTTAACAATCCGCCCACCGCTTTTCTGCTTCAGCATCGGCCGCATTACCGCCCGGGTAGTATTAAAGGTGCCGGTCAGGTTAACATCGATCACTTCGTGCCACTCTTCCGGTTTCATCCTAATAAGTAAATTATCCCTATTTACCCCGGCATTATTAACGAGTATATCAATTCTGTTAAAATGTTCAAGAGAGGCCCGGACCAGTTTCTCGCTCTCCTCGTAAACAGAGACATCGGCCTGGACCACCAGCCCCTGCCCTCCGGCGCCTTCGACTTCGGCCAGCAACTGCTCCGCCGCCTCACGGTTACGGGCGTAATTGATCACAACCGCCGCCCCGGCCCGCGAAAGGGCTAGGACCGTAGCCCGGCCGATGCCGCGAGAGCTTCCGGTGACCAGGGCTACCTTGTTATCCAGTTTCAACATCTTTTTTAAGCCACCCCCTTCAAATCTTCAAGAACCGCTTCCAGGGAGGCGCAGTCTTGCACCGCTGCCGTATAGACAGCAGGGTTAATCTTCTTCATCAGCCCGGTAAGCACTTTACCCGGTCCCAGCTCGATAAAAGTATCAAAACCGGCTTCAATAAGCATATTCATGGATTGCTCCCAGAGAATCGGGTTGCTCACCTGCCGGACCAGTGCTTTTTTGATCTCTGCCGGATTAGTTTCAAAAGTAGCAGAGTAGTTCAGTACTACCGGAACGGAGGGGGAATTGAACCGGAGCCGGGCCAGCTCCTGTTCCAAACGAGGTTGAACCGAGTTCAACAGGGAGCAATGAAAAGGAGCGCTCACCTTCAGCGGGATGATCCTTTTTGCCCCCACCTCTTTGGCCAGTTCGGCAGCCCGCTCTACCGCCCGGGTCTCACCCGAGATAACGATCTGCCCGGGGCAGTTGTAATTGGACGGGCCGACTACTCCCTCCGCCCGGGCCAGATCACAGGCCTGTTCCACCTTGAGACGATCCAGCCCGATGACCGCGGCCATGGCCCCCCGGCCCGGCGGTACCGCCTCCTGCATAAAGCGGCCCCGCTTCTGCACCAGGGGAAGAGCATCGCTAAAAGAGAGCGCCTGCGCCGCTACCAGGGCACTGTATTCGCCAAGGCTCAGCCCGGCTACCGCCTCAGCCTGGTAACCCATCCCGGAGATAACCCGGTGCAGGGCCGTAGAAACCGTCACCAGCGCGGGCTGGGTATATTCTGTTTTCTGCAGCTTCTCTTCGGGGCCATAGAAGATCGTCTCCAGAAGCTCGTCTCCCAGCACCCGGGCCGCTTCCTCAAAGAGAGCTCGCGCTTCCGGGTAACAATCGTAAATATCCCGACCCATGCCTGCTCTCTGGGCTCCCTGACCGGAAAAAAGATATGCCAGTTTCAATCAATCACCTCATTATGCCCCCATGTTTACCATCTCATTAAGATACCGCCCCAGGTAAGCCCTGCGCCGAAAGCAACCGCGGCCAGGAGATCTCCTTCCTTGAGGCGGCCCGCAGCGACCTCTTCATACAAAGCAATGGGAATAGTCGCCGAAGACATGTTCCCATAACGGTCTATATTCACCGGAACCTTCTCCCGGGGCAGCTTCAATCTCTTGCGGATCGATTCAATAATGCGCAAATTGGCCTGGTGTAAAAAAAGGTGATCCAGATCGGTGGGCTGCAATTCTCCTTTCTTCAAAAGGTGGTCCAGGGTTTCTCCAACTACACGCACCGCAAACTTAAAGATCTCGGGCCCGTCCATCTTGACATAATGAAGCCTCTGCTGCACCGTCTCGGCGCTGGTAGGAAGAGCTACCCCCCCGGCCGGAATATAGAGCGACTCGAGGCCCCGGCCATCGGCGCCAAGTTCAAAGGAGATCAGCCCCCGGTCACCCGTAACCGGCTGCAGCACCGCTGCCCCGGCGCCGTCGCCAAAAAGAACACAGGTGCTGCGGTCTTCCCAATCGATAATCCGGCTGAGGATCTCCACACCGATAACCAGGGCGTTTTGGTAGGTCCCGGCGCGGATAAAATGATCAGCTACGGTAAGAGCATAGATAAAACCGCTGCAGCCGGCGGCAATATCCATCGCGGCAGCCTGGAAAGCTCCCAGCCGCGCCTGCAGATTACAGGCCGTAGCAGGCAGAGGATAGTCGGGAGTAACCGTGGCCACCAGGATAAGCTCTACCTGCTCCGGTTCCAGTCCGGCGTTGCGCAGAGCTTCACGGGAGGCGCGCTCAGAAAGATCTACGTTGGAGAGTCCTTCTTCCAAAATACGCCTTTCCCGGATCCCGGTACGGGAAAAGATCCATTCATCGCTGGTCTCAACCATCTTTTCAAGGTCAAAGTTGGTCATTCGGCGCTCCGGTAAAGCCGCTCCGGATCCGGTAATAGCAACACTACATTTCTTCACCTGTTAATTCCTCTCCTTTTAACCGGCGGGGGACTTCGCAGAGAGCCTCTTGAAAAAGATCTTCCAGGCGCAGCTGGACAAAAGGGTAAACTTGTTGTAGAATAGCTCGCTCGATCGATTTGGCTTGCGAAGAACCGTGACATTTTATACAGAGACCTTTAACCCCGACCAGGGGAGCCCCACCATACTCGGTATCATCAATCTGGTCACGCAGCCTCTCTAAAGCCGGCCGCAGGAGAACGGCGCCGGCACGACTGCGCAGAGTAAGGGTTAGCTCCTTCTTTAATTGGCCCATGATCCCCCGGGCTAGCCCCTCTGAAATTTTCAACAGGATATTCCCTACAAAACCGTCGCAGACCACGACGTCGGCGGCGTTGAAAAAAAGGTCCGTGCCTTCAATATTACCACAAAAACCAGGAACATATTCCTGAATGAGGGAGAAAGCTTTCTTTACCTGGCTGTTCCCCTTATTCAGCTCCGTGCCCACATTGAGCAGGGCTACGCGCGGCGAGTGGCAGTTTAGCAATTTCTGCGCATAGATCCGGCCCATAAAGGCATACTGAACCAGCTGTTCGGGCCGGGCATCCATATTGGCGCCAACATCGAGAACAACAAACGGGGCGCCGGTAAAGCCCGGCATCACCGTAAGCAGGGCAGGCCGGTCCACCTTCGGTAAGCGGCCTAAGAAAAGCAGCGCTCCGGCCATTAACGCCCCGGTATTGCCGGCGCTTAGGACAGCATCGGCCCGCCCGCTCCGTACCAGCTGCAGAGCGGTAACCATGGATGATTTTCTCTTTCGCCGGATGGCCAGGCCTGGATTATCGCTGCCACCAATAACCTCGTCGGCATGAATAAGGCTGAGCTGCCCGGGCGGGTAAGTGAGCCCGCTAAGAGCCTCTTCGACCTGATCCCGGCGGCCAACCAGTAAGAGCTTCAAATCTTTTCGTGCCTGCAGGGCGGCCACGGCACCGCGGACAATTTCTTGCGGTGCATGGTCGCCACCCATGGCATCAACAGCCAGTTTGACCAAGGGTACACAGCCCCCCTTCTCACGCGGCAGATGATAAAATACGCCCCTTTTTTTACCATAAAAAGGGGCCTCCGCAAAATACGCCTTACTTTACTTTAATTACTTCGCGATTCTTATAATATCCGCAGTTTAAACAGACCCGGTGGGCCGGTTTCAGCTCGTGACACTGCGGGCAGGGAACGAGATGCGGAGCTTTTAGCTTCCACTGGCTACGCCTGTGATCCCGCCTGGCGCGAGAAGTTCTTCTCTTCGGAACAGCCATCAGTTTGCCTCCTTAATCGAATCAGGTCTATTTGCCCGGGTGAAATTCTTTCAGCTTCAGCAAGCGCAAGTCGATCTGGGCTTCATCTTCGCAGGAACAGGCTCCCTCGTTCAGGTCGACACCGCAGCCTGCACAGAGCCCCCGGCAATCCGGCTTGCAGATGGGGTTATAGGTTTGGCTAAGAATAAAAAGCTGACGGATATATTCACCAAGGTAAAGGTAATCACCGCTTACTATCAGCTGGTTCGCCGTCTCCAGGGCCAGCTCTCCGGGAGAGCTCTTTTTATCCGGAAGGGGCGACACCGTGAAGAGTTCATTAATATCTGAATTAAGCAGCTGCTGGAAAGGCCGTAGACAACGGGAGCAGTTTACCTCGATCTCGGCTTGAAATTCACCCGAGATTATAATTTCATTATCCCCGCCGCGAACAGCGAGGGCCAGGGTAAAGCTACTTTCGTCATCTGCGCTCTCATCGAAGTAATCTTTTACCTTGCCCTGGAAACGGTAGTGAAGAGCTTCGCCCTGTTTTTGCTTTACTTCGGGCAGATAGATCCGCATTTTTTTCCATCCTTTGCAAAACTAAAACAATTATACTGAGCTTTATTTTCTTTGTCAACAAGATGAAAGGTCCGGGGCTGGCTTGAACCTTAAAAGGAGAGGCTATCAATATCGCCCTCTTCCCCCGGCGGCATTTTCGAAAAAACAATCATGATCCGGTTCGGCAGGCAGACAATACTTTCATAGGACTGGGCAATCCAGCCGGTGTGTGCGCAGATCCCCCGGGGACACAACTCCTCCGGCAAGGGCAGCATCCTCACCCGGCCGTCTTTGATCTCCAGGACCGCCCGGTGCCGCCCTTGAGCAAAGGAAAATGTATAGTTAAAACAATCTTCCGGAGCAAAGGAGAGCTCGGCAACTGTTTCATTATCCACGTAGATGGTCAAATACTTCTGCGATGAGAGGCTACCCTGCTGCAGATTTAACCAGATGCCGGCAACTCCGGCCAGGAGCAGGACAGCCATAATAATATAGTCGGCTGCGGTTAAACGAAGTTTTCCCATCTTTCGCCCTCCAGTAAGAATTATAACATGAAAGATACCCCGGGATCAGCAAAACGGCCTGTTCTTAAGGACAGGCCGTTTTGTAAATAACAGGAAGACCTTTCTAGCTCAAGGTTTCCTGGTTCATCGGCACCTTGTACCAACCCTGGTCCTGCATGTAGCGAAAGATCTTCTCCTGCGAGGCGAGGCACTGATTCTGGTAATCAACAAAAGCCTGGCGAATGCTTGGATCCTGCGCCTCCAAAACCGCTTGCAAATAGCCGGCGGCGTTTAATTTAAAACCAGAGAGGATATCGCCGGCAATCTCTTTTTCGGTCAATTGCTGTGCCATCAAAACCAACCTCCCTTAGGAAGTAATATACGGGGTGCCGCCAGCTTCGCCCAATGTCGATGAAAGCCATTGAGCTCGCTGCTGGCACTGGGTATTGAATTCATTAATCAGGTTTCGCAGACGCGGATCCTGAACCTGGGCAGAATAAGACTGCAACTTTTTACTGCAAAGAGATTCCGCCTGGTACTGATGAAACAGGGACATGAACTCGGCCTTGCCCACATTGCGCATGGTTGCCCGCATCGATGAACCTCCCTTGGCTGTAATTTTTTAAGCATTTTATTTTTACCGGAAGCCTGAAAATCTATTCAGCAAGAGGCAGGAGGCAAGAAGAAAGAGGCAAAAGGCAGATTCAGCTTTTAGATTCGCAGGGCGAGGCCCGCCTCGCCCCAGGGGGGTGTCCTGTTGAGGACAGCCCCCAGCGAAGCAAAATAAAAAGAAGTAGACTTACGCTTCATCTGTTAGCACAACGAGGGCATCGGCAGCTACGGCGCCTTCTCCCCCGGCATAAAGGACCAGGGGGTTGATATCGAGCTCGGCAATCTCGTCGCTCAGCTCTACCGCCAACCGGGAAAGCTTCATTAAGATGGAAACCAGGGCTTCCCGGTCACGGGGCGGCTGCCCCCGCAGGCCGTCGAGTAGAGCTTTCCCCTGGATCTCTTCGATCATGGCCCGGGCATCATTTTCTCTTAGAGGAGCGGCCCGCATGGAGACATCCTTCAGTAGCTCTACGAAGATCCCGCCCAGTCCAAACAGAACCGTCGGGCCAAAAAGGGGATCTTTCTTAACCCCTAAAATTACTTCCAGCCCCGGTGAAAGCATCTCCTGGACGAGGACCCCGTCCAACCGGGCAGCAGGGTTATAGCTATGAGCCCGTTTTGTAATGAGCTCATAACCCTCTTTTACCGTAGCGGCATCGTTAAGATTTAAAAGCACTCCGCCGGCCTCGGTCTTATGAAGAATATCCGGCGATTCAATCTTTAAGACAACCGGGTACCCGATAGACTCTGCCACGGTCGCCGCCTCGTCGGCGGAGCGGGCCAACTTCTCCTTGGTTACCGGGATCCCGTAGGCCTGTAAGATCTCTTTGGAACGCGACTCGGTAAGGCTGCGGCGCCCATCAGCGGTAGAGAGCCGGATGGTTTCCAGAGCCCGCCGCCGCTCGTCCCCGGGCTGATATTCCGGGAAGGGACTGACATTCTCTGTCTTTTTAACCCAATCGGCCAGCGCAGAAAGCGCCCATAGACCGCTGGGAACATGTTCAATAACCGGTATTCCTGCGCGGACCATCTTCTCTTTAGCCTCGACGGCATAGTCCTGTCCAGTCGGCCAATTGAAGATCAACAGCGGTTTCTCTATGGAGTTGTAAACATCGATAATTTTCTCTGCGGCCTCGGGGTCGGGCATCTGTAAATTATAAAAGAAGGCTCCGACATCGACCAGCGGATCATCCATAACCGTGCGGATAGCCCGCTGGAAGAGGGCTTCGTCCACAAAAATTGCCGAGGTCAGGTCCACCGGGTTGGCCACGGCCCCGTAGGGAGGGAAAAATTCACGAAGGCTCTCTTGCGTCGCCTCGGTAAGGCGAACTACCTCCAGGCCATATTGAGGGCATTTATCCGCCACCATCACCCCGCCGCCGCCGGAAATGGTGATCACCCCGATATTCTTCCCTGCCGGCAGGCGTCCGGCAGCATGCAGTAGAACCAGCGCGTTCATCTGCTCAACATCGTCGACACGCACGACCCCGTGCTGTTTAAAAACCCCGTCATAAACCCGGTCTTCACCTACCAGGGCCCCGGTATGCGACGCCGCCGCCGTGGCCCCGACAGCGGTGCAGCCCACTTTCTGGAAGGTAACCAGTTTCTGCTTTTTGAGAGCCTCGTGACAGGCTTCCATAAAGAGAGCCCCGTCCTTTGACAAACCTTCAATATAACCACCGATCAGCTTGACCTCTTCCCGCCCCACAAGGTAGCTTAAAACCTCGGCAAAATTAACATCGGCTTCGTTACCGGTGCTGACAAAATAGTTAAAGCCAACGGAGTGCTGCAGCACCATCTGGAAAATGATCGTTCCGAGGCCGCCGCTTTGGGTAATGTACGAGAGCTTCTCCGGGTAATAGAGATCTTTGGGCTTGTCGTGATACATAAAGGTAGCCGCACAGCCGTTGTAAAAGTTCACCGCTCCAAGGCAGTTGGGGCCAAGAATGCGCATACCCGTGCTTTGGGCCAGCTGCCGCATCTCCTCCTGGACCGCCCGCCCGCTTTCACCGACTTCGGCAAACCCCGAGGTAAAAACAATCGCCGCCTTCACCCCCTTGGAGACACACTGATACAGCGCCTCCATCGTGGCGGCCGCCGGCACTCCGATAATGGCCAGATCTACCGGCCCGGGGGTATCCATTATCGACGGGTAGCATTTCCACCCGCCGAGCTGCTCGTACTTCGGATTAACCGGGTAGACCTCTCCGCCATAGTCGAACATGGTTAGGAGATTAAGAGGAATTCCGCTTGGCTTGACCAGGTTCTGACTGGCTCCAATAATGGCGATAGAGTCGGGATAAAAGAAGGGATTCAGCTCTACTTGCAGATCACGACGCCACTCTTGAATTGACTTCGCCTTCAATTAGACAACCTCCTTGTTCCGCTAATGGTCTTATAACATTTACTAGTATTAGTATTTTACCTGATTAATCTGGTTTTGGGTATCTTTTTCGTGTAAAAATAGCAAATAAGAGTCTTAATAAACATGATTACGGCAATATGTAATAAATTTACCTTTATGCTGGTATAATATCTGATTAAAGTATGCTTGGAATGTTAAATTTAGTTAAAGTGACTCTTTAAGCAGAATAATTATGCTATAATGTTTTTATTATAGCACACCCTCAAGGGAGAGGAGGCGCTTCAAGAGTGGCTGAAAAAAAAGTTCCGTTAAGCAATCCTCATAAAAGCGCTAATCAAAAAGATAACGAATCTTGGATTTCAAAATTTAAAGTCAACTGGCAAAATAAAAAGAAGAGCACCCGGGTTATTATAATCCTCATCGCAGTTGCTGTCCTGAGTATTGCCGGGATCTTGATAAGCTATCTTGTCACTGCGCCAGCCCTGGATCCGGCAGCCCTGGAAGCAGTAGAAGCATCTTACATTATCGATCGGGAAGATCGCGAAGTAGCCCAGCTGCACGCAGAGGAGAACCGAATAGTCGTACCTATAGATGAAATCCCGGAGCAACTGCAACAAGCCTTTATCGCCATAGAAGACGAACGCTTTGAAAAACACAGGGGGATCGATCTGCTTAGTTTTGGAAGAGCCATCGTTGTTAATATCCGCGACCGCAGCTTCTCACAAGGTGGCAGCACCATTACCCAGCAGCTCATCCGTAACACTCTGCTCGGCCCGGAAAAAACAATCAAGCGTAAAGTGCAGGAGATGTGGCTGGCCCTGCGGCTGGAACGGATTAAGAGCAAAGAAGAGGTTCTGGAGATGTACCTCAACCGGATCTGCTTCGGTAACGGCATCTACGGCGTTGAAGCCGCCTCTCGCGCCTACTTTGGGAAGAGCACCGGCGAGCTGGATCTGCCCGAATCGGCCCTGCTGGCCGGGATTGTCCGCACCCCGGAATACTATAATCCCTTTAATGACGAAGAGGCAGCTATTAATCGGATGAAGCTGGTTCTCGGCAATATGAAGCGGCTTGGGTTTATTAGCCCGACCGAGTATGAAGAGGCTGTAGCCGCAGAACTGGATTTCGCCGAACCGTCAATTCCGACCTTTCCTTACCCTTATTTCGTTGACTACGTAGTCCACTATGAGCTGATCAATATCCTTGAGGATATCCCTGAATTCGGCTCCCGGGAAAAAGCCTACGAAGCCATCTATAACGGAGGGTTAAGGATCTACACGACCATGTATACCGATTATCAAGACCACCTCGAAAATGTCCTTAACCGGGCCGATCTCTACCCCCAGACAATTTACATCAATATGCCCAAACTAGAGCAGGCAGTGCAGGATAATAACGGGCGACTGCCCGCCGACTACCCGAGCGCCTATATCGACGAAGAAAACGGAGTGCCTCAGCCGCAGTCGGCCATGGTATTAGCCGACCCTAAGAACGGCGAAATCTGGGCCCTGGGAGGCGGGCGAGACTATTGCAAAAACCGCAACGAGTTGCTGCGCTATCTCAGCCTGCGCCAGCCCGGTTCGGCCATTAAACCGATCATTGACTATGGCCCCTCTTTTAATGAAGGGCTCCTGGGAGTAGGCTCGGTCCTGGATGACTCTCCTTTAATCGGACCCCAGGGCTGGCGCCCGGAAAACTATGACGGCGCTTTCCGGGGAATAGTTACCGTTCGCCAGGCCCTGGCCCACTCGTATAATATTCCGGCAATTAGAACTTACACAGAGCATATCGGCTTGCAAAAAGGGGCCGAGAAAGCATTCGAAATGGGTATCTCGACATACGATCCGCGGATAGCACAGCCTGTCCCAAGCTGGGCTATCGGCTCCCGTGAAGTAACCGCGCTGGATATGGCCCAAGCCTACAGTGTTCTTGCCAATAACGGAGTTAAAATGGAGACGCATACCGTGCGGCGAATTGAAGACCGCCACGGTAAAATAATTTATGAACATAAGCCCAAGCCGGAGCAAGTTTTATCCAGTGGGGCGGCCTTTATGACCACCAGTATCCTCCGCGATGTGGTCACCTCGACCACCGCCAGGGGCCTTTCGGGGCTGGGCCGTCCTCTCGCCGCCAAAACAGGGACAACGGACGATAGCCGTGATATCTACCTGGCGGCTTACGCGCCTAACGTGGTCGCCACCTTCTGGATGGGCTACGACATCAAGGATATGGGAAAGATCGCCTCTGGATGGAACTACTCTTCGGGGATGATCCGGGAGCTTTTTAGAGAGCTCTTCAAAACCCTGCCCCAGGAAAACTTTGCCCCACAGCCTTCCGAGGTGGTCCGAGTAGAGGTCTGCACCAAATCGGGCCTATTACCCAGCGAGCAATGCCGTGAAGCTGGAACAGTGCGGGCCGATTATTTTCTGCGAAATCACGTGCCGCGGTTATCCTGTGACAAGCATGTCCAACTTGATATCTGCGAAGCCTCGGGACTCCTGGCCGGAGAATTCTGCCCGGCCGAGCAGGTTATCCAAAAATCATTTTTTAAACGGCCTAAATATCTTGTCACCGACGGGAACTGGAAAAAAGGAGCCGGCCGTGCACCGTTAGACGCCAAAGAGGCGCCACCTGGAAAAACCTGCGACATTCACACCAAACACTTTGGAGAGATAACTTACTTTACCGCAACTGTTGCCGGTCCCGGACAGGTGAACCTGGCCTGGGATTACAGTGGTGAAGGGCTGAAAGGATTTCAGCTCTACCGCCAGATAAAAAACGGGGACGGCGCTGAACCGCAGCTAATTAAGAGTCCCGGTAAAAATGAAAAGTCTTACCAGGACAGGGATGTGCAGACCGGGAAAACCTATCTCTACACCATCTACGCGATTAGTGAACAGGGCACCCGTTCCCAGCCGAAAGTGGCCGAGGTAACCGTAGGGGATATCCCGGCTCAGCGTCCGGGCAAACCAAAAATATTGGGAGCGGATGTCGTAAATAATTCCGTTATACTTTCCTGGAGTCCCGCGGATATGCTGGCCACCGAGTTTATCGTTAAACGCGAAGGGCCCGGCGGCTCGAAAAGTGAAACAGTTCCATTTTGGAAATACCGGTACGAAGATAAAGATCCCGAGCCCGGAGAGTACATCTACACTGTCACAGCCAGTAATTCCCATGGTAAATCTGAGCCAAGCGATCCATATACCGTAACAATAACCGGGAACAACAGCAGGGCTGGTGATAGAGCCAGATACTCCTGGAGCCTTGCCGGACGCCTGCGCGATCTACTAGTCGCCTGCATCTCCCGCTTCTAGGAACAACGTAGACCCCTCTCTCCCGTCTCCTCTCCCTGCAGGGAGAGGAGACCCCAGGATGAGACAAGGAGGCAGGCTCCCCGTCCCACTGAAAAGGACCCCTTTGCTCAGGATGAAGAGGGGGCGCTCCAGGTGTATTCTTGGCCCTGCCGGTGGCAGAGGCATTTCCCTGCCGGAAGAGCAAAAAGAGCCTGGATAATCCGGGTAGCCGGCTGCTGATAAGCACCGCAGCCGGGACCGAAGAGACGCCGGCCCTCTTTCTCCAGCTCCTGCCACTTGTGGGGATACTCCATTCGGAATTCTTGTACCAGCTGTTCGGTAGTTTTATAAACCCCAGGTTCAAGCAAGTTTAATAAAAGTTCTTCCAGGCTGCTGCTCTCCAAGATCATTCCTCCGCCTGTAATATATTCTCTTGCTTTCCTACTCTAGGAAGCGGATTCCGGCCCCCCGATCAGGATGACCACGGTCACGCCGCTGCCGCCTTCACCGGCGACACCGCTGCGCATAGATTTTACCAGGGGATGCGCGCGCAGGTAATCGCGCAGACCTTCCTTCAGCCTTCCCGTTCCCTTACCGTGTATGAGCGTCACCTGCCCCAGCCCGGCCCAGAGAGCATCATCGAGAAGCTTATCCACCAGCGGAATGGCCTCTTCCACGGTCTTACCCTGCAAGTTTATCTCAGGACGGATCTCGCTCTCCTTCTGAACGGTATAACTGCTCCGCGGCGGCGACCCGGATGGGGCCGGGCGCTCTTCCCAGCGACGGAGCTCACTTTGCGGCAGGTGGACCCTGATTGTGCCTACCTGCACCAGGGCCTGATCATCAGCCAGTGAGAGGACCTCTCCTTTCTGCTGCAGGCTTTGCACAAAGACAGTTTTCCCGACAGCTAGCTCGGCAGCGGGTAAAGCCGGGGCTTCCTCGGGTTCAAGCTCGGTCTCGATTTCCCGGCGGAGCTGCTGCAAGCTGCGGCGGGCCTCTTCGGCCTTGGGAATGACCTCGTCTCCCCCCTCCGCCTGTAGCCGGCGCAGCTCGCGGATAAGGCTATCGGATGTCGATTTGGCCCGCCGGAGCAGGATGCGGGCCTCGTCGCGGGCCTCCTTAAGGATCTCTTCCTGCCTTGCCCGCAGCTTCTCGCGATCCTGCTCCAGCTCATAACGCAGCGCCGCCGCTTTTTCCCGCTCCCGGGAGGCCTCGCAGCTTTCCCGGGCCAGCCGCTGTTGCTGCCTCACCAGGCTGGTAATGACCGTTTCAACCTCCTCGTGGCCCCGGGAGAGATAACTCTTTGCCTCAGCCAGCACCGCAGGGGACAGACCCAATTTCTCGGCAATGGCCAAGGCATTACTGCTCCCGGGGATCCCCTGGAGAAGCCGGTAGGTCGGGGCCAACGTCTCCTGGTCAAACTCCATCGCCGCGTTCTGCATCCCTTCTTGCACCTGGGCAAAAAGTTTTAACTCGTTGATATGGGTCGTTGCCACGGAGAGGCCGCCGCGCCGCGCTAGCGTGGACAGAATGGCCATGGCCAGGGCCGCCCCCTCGGAGGGGTCGGTCCCCGCTCCCAGTTCGTCCAGAAGCGCCAGCGAGGCCGGGCCGTGTTCCTCCAAAATAGAGATTATATTCTTAAAGTGTCCCGAGAATGTGCTTAAAGATTGCTCAATGCTTTGCTCGTCTCCGATATCGGCACGGATTGTTTCAAAAACAGAGAGCAGACTGTTGCGCTCCGCCGGTATGTGGAGCCCGCTTTGCGCCATCACCGCCAGTAGGCCGATTGTTTTCAGCGTAACTGTCTTCCCGCCGGTGTTGGGACCGGTAATCACCAAAACACGGCATCCTTCGCCCATGGTCACCGTCAGCGGGACCGCCGCCGTTTCCAGAAGAGGGTGCCGCGCCTGCTCGAGATAAAGTTGCGGCCTGCTGTCGAGCAGCAGCTGCGGCGGAGCGGCGTTCTGTTCAAGGCTAAGCCGGCCGCAAGCAACAACCAGGTCCAGCCGGCCGTAAACCGAGCAATCATGGATCAATAAAGCAGATGCCGCCGCCACCCGGCTGCTGAGTTCCCTCAAGATACGCTCGATCTCCCGCTCCGCCTCGTTCCGGACACCGGTTAGCTCATTTTGCAGCTGCACCACCGGCAGCGGTTCAATAAAAAGAGTGGCCCCGCTGGCGGATTGGTCATGGACCACCCCGTCAATATGTTGACGGTACTCTTGCTTTACCGGTAGGACAAAGCGGTTGCCGCGGATGGTGATCAGTGCCTCCTGCAGAAAACGGCGCCGTGCGGGATTGCGCAGGTAAGAATCAAGTTTTTCGCGGATTTTTTCCTGAAGAAGACGCTCGCGGTGCCGTAACGAGGCCAACGCCGGAGAGGCCTTGTCAAGAACCTGCCCTTCGGGATTGATACAGCGGGCCAGCTCGCGGGCCAGGTCGGCGCAGCCGTCGAGCGAGGAGACCAGCCCGCCTAGCAGGGGGTAAAGATCAGCATTATCGGCGTCTTTGAAAAGGCGCTGCCAGCGCCGGACCCCCTTTAAGAAGGCGCCCACTATGGCCAGCTCGTCGCCCAGGAGTGTGCCGCCTTTCTCGGCCCGTCCTACCAGGGGCGAGATCTCCTCTACCGGAGGGGGCGAAAAGGCTGTCCGGGTGCAGAGCAAACGCCCTTCACTGGTTTCGCGCAGCCGTCTTTCTACTACCGCCCGATCTGCGGAAGGCAGCAATGTTTTCGCCGCCTTCCGCCCCATCGGGGTAACCGTCAACGCAGCCAGTCTCCGCCGGATCTCGTCAAATTCCAACGCTTCGATCTCGCGGGCGGTGATTATCTCTTTCATCGCTGTGACTTTCTCCTCGATACATACTTATTTTCTTTTATATAAAAGCGGAGCAGCTTATCTACCGCTCGGCTAATCCCGATCCGGGGGACGCTGATCACCGCCTCTTTTTCAACTTCGCGTCCGGCAGAGATCCAGAGAGGGGGGCGGCACAGGTCATGCTCATTCAAAGTTTGATCAATGGCCAGCGCCTGGCAAAGTTTGCCCGGACCGTTGGTCAGCTCCAGCACGCTTCGCCCTTGACCACGGCGCCGCTGCATTAATTCCAGCCCGTCTACCGGTTCAAGGGCCCGGATCAGGACCGCCTCGCCGATGCCGGCCGGGGCGGTAACCACGTTGAAGCAAAAATGATTGCCGTAAATAAAATAGATGTAGGCCTGCCCCGGAGGGCCGAACATGGGGGCATTGCGCCTGGTCCGCCCGCAGGAGGCATGGCAGGCGGGGTCATCCCGGCTTAAATAGGCTTCAGTCTCCACAATTATCCCCGCGGTCAGTCCAGCGGCGCTCTCGCGGCAGAGAAGATGCCCCAGAAGAGCGCGGGCTACGCTTACGGTATCATGCCGGTAGAATGAAGAGCTCAGTGGCGGCAGCAAAAGAACCTCATCCTTTCCGGCGACGTTTCTGCAACAGTGCTTCTTGCAGCTGCGCCAAAGAAAGGGTATTCAGAAGATCTTCTGGCTCCAGCCAGCCCCGCCGGGCCACGGTAACGCCGTAAACCATATCCGCCATTGTGGCCGTGGAATGGGCATCGGTATTGACCAGCAGGCGCACCCCTTTACGGCGTGCCAGGCCAAGATATTTTTCAGAGAGATCGAGCCGCTGCGGCGAAGCGTTGATTTCGAGTATTGTTCCCGTCTCCGCAGCCTTCTCGATTAAACGCTCCACATCGACCTGGTAAGCGCCGCGGCTGCCAAGCAGACGCCCGGTAGGATGCCCGATTACATCCACCGCCGGGTGCTCCATCGCCCGGCAGATCCGGGCCGTCATCTCAGAGCGGCTCTGCCGAAAATTACTGTGTACCGAGGCGATGACCAGCTCCAGCTCGTCGAGAATCTCATCGGGCAGGTCCAGGGTGCCGTCGGAGTGGATATCGACCTCCGCTCCTGTAAATATATAGCAGCCGTCATCCTGGCGCAGTCTTCTGATCAGCTCCCCCTGGCGGTCCAGCCGCTCCGGGGAGAGGCCGCCGGCGATCTTCAGCGAGGGGGAATGATCGGTTATGGCGATATATTGATAACCCCTCAACCCGGCAGCAGCGCGCATCTCTTCAATGGTAGCATGGCCATCGCTCCAGTTGCTGTGCAAGTGCAGATCTCCGCGAATCTGCGAAAGCTCAACCAGGCAGGGTAGCTTTCCAGCCGCCGCCGCGTCGATCTCACCACGGCCTTCCCTTAACTCGGGCGGGATAAACTGTAACCCGAGGGTCCGGTAAAGATCCGCCTCTGTTTCGAGAGCCGCCCACGCTCCCATTTTAACCAGGGCGTCACGATCAAGCTGAAAACCCAACCGCGCGGCATATTCCTGCAGCTGTTCCCAGTGCTCCGGCGAACCGGTCAGCCAAACCAGGCGGGTAGGATATTCTACGGCAGAATAAAGCATTACCCGCACCGGCATCCCTACCAGCGTCTCCAGGTAAAAACCTTCGCCGGTATGTTCCAGGCTGCTGATGCCGGGTATCTCTAAGAGCAGCTTCGCCAGGGCTTCCGGCGGCTGCTCTTGAAGCACCGCCGCGATGATCACTTCGGCAGCGGTCTCCGTGCCGCGCCGCACCTCTCCGGCCAGTGAGCTGCAGAGAACAAAGGGTAGCTGCTCTAAATAAGCATGCAACTGTTCAGCCAGGGGGAGGGCCACGCCGCGGTGAAAACCTTCCGGTTCGCCGCCCCGCTTCCGGAAAAACTCGAGCACGTTTTGCTGGAGCACAGCACCCATACCGGGCAGTTTTTCCAGTTCACCGCGCTGCGCGGCCTGCTCCAACTGCTCCAGGCTTTCCAGTTTCAACTGCTGAACCAGCTTCCCCGCCGTCTTGTAACCAACACCAGGGATGGAAAGAAGGGTCAGCAGTTCCGGCGAAATCTCTTCTTCTAGCCGCTCCAAGAAGCTGCTCCGTCCGGTATCGACCAGCTCTTTAATCTTGGCCGAGAGCGCCTGGCCAATCCCGGGAAGCTCTTCCAGACGCTCCTCGGTAATAAGATCAGCCAAAGGCTCCGGCAGCCGGATAATCTGCCGGGCCGCCTGGCTGTAAGCCTTTATCTTGTAACTGTTTTCTCCTTTTAAAGCGAGCAGTCCGGCCATCCGCTCGAGGGCGGCCGCCACTTCCCAGTTATCCAAGTCCTTTCGACGTCCTCTCACAAGCTCAGCTGCCGGCCTGGCCACGCAAAAAATGATTGAGCAGGATCTCCTTAAAACCGGCAAACAGCAGCGATAGATAAAGCTTCAGGTAACCGGCGACCAGAGAACCGTTCACCGCATTGTTCACGAAGTTCACGAAAAATCTCGGCAAAATCGTGACGGGAGATAAAATATTCAGGCGGCAAAAGACCGGTGATAAAGCCACTCAGGTAGGAACTCCCCATGAAGGCCAGGGCAAGAACAATTAAGAAGCCAACCAGGTTAAAGAGCTGTTTCAGCACTCCATGGATCAAGCTGCCGATTACCAAAACAGCAACAACCCCCAAGAGCAGAAGATCAAACCAGCTCATCTTCTTCATCCCTTTCCCTATCATCAGCGACGAAACGGGGGTAATCATGTTTTAATTTTAGCAACTCGTCTGCCAGGTTGATTGCCGCTAAAACAGCAATTTTATAGCTACTCAACTGGCGGTTCTTCTCCGCCAGGGAGCGCATCAGCTCATCAACATGCCGGGCCGCCTGCTCCA
The DNA here is from genome assembly GCA_012797175.1 of Bacillota bacterium. Lineage (GTDB taxonomy): Bacteria > Bacillota > Dethiobacteria > DTU022 > DTU022 > JAAZPQ01. The sequence goes on from JAAZPQ010000051.1 coordinate 26,964, forward strand.
TCGACTTGGGTAGGCCGCTTCCCTTGATGGTATATTCTTCTCCCATTATCTCTACCGTGACCCTGTTTTTCGGCTTTTTTCCCACGAAAAGGTATCCTCCCGCGCGGCGACCAGGTAGCCAAGTTTTGCCCATCTATTTCGTGAATGAAGCGCCGTTATCCTTCCTGCCGTTAACGACGCAGAGCTGCTCCCAGTTTAGAGAGCGCCGCCTCAATCCTGGCCTGGGCAGCATTGATTTCGGCTTCGGTAAGGGTCCGATCGGGATGGCGGTAAGTGATAGTAAAGGCAAGGCTGCGCATACCCGGAGGAATCTGTGCCCCTTCGTAAAGGTCGAACAAGGTCACCTGCTCCACCAGTCCGCCGCCCGCCTCATAGATCAGGCGCTTTAGCTCGCCGGCTGAAAGCGCGCGGGGCACAACCACGGCAATATCCCGTAGGCCGGCAGGATATTTTGGCAGCGGTGTCACCCGCGGGACCAGGTTTGCCCGGGCGATAAGCATCTCCAGGTCAAGCTCGGCCACGGTAACCGGCTGCGGATAATCCCATTTCTCAGCCACCTGCGGCCGCAGTTCGCCTAAAAAACCAGCCTCTTCACCTGCGATCCTGATCACGGCAGAGCGGGTCGGATGGTTAAAAGGCAGCTCTGCCGGAAGATATTCCACCCGGTTGATCCCAAAGCGCTTCAAGAGGGCCTCGATCGCCCCTTTCACCACAAAGAAACCGGCCGGTCGAGAGGCGGTATACCAGTTCGCTACCGGCAGCTCCCCGGTAGCGCCCAGGGAGAGGCGCAACTTTTCATCCGGCAGCTCTTCCAGCGGAAGCTGCCGCGGCAGGTAGGCCGCCCCGACCTCGAAAAGAAGCTGATTCATTTCCCGATGGTAAAAATTATCCTGCAAAGTTTTCAGCAAGCCCGGCAGCAGAGTGGTGCGCATGATGCTCTGCTCTTCTGAAAGAGGATTACGCAGCGGAATCGCTTCGAGGCGCGGATCCCCTTCGGGCAGCCCGAGACTACGCAGCGAGGTCGGGTTGATAAAGGAGTAGGTAATGATCTCGTTGAAACCGCAGGCGGTTAAGGTCTCCCGGACCAGCCCCTGCAGCCTTTCCGGCAGCTCTTCACGGCTTTCTAAAAGCTCGCCGCGCGGCAGGGTGGCCGGGATCTTATCGTAGCCGTAAAGGCGGGCCACTTCTTCGACAATATCCTCTTCCAAAAATATATCGTTGCGCCTGAGCGGGACCGTTACCTCGAGACGGCGTCCTTCCGGCTTGATTGTAAAGCCAAGCCGGCTTAAGATATCACTTACCTCTGCCGACGGAATCTTTAATCCCAGGATTTCGTTGATCCGATAGGGCCGCACCATCACCCGGCGCGGCTGAACAGGGGCGGGGTAGCTGTCGATCAGCCCCCTGAGCACCCGCCCGCCAGCCAGCTCTGAGATCATAAGCGCCGCCCGCCCCGAAGCTTCCGCCACCCAGGCGGGATTGACCCCCCGTTCAAAACGCTGCGAAGCTTCGGAGGGAATATGGTAACGGCGTGCGGTGCGCCGGACACTGACCGGGTTAAAGAGTGCCGCCTCCAGCAGGACCGACCTGGTAGAGGGATTAATCTCAGTGCTTTCCCCACCCATGACCCCGCCTAAGGCTACCGGGCCGGCTGCATCAGCGATCACGAGGACCTCTTCGTCAAGAACCCGCTCGTCACCATCGAGAGTGACCAGTGTTTCGTCCGAGCGGCCACGGCGGACAATAATTTCCCCACCCCGCGTGAGGTTGAAATCAAAGGCGTGCAGCGGCTGGCCGTATTCCCACATAACGTAATTAGTAATATCAACCACGTTGTTGATCGGGCGCAGGCCGGATTTGAGCAGGCGCAACTGCAGCCAGAGAGGTGACGAACCCACGGTGAGATCTTCGATCACCCGCGCCGTGTAGCGGGGGCAAAGCAAAGGCTCCTGCACGTCTACGCGCAGCAGAGCGGCCGTGCACTCCGGTGCCTCCGGCGGCTCCGCCGGCGGGTGTTTTACTGCGGCGCCGGTCAGGGCGGCCACCTCGTAAGCTATCCCTAGCAGGCCGAGGCAGTCGGCCCGGTTCGGGGTTAGATCCAGAATTAAGATATGGTCGTTAAGCTCCAGGGCTTCGCTTAAGGGAGAGCCTGTTTTGGCCGGAGGATCGAGGATGAGAACACCGTCGGGCGAACCCAGCTCCAGGCCCAGCTCCTTTCCTGAACAGAGCATCCCTTCAGAGAAGACCCTCTCGATCTCGAGCGCCTCCAGGCAGCCTCTTCCCGGCAGCACCGCCCCGGGAAGAGCCAGAGGAACCTTCTGGCCGGCGGCGATATTAGGAGCGCCACAGACGATCTGCAGGGGGCTCCCGTCCCCGGGATCCACTCCGGCAACCAGGAGCCTGCTGTTATGAGGGTGGGGTTTCAGCGTGATGATCTCACCCACCACCACCCGGTCAGAGATTTCAGCAAACTGTTCCACCGCTTCTACTTCGACTCCGGCAAGAGTTAACTTCTCCGCGAGCTCCTCTGGTGAGAGCTCCAGGTCGATATATTCTTTTAGCCAGCTGTAAGCAATGCGCATTTTTCTGAATACCTCCCGTTAACAGGTCCCTCTTGGACCTCTACCCTAACGAAACTGCCTTAAGAAACGGAGATCGTTGGAAAATAGAAGACGCAGATCATCGATGCCGTATTTAAGCATGGCGATCCGTTCAACCCCCATCCCGAAAGCAAAACCGGTCACATCTTCGGGGTCGTAGCCGCTGACCTCGAGCACCCGGGGATGGACCATGCCGCAACCGAGGATCTCCAGCCAGCCAGACTGTCCGCAAACCCGGCAGCCTTCACCGCGGCAGATAATACAGGCAATATCCACCTCCGCACTGGGCTCGGTAAAAGGAAAGAAGCTGGGCCGCAGGCGAATGCGCTGTCCCTGATCGAACATTTCCCGGGCAAAGAGCAAAAGCGTCCCCTTTAGATCGGCAAAGGTGACCCCGCGATCGACGGCCAGGCCTTCAACCTGGTGAAACATCGGCGAGTGGGTAGCATCGTCATCCCGGCGGTATACTTTGCCCGGCACGATTATCCGCACCGGCAGGCGCGGTGCCTGCAGCTCCATGGTCCGGATCTGTACCGGCGAGGTGTGTGTCCGTAGCAGGATCTTTGGTGAAAAATAAAAAGAGTCCTGCATATCCCGCGCCGGGTGATCTGGGGGTATATTCAAGGCCTCAAAATTGTAGTAATCGCTTTCTATCTCCGGTCCCCGGGCTACCTGGAAGCCAAGGCCAGTAAAAATACCGGTGATCTCTTCCAAAACCATGGTCAGGGGGTGTTTCCGCCCCAGGTTAAAAGGTGCGCCGGGCAAAGTTACGTCGATCCGCTCCTCTTCCCAGCGAGCTGCCAAAGCAGCCTCCCGCAGTTTTTCTTCTTTACGGTCGAGCAACTCCTCCAGTTTATTCCTGAGATCGTGCGCCTTCTTTCCGGCCAAAGGCCTCTGCTCCGGTGCCAGCTCTCCCATTCGGCGCAGCAGCGCAGTTAAGGCCCCTTTTTTCCCAAAGTAGCGCACCTTTAATGCTTTTATCTCTTCCATATTTTTTGCTTCCTCGATCTCCCGGGAAGCTTTTTCTTCCAATTCGGCAATCTTCTTTAACATCACCCTGCTACTCCCTTCTTTCGCTCCTAAAAAAAAGCCTTCGCCCCTGGGACGAAAGCTTCCTTCCGCGGTACCACCCACTTTAGCCGTAAACGGCTCCGCTCCAATCGATAACGGGATGATCCGTCGCCGCCTACAGGGCCAAAAAGCGGCCTTTCAGCGGGAAGCTCCGGAGCGAACTTCAGCGAACAGCGCCGGATAAGGCTTACAGTCGCGGCCTTATCTCCCTGAACGGCCCTGCAGCTCGCCTACTCCTCTCCTTCATCACCTGAAAAATATTTACGACACATTATAGCACACCGTCAGCCCAAAAACAACAGCAAGAGGTGACAGGGGGACGGTTCTCTTGACACCTAATTGAGCAATGACCAGTGATTGGATTCCCCCTCTCTCTAACCCTCTCCCCCCGGGGGAAGAGGAAATGCCGGGAAGATGACACCCGGGTCAGCTACTACGCTGGCGAAGTGCTTCGTAGATAATCACGGCTGCGGCGATGGCGGCATTAAGAGAATCAAGGGAGGAAAACTGGGGAATGAAAACAGAGAAATCAGCCGCGGCAATCAGCCCCGGTGAAAGGCCGCGGCTTTCGCTGCCTATTAGTAAGCCTGTTTTTCTACGGTAATCAACTTCCCAGTAACATTGCCCGGCCTGCGGCTGTGCGGCAACAATGGTCATGCCCCCATGCTGCAGTAGCTTTACCAGTTGCCGGGGGTCTTCAACCACAGCCAGAGGCAGGTGAAAGAGAGCACCGGCGGTAGAGCGTAAAGCTTTCGGATTGTAAGGATCAACACAGCCCCGGCTGTAAAATAATGCCTCAACCCCCGCTGCGGCGGCGGTACGGATAATCGTGCCCATATTGCCGGGATCCTGAAGACAGTCCAGAATCAAAACCAGGGTAAGCGGCCGGGAAAGCAATGCCGTCGCCCCTGGCTCGCGAAACGGAACAATCGCCGCTACCTCTTGCGGGGTTTCCGTATGTGCCAACCCGGCAAAGAGCGAAGGCGATAAAAGATATAGCCGCGTCTTGCCTGGTAGAACAGAAAGAATTTTCTCGCCGCCGCTATCGAGAAAGCTACGTGTAACGAAAACAACTTCGGGGACCAATCCCGTTGCCAGCGCCTCTTTAACCAGATGCGGCCCCTCCAGCGCCAGTTTGCCAGCACTGCGGCGGTATTTACGGCTGCCGGCCAGGCGGCGGTATTCTTTTATAGACGCGTTGTTGCTACTGCTAATCTCTTTGATTGGCAAGTTAAATCCAGCCCATTTTCTTTAAAGCTTTATTATTACCGACCGCTACGATGAGGTCATCCTTGTTAATCTTATCCTCTGCTCCCGGAAAAATATTGGTCTTTCCGTCTTTACCACGCAAAGCAATGACGTTAATTCCGTAACGGGCCCTTAAATTCAGCTCCTGCAGAGAGCGGCCGACCAGCTCTGCCGGGGCAGTCACCTCAACCACGCTGCTGTCTGCGGAAAGCTCAATCAAGTCGATCACGTTAAAAGCATTAAGGCTGTGCGCCAGTTTTTGTCCCATATCTCTTTCCGGAAAAACTACTCGGTTAACCCCGATCTTGGAGAGAACTTTGCCGTGTAGCTCTGTCTGCGCCTTGGCTACCACATAGCGGGCTCCCATCTCAATTAATAAAATACAGGTCATAATCGAGGATTGAATCTCGTGGCCAATAGCTACCACGATGACATCAAAATCTTTGATCCCCAGCGAGCTTAAGACCGCCTCGCTGGTAGCATCCGCCTGAACGGCATGGGTCACCGATTCGCTAATCTGTTGGACCAGCGCTGCATCAATATCTACCACCATCACGTCATGCCCCAATTCGTAAAGGGTAGTGGCAACGCTAGAGCCAAAACGACCGGCCCCGATAACCAGGTATTGTTTAAACACCGCTTATGCACCTCCAAACTGCTTTTTAACTAGCCGATCAGCACACTCTCTTCAGGATAATGCAGCCCTTCTTTACCGGGCTGCCGCCGGGCCAGGGCTATGAGCATGGTCAGAGGCCCAATCCGCCCGGCAAACATGGTGATGATCAACACGAGTTTACTCGGCCATTGCAGCGCAGGGGTAATCCCGGTGCTCAAGCCCACTGTCCCGAAGGCGGAAACTGTTTCAAAAAGCAAGGATAGAAAATCATTTTTCTCAAAAAGAGATAGAAGGAAAGTCGCTGTAAAAATCAGGGCTATCGCCCCGCCGATCACCGCCGCCGCTTTGAAAATATCGCTGCGCGCGATTCGCCGCTCAAAAAGAATCAGCTCCTGTTGCCCTCGCACCATCGAGAGCAGGGCTAGAACAACCACCCCGAAGGTGGTTGTTTTTACACCGCCCCCGGTCGAGCCGGGAGAAGCACCGATAAACATCAGTGCCAGCAGAATAATTAGTGTCGGCATCCGGTGAAAACCCGGATTAAAAACGCTAAAGCCGGCCGTCCGGGGAGTGGCGGCGGTAAAAAAGGCCGTAAAAAGTTTTTCTCCAAAGGATAAAGGC
>JAAZPQ010000052.1 GCA_012797175.1 Bacillota bacterium
CGGAAACGGCCCAGGTAGATGGCCTCTCCGGCAAAACCGATTACCGGTCCCTGGTAAAGGACCTTACCGCGATAGAGAACCGTCAGCTCCATTATTTCAAGCAAACCGGTCTCCTGGTCCACCGGATTCCCGGCTTGCAACCAGAGATGATACCACTTTGAATAATTATTGCTAAGCTTTAGGGTGGCCTGCCGGGTATCCCCCGGGTTCATGTTCCTTAAATCAAGTAGCTTCCCCTCCGCTGGTACCAGCACCAGGCCCGCCGCTTCTCCAACCAGCTCCAGGTCGGTAGTGACGGCCTCTGCAGGCAAGGCAGTTAACAGGAACAGCAACGTCACGGCCAGAATCGCTGCAATCTTCATTATTGTTTTCAAGCAGCTACCCTCCCTTCCTTTAGGGGGTAGATAATATCTCCAGCGGGACCCCCGTCCAGCAAACCGCCGGGCCCGGGCCGGAGCCAATAGATCACGCTAACCTGCTTCAAGATAAATCGCCGGAGGATTCCATCCCTTTCCGGTTTGCAAAAGCTACGGAGCCACCCATTCTTGGACGCCAGCCGGTAACGCTGTGAGTCCCCAGGCATCTTTGTAGGCATCATGAGAAGCCTGCACCGCTTCGGCATTGACCACGATCCGCAGGACCTTGCCCTGGTATTTATTACCCGTATCGGCGCTCAGGGACACCGACTGCAGCAGCAATGTGGTTTCTAGATCATCAGGACAGAGGATACTCTTATAGTAATACCAGCCTTCACCGGGGTGCGGGCCTTCCGGGGGTGCAACAGGAGCAAGATAGGCCCAATCGGCCTCGTTCCAGTTGATAAGGACATTGCTCACCGGCAAGCCCGGCTCGGCGACAAACCTCTCTCCATCCAGGTGGCCCCAAACCGGGGTCAACGATACCCGCACATAGGCGCACTTGCTGCCCAGGGTCTTCACGCTAACCTGTTTGGTCGATTCATTGCCCGGGTTCCAGTTTGTAATATCTTGAAACCCGTGCTCGTCAATCTCGATCTCCACCGTTCCGGCGGCAAACTGGTTAACCACCGGCTCCGCTGTTGCAGTAAACCAGGCCCAGGTCCCTACTGCCAACAGCGCAGCGAGAGAAAAAACCAGAATGACAATCCAAATGCTTTTTTTCATTTAATTTTCCACTCCCTCGGGAGTCTATCGGGGCCGGGCCCCGGCAACCGCCGGGCCCGGCCATTACCAGCCTCATCCAAACCGGCCGGGAAGCGTAGCTTCAGAGCACTCGCATCCCGCTAGAGATCCTCTAGCTTAGACCTTACTCTACCAGGGCAAGTTATCCATTCCCCAAACGCTCTTGTAAGCATCGTTTGTGCACTGCACTGCGTCGGCCTTAACTTCGATCCGCAAAACCTTGCCCTGGTACTCATTGCCCGTGCTGGAGCCCACCAGGGTCACTGACTCTAGCAGCAACGGTGTCTCTTCACCTGCCGGAAGCGTGCTCTTGTAGTAATAGTAGCCATCAGTATGCAACATCCAGTCAGTAGTATTCCAATTAAGAGCAACATTGGTAGTGGGCAATCCGGCATCAGCAACAAAATCACCATTAACTTTGTCGCCCCAGGTCGGGATCAACTTCACACGGACATAAGCGCACTTGGTGCCTTCGTTCTTGATGCTGACCTCTTTCTTCGTGGTATCACCCGGATTCCAGTTTAGCTCCTCATCATAAACGTCGTTAATCGCGATCTTCACCGTTCCGGCGGTGAACTGGTTAATCACTGGCTCCGCTGTAGCGGTAAACCAGGCCCAGGTCCCTACTGCCAGAAGCGCGGCCAGGGTAAGAATTGCCAGACCAATCTTGACTTTCTTATTCATCTAATTCTTCCTCCTTAATATTCTTAGGTTTTGGAAAGGGAAGCCTAAAAACTCTTTTTTTACTTAACACCGTATCGCCATCGTTAAACTTCAGCATGAAGCCGTGTGGCTACCGGTGGCCTGTTTGGCCACCACCTCCTCCTTAGCGTTCTGCACTACATTTTTCGGCCGGCATATACTAATAGTTTCCTGCTACCAGAGACCTACCGAAAAGTTATTAAATTCTTCATCATCATCCCAGAACCAGGGGTTGCCTACTTTACGGTTAGTAACCGTTACCTTGCCGGTGAGATTGTCCGGGCCGATAGTTACGGTAGACGGACTGATACTGACCAGCCGGTAATAAATGGGCACCACTTCGCGGATAGTATAGGTGCCCGGGGCCAGGCCCGTGATAGTGGCCAACTCGCCATCAGCCAGCAGCATGCTCCAGGTATTTCCATTGCCTTCCACGTAAACGGGGAAAACTTTCGTGTCGCTTCCATTCGGCAGCACCTTTTTAACAACAGTAATAGAACCTTTTAAAACTGTTACCACCACATTACCGGACCTGGCACAGCCATACTTATCGGTGACGGTAACGGTGTAGACCGTATCTTCGGTTGGCGACACCGTGGGGTTAAGATCGCTGGAACTCCACCCGGGAACGCCGGCACGGGTCCAGAGATAGGTGTAAGCCCCGCTGCCGCCGGTTACCACGAGATTATCGCCTATCCCGATGCTACTACCCAGGGGCATCTCCCGGTCCGGACCGGCATTAACCGTCAGCGGCCCCGGCACATCTACCTTGGGGAGAGGAAAATTCTTGGTTTTATTGGGATTCTCATTGATGTCGGTATAGGTTAAGGTGGCGTAATCATTGGTGGGAACCTGGTTGCCGCCGGCAAAATCGGCCCTGGCGCGAATTATATAGCTCATCGTGGCTTCAGTGCCAATAGTGCCTGCCGTCCAGGTGATGAGCCCTGTGTTCTCGTCATAGGCTACAGGCGCCGCGGGGCTGCTCTGGAAACTATCCAGTACCATCTCAAAGTTGGCCGGGATCTTATCGTTAACCACGGCAGCGGTAGCCGAGTAGTTGAGCACCTGTGAAATCTGGCCGTAGATGCCGGAAAGGTCCGCGGCCGAGAAGGTCTCGTAGTAGCCGGAGTTCTGGGCTTTTTGCATGGTATCCCGGGCTACCCCCAAACACTGGCTGGGAACACCGGTCAGCAGGTTGACCGTAAAGACCCGGGCCAGGCTATGGCAGCTTATGCCCGCCTGGTAAGCAGCAATGGTGTGATCATTGTGGGCGGTGGGTTCGCTGGGCCCGTACCGGCGGCCATTGCTGATGGTGGGTACTCCGTCAGTTAAAAAGACGATGGCCTTGTTGGCTCCGTCCCGTGCACTCCCCAGCAGGTTTCTCGCCTGGATGAACCCGGCTTCGGTGTTAGTGCCGCCGTTGGCGTTTAGGCTATTAATTGCATTCGTGACCTGGGTTAAGCTGCTGGAAAAGACAATATCTGTACGCGCATCCGATTGGGCGCCACGGCCCAAAGAAGTCCCCGGGTAATCAAAACTGACCACCGCCACCCTGTTGTTGGGGTTTGCCGTCAGCACTTGCTGAGCAAACTGTTGGGCTGCTTGTTTGGCGTAGTACATGGCTGAATAAGGCTGGCCGTCAGCCATGCTGCCGGAGCGGTCGATCACCAGGATCACATCGACCGGCTTTTCCGGCGGCGGTGTTCCGGTGATGCTCAAAGTAACCCGGTAAGCGCGGCAGCCATCTATACGCTCTGCGTTCTTGTCGACCGCAATGGTATCGGTATAACCATTGCTGGAGAGGGCCATATTTTGAAGAGCTCTCGCTGCTGTACCCAGTCCGGCCTGGGGTTCGGCAGCCTGAACCGGGAACCTATCGAGGGAGACCTCAGATTCCCAATCGTCCGGCAGGGGCGGTAACTTGATCTCTTTGAAGAATGGATTGCTAACCGGTTCATCAACCTTAACCAGGGTGCTACCCTGGCTGCTCAGGGCATTCCCCGCGCATTTAGCATAGACCCCCACGCCGATATAGCCCAGGTAAAAGTTGTCGGGAATATTAAACATAGCTTCCAGCGTCGCTTTTTCTCCACCAGCAAGGCACTCAATCCTGCCATTCAGATTGGCCAGGGGCACCCTCACGGTAATGTCCGACAGAGCATCCGGGCCCCGGTTAGAAAGGGTTGCGGTTAGATGCACCGTCTCACCGGCCCGGTACAGCTCTTTATCTGTTTGAAGCTCTACCGACATCAAATCTTCTTCTGCCGAGCCAACGCCCTGCATTCCAGCCCCTAAAGCCAACAAGAGAGTAATACTGATTAAAATCAAACTGGCTATCCTCTTCTTCAATATCTGTTTCACCTCCATTCACGCTGAAGCTTGCCCGGCGCTCCCCAAGTTCTCCTTCCCTGCAGTTAACCCGGATCGGGTGCTTGCCAACCTCCTTTGGATAGATCTTGTTGAGCTTTCCTGGGGTAAGGCAGATCCCCTCGCCCAATTTTAAAATAACATGTTGTCATCACATTTTTGTCACGAGAAGACTAAATAATAAAGACAGCAGAGCCTTTAAGCCCAGCAGTTTTGATGAACTTTTAGATGAGACCGGGGATTATTTTATGTTAACTACAGCGGAAGATTGTTCGGGTCGATTCAGGCGGGGGTAATAAACTATAACTAAACCAGGCTGCACAAGATTGCTCTCAGCCCTTCCGCATATCGGGACAGTAAGTTTTTCGATTTAAAAAGCGAAATACAACGCTATAGAAACAGAAAGGGCAGAAAAGCACTCCGGCCCCTTGACGGTAATTCCCGTTTTTTATGGTAGGCTCTTTTAAAAAGGCAAAACGAGAGCCATTTGCGTTCTTTGAAAACAATTGATAGATAAGGCTTTGCGCAAGGGGTAAAAATATTTTACCCCATGGGGATGCTGTGGGATAAGGGTTTCTGCAAGTCAACCCTGCGGGAATTAGGAAATTGACCCCAGTAA
>JAAZPQ010000053.1 GCA_012797175.1 Bacillota bacterium
ATTGGCGTCCGCTTCTCAATTACCTGGAAAAGGCGGTCATTGGGAATCGTGATCAGGGTGTCCACCTTTTCGCTTAAGCGGGCAATCCCCTCTTCGGCCTGCTGCTGGCGCTTGCGCCCTTCAAAACTAAACGGCTTTGTCACTACGCCCACCACCAGGGGCCGCTTCAGGGGAGAAGCATCCATCTCCCTGGCTACTTCGGCGATCACCGGGGTAGCCCCGGTGCCGGTACCGCCACCCATCCCGGCGGTTAAAAAGATCATATCCGCCCCGCGCAAGTTTTCTTCAATCAGCTCCCGGCTCTCTTCGGCGGCCTGACGGCCGATCTCCGGGTTGGCCCCGGCGCCCAGCCCCTTGGTCAGCTTCTCACCAATCTGCAACTTGACTGGTGACTGGACCAGGTGCAGCGCCTGCGCATCGGTGTTGACGGTGATAAAATCAACTCCTTTTACACCAGCGCTGATCATCCGGTTAATGGCATTGTTTCCGCCACCGCCAATTCCGACAACCTTAATTGAGGTGAACTGAGGCTTTTCATTTTCAAATTCGATCATTTTTCTGAACACCCCCTTCAGAGGCTCACATTACTCGACAATCTCGTTCATCCAATCTTTGAAGCGCTGCCATAAACCCGGTTTTGAGCTATAACCGGGATCACTGCGCTCCTGACGGTAAAGCCGGGGCTGCTGCCGGTTAACATAGTAAAGCAAGCCCGCAGCATTGGTATAGATCGGGTTCTGTAAACCGATATAATCATGTTCTACACGACGCACCTGTTCGCTTTCATAGACCAGGGAGGCCAGCTCGATCAGTCCATTCATCTGGGAAACCCCACCGCTAAACACGGCTCCGGCCGGAGGCAGATGCGGCCAGCCCATTTTAATCATCTCTTCACGAACAATCTGCAGAAGCTCCTGCACCCGCGGCTCTATGTAGCGGCTGATCTCCTTTGCCGAAACCAGGCGCCGCTCCTTGCTGCCAACGCTGCTGATCTCGATATCTTCTTCGCCTTCTGCCAGCGAAACAAAAGCGCTACCATACTCAATTTTTATATTTTCCGCCGAAAAAAAGCTTGTCCGCAAGCCGATAGCCAGGTCGCTGGTAATATGGTCGCCCCCAACCGGGACCGCGGTTAGCTGACGCAGCTTCCCCTGTTCGAAAAAAGCCAGTTCCGTGGTCCCCCCGCCGATATCAACCAAGAATACCCCCAGCTCTTTCTCGTCGTCGGAAAGAGCAACTTCGGCGGCGGCCAAAGGCTGCAAGACCATGCCGCTGACATCGATCCCGGCCCGGTTAACACAGCGCATCAGGTTGCGCAGAGAGGTAGTCGGGCTGGTCACGATCATGGCGTCGATCTCCAGGCGTACCCCGAGCATACCTACCGGGTCACGGATTCCGTCATACCCGTCCACGATAAACTCCCGGGGAATTACCTCTACTATCTCTCGGTCAAAGGGCAGGGCAATCACCCGGGCCGCCTGGAGAACTCTTTCCAGATCTTCTTCCCGGATCTCCCGGTCGTCTGACTGCACCGCCACCACGCCGCGGTTGTTAATCAGCTCCGTGTTCAACCCCTGCAGCCCCACGTAAGCCGAATCAATTTTAAAACCACACATCCGCTCGGCCTCTGCAGCAGCA
>JAAZPQ010000054.1 GCA_012797175.1 Bacillota bacterium
AACGACAAAATCCCTTGACAGCAAGGGATTTTGTTTTATATACTACCAATAATTATACCTGTTTGTTTGCAGGGTGCTGCGCGCATGATTTCTCCAGCCTCTCGGACCCGGAGTAAAGATGCCGGCGAGAGACTTTTCATAAAATGTTCGATAAACCCTTATCCCAAAGTAGCTGGAGTGGGGAAAAGAAAAAAGTAACGGATTAAGAGTACGGTGAAGATCAACAAGGTCTGAGGAGGCGATATCATTTGGGACTTATAATCTACCTTAACGGCAAGTTTGTCCCTGAGGAAGAAGCGGTAATCTCTGTCTTCGATCATGGGCTTCTTTACGGAGACGGTGTCTTTGAGGGTATCCGGGCATACCACAACCGTGTCTTCCGCCTGAGTGAACACTTGCAAAGGCTTTACCAATCAGCAAAGTCGATCCTGCTAGAGATTCCCCTGTCAATAGAGGAAATGCAAGAGGTTGTTCTGGAAACGCTGCGCCGCAACAATCTCCGCGACGCCTATATACGGCTAGTAGTTACCCGGGGAAAGGGCGACCTGGGGCTTGATCCACAAAAATGCCCGGAGCCTTCTCTCTTTTGCATAGCTTCTTCTATTCAACTTTACCCGGAAGAGCTCTACGAGAAGGGATTGGAAGTGATCACCGTTCCCACGCCGCGAAACTGCAACGAGGCGGTCAATCCACGGATTAAGTCTCTGAACTACTTAAATAACATTCTCGCTAAAATCGAAGCCAACCTCGCCGGGACCATGGAAGCGATCATGCTTAACCCGCAGGGGTATGTAGCCGAGGCTACAGGTGACAACATTTTTATAATAAAGGAAGGAGCTCTTTTCACCCCGCCCAGGCATGCTAATATTTTGGAAGGAATTACCCGTAACGCGGTTATTGAGCTGGCCCGTCAACGTGGTATTGAAGTAAAAGAAGAGCTCTTTACCCGCCACGACCTCTATATTGCCGACCAGGTTTTTCTTACCGGAACGGCGGCAGAGCTAATCCCTGTCATTAAGGTAGACGGCAGGATCATCGGCACCGGTAAACCTGAACCGGTTTTCTATCAACTGTTAAAAGACTTCCGTGAGCTAACCCGTACTGACGGCCCGGTGATTTTCCCGGATGAGGAATAATTCTGATGGGGAAGTGAGTGATATAAATGCGCAGTGATATGGTGAAGAAAGGGCTGGAAAAAGCTCCGCATCGCTCCCTCTTTAAAGCAATGGGCTACACCGACGAAGAGCTGTACCGCCCGCTTATCGGAATAGTTAACGCCCATAACGAGATTGTCCCCGGGCACATTCATCTGGATACTATTGCCCGGGCCGTAAAAGACGGTGTCCGCATGGCCGGCGGAACCCCGGTAGAATTTCCCGTAATCGGTGTCTGTGACGGCATCGCCATGAACCACGAAGGGATGAAATATTCACTGGCCAGCCGTGAGCTTATCGCCGATTCTATCGAAATAATGGCCATGGCTCACGCCTTTGACGGCCTGGTGATGATCCCTAACTGCGATAAAATAATTCCCGGAATGCTCATGGCGGCAGCCCGGCTAAACCTTCCCGCTATCTTTATCAGCGGAGGGCCCATGATGGCCGGCACTTTCCAGGGGCGCAAAGCTGCCTTGAGCGATATCTTTGAAGGGATCGGCGCCGTTAAGGCCGGGAAGATGACCGAAGCGGATTTAAAGGAGATGGAGACGACAATCTGCCCGGGCTGCGGTTCCTGCGCAGGTATGTTTACAGCCAACTCCATGAACTGCCTTACAGAGGTCATGGGCCTGGCCTTGCCCGGAAACGGCACCGTGCCGGCGGTGGCAGCAGCCCGGGTTCGACTGGCTAAAAAGACCGGCATGAAGTTAATGGAGCTTTTAGAGAAAGAGATCAGGCCGTCCCGAATCATGACCGGGAAAGCCTTTCGCAATTGCATAGCCGCGGATATGGCTTTAGGCTGCTCCACCAACACAGTCTTGCATCTCCCAGCCATCGCCGGGGAGGCTGGGCTCGAGCTTAGCTTAGACCTGTTCAATGAGATTAGCGAGAAGGTGCCCCAGCTTTGCAAACTAAGCCCCGCCGGTCCTCATTTTGTCGAAGACCTCGACCGGGCTGGCGGCGTTTCAGCACTTCTTCACCGTCTCCTGGAGTCAGGCCTGATCGACGGTGATCTCCCGACGGTAACCGGGCAAACCTTGGCTGAAAATATAGCCGGGCACCCCGTTTTAGACGATAACGTGATCCGGCGGGTCGAAGATCCTTACAGCCATACTGGCGGGCTCTCCATCCTGAGGGGCAGCCTGGCCCCGGACGGTGCCGTAGTCAAAAAAGGGGCGGTCGACCCTGCCATGATGGTTCACCGGGGTCCGGCGCGGGTTTTTAATTCCGAGGAGGAGATCTGCGCAGCCCTGGAGGCAGGAGATATTCACAAGGGCGACGTAGTGGTGATCCGCTATGAGGGGCCCAAAGGGGGCCCGGGTATGCGGGAGATGCTAACCCCTACGGCGATGGTAGCCGGTCTTGGCCTTGACAAAAAGGTAGCCCTGATCACCGACGGCCGCTTCTCTGGCGCCACCCGGGGAGCCTCCATCGGTCACGTTTCACCGGAAGCGGCCGAAGCAGGCCCCATCGCCCTGGTTGAGGATGGCGACCTGATCAGTATCGATATTCCGGCCGGCCGGCTTGACCTGGTGGTCGCTGAAGATATTTTGGAAAAAAGAAGAAAAGGATGGCAGCCGCAACCGCCGCGGGTGAAAAAGGGTTACCTGCAGCGTTACAGCCGCCTGGTAACTTCAGCCAGTACCGGCGCTGCCTTCAGTGGTAAATAGATATTCACAGCCGCTAAAATATAGAGCAGGGGTGGCAGCAACGATGAAACAAAGTGGTGCCCAGATTCTAATTAAGTGCCTGGAAGAGGAAAAAGTGAGAGCGATCTTCGGGTATCCCGGAGGGGCCGTCCTCGATATCTACGATGCCCTTTATGATTCCTCTCTCAAACATTTTTTAGTGCGGCATGAGCAGGGTGCGGCACATGCCGCCGACGGTTATGCCCGCGCTACCGGGAAACCCGGTGTCTGCCTGGCCACCTCCGGGCCGGGAGCGACAAACCTGGTTACCGGCCTGGCAAACGCCTACATGGATTCTATCCCCATGGTCGCCTTTACCGGCCAGGTGGCCACGCATATGATCGGTCGGGATTCGTTCCAGGAGGCCGATATTTACGGGATCACCTTACCCATTACTAAACACAACTTCTTGGTCAAGGATGTAAAAGAGCTGCCCCGGGTGGTCAAAGAATCTTTTCACCTGGCCACTACCGGCCGGCCCGGTCCGGTGTTAATCGACCTTCCCAAAGATGTTTGCCAGGAGAAAACAGATTTAAAATATCCGAAAGTCTCGCAGTTGCGGGGCTACCGGCCGGTGCTGGACGGGCATCCCGAAAAGATCAGCGAGGCAGCAGCAGCTATTACCGGGGCCCGCCGGCCCGTAATCTGTGCCGGAGGCGGCGCCATCTCTTCAGGAAGCAGCGAAGTGCTCCGGCAGCTGGCCGAGCTCTGTGCGATCCCGGTGACTACTACCCTAATGGGGAAAGGGGTTTTTCCAGAAAACCACCCCCTTTCCTTGGGCATGCTTGGAATGCATGGGACCAAGTACGCCAACTATGCGGTCAACGAATGCGACTTACTCATTACCATCGGTGCCCGCTTCTCTGACCGGGTGACCGTAAGAGCAGACGCTTTTGCGCCTAAAGCCCGGATAATTCATATCGATATCGACCCGGCGGAGATCGGCAAAAACGTGCAGGTAGATATCCCCATTGTCGGGGATGTCAAGCGGGTTCTCGAGCAGCTCTGCCAGGTAGTCCAGGCAAGGACAGAGACAGAAGAGTGGTCTGCTAAGATCAGGGAATGGAAGGATAAATATCCTTTAAGGTATCACCATAATGGAAAGATTAAGCCGCAGTTTGTGATAGAACAGATTTACGAAGTAACCGGGGGTAATGCTATCATTGCGACAGAAGTTGGCCAGAACCAGATGTGGGCCGCTCAATTCTACACCTTTACCAAGCCGCGGACGTTCATCTCGTCCGGGGGACTGGGCACGATGGGCTTCGGCCTGCCAGCGGCCATCGGCGCGCAGATAGGCAGACCGGGCGAGACGGTCTTTAACATTGCCGGAGATGGCAGCATCCAGATGAATATTCAGGAACTGGCTACCGCCGCGGACTATAAACTGCCCCTTAAAGTGGCCATACTGAATAACAATTACCTGGGTATGGTCCGCCAGTGGCAGGATATTTTCTATAACGGCCGCCTGGCTTATTCCGATATCTCCGGTCCGGATTATGTCAAGCTGGCTGAAGCGTACGGCGCAGTCGGGATGCAGGTGACCAGGCCTGAAGATGTCCGCCGGGCTTTGCAAAAAGCGATGCAGGTAGAAGATCGTCCGGTGCTGATAGATTTTCTCGTTGACCGAAAAGAAAATGTTTTCCCGATGATCCCGCCGGAAGGGACCATTAGTAAAATGCTGGAGGAATAAAACCATGTTCCGCACCCTGACTGTTCTGGTAGAAAATAATCCTGGAGTCTTGACCAGGGTGGCCAGCCTGTTCAGCCGCCGGGGATATAATATCGACAGCCTAGCCGTAGGCCAGACGGAAAACCCTTCTATTTCCCGGATGACTATCGTGGTTGAAGAGGGCGACAAGGTGATTGAACAGGTCACCAAGCAGCTTCATAAACTGATCGATGTAATCAAGGTAAGTGATATTACTGAAGAGGAATACGTCGATCGGGAGCTGATCCTGATTAAAACCGATGCCGATCCCTCGGTACGGGGCGAGATCATGCAGATCGTTGAAATTTTCCGGGCGCGGATTGTCGACATCGGGCAAAACACCCTAACCATTGAGGCCACGGGAGATGAGGGTAAGATTAGGGCTATCATTGAGGCCCTTAGGCCTTTCCGCATCCGGGAACTGGTGCGCACCGGGAAAATAGCGATGCTGCGGGGAAGCCGCTTCAACACCGTCGAAAACGGTAACTAAGGGAAGCGAGTAAAGATGAGATAAAAGAAGGGAGCCGATGAAATGGTTAAAATTTATTATGATACCGATGCCGACCTGGAGCTGTTATCTGGAAAAACGGTAGCCGTAATCGGCTACGGCAGCCAGGGACATGCCCAGGCCCAAAATCTGCACGACAGCGGCATTGAGGTGGTGGTAGGCTTACGGCGCAACAGCCGGAGTTGGGATCAAGTCCGCAAAGACGGCCTGGCAGTAATGGAGACTACTGAAGCAGTAAAAGAGGCGGCGATCATTCAGATTCTTACCCCTGATGAGACCCAGGCCCGCCTCTACCGGGAAGAGATTGAACCCTATCTGCAGGAGGGAAAAGCGATCGGTTTTTCCCATGGCTTTAACATCCATTACGGGCAGATTGTCCCCCCTCCCGATATCGACGTTTTCATGGTCGCCCCGAAAAGTCCGGGACATATGGAAAGAAGAATGTACCTGGAGGGGGCTGGAGTTCCCGGCCTTATCGCCGTGCACCAGGATCATACCGGCCAGGCGAAAAAGCTGGCCCTGGCCTATGCCAAGGGGATCGGCTGCACCCGGGCCGGCGTTTTTGAAACCACCTTCCGGGAAGAGACGGAAACAGACCTTTTCGGCGAGCAGGCAGTTCTCTGCGGCGGACTTACCGAGCTGATCAAGGCCGGTTTCGAAACCCTGGTCGAAGCCGGTTATGCCCCGGAGATAGCCTACTTTGAATGCCTCCACGAGATGAAGCTGATTGTTGATCTGATCTACGAAGGCGGGCTTAGCTGGATGCGCTATTCGATTAGCGATACAGCCCAATATGGCGACTACATGGTGGGGAAACGAATTGTCAACGGGGAGACCCGGAAAGAGATGAAAAAAGTGCTGGCAGAGATCCAATCCGGTGAGTTTGCCCGGCAGTGGATCCTGGAAAATCAGGCCAACCGGCCCGTTTTCAATGCCATTGACCGGCAGGAAAAAGAGCATCCCATTGAGAAAGTCGGCCGGAAGCTGCGTGAGATGATGCCGTGGCTAAAGAAAAATTAGTAGTGCAGGAGGTCTTTTTATGGACGATAGAGTCTATATATTCGATACTACTCTACGCGACGGCGAACAGTCACCGGGAGTCAGCCTTAATGTAAACGAAAAGATAGAAATAGCCCGGCAGCTGACCCGGCTGGGCGTAGATATTATCGAGGCGGGGTTTCCGGTGGCCTCGCCCGGGGATTTTGCAGCGGTAAAAATCACCGCCGCAGAGGTAAAAGGGGCAACGATAGCGGCCCTGGCCCGGGCTAACCGGGATGATATTGATCGGGCCTGGGAAGCGGTTCGAGAAGCTGAGTCGCCGCGGATTCATACCTTCATCGCCACTTCTGAAATTCATCTCCGCCACAAGTTGCGCATGAGCCGGGAAGAGGTCCTGGAAGCAGCGATAGCGGCGGTAAAGTATGCCCGCCGTTATCTCTCCGATGTCGAATTTTCAGCGGAGGACGCCTTCCGCAGCGATCACGACTTCCTTTGCCAGGTTTTGGAGGCGGTTATCGCGGCCGGGGCAACGACGGTCAATATACCCGATACGGTTGGCTATGCTACTCCCCAGGAGTTTCACGATTTTATTCGCGACGTTTTTCTTAAAGTCCCCAATATTGACCAGGCCGTAGTGAGTGTCCACTGCCATAACGACCTGGGCCTGGCTGTAACCAACTCCCTGGCAGCGATCCAGGCTGGAGCCCGGCAGGTAGAATGCACAATCAACGGTATCGGGGAGAGAGCCGGCAATGCAGCCCTGGAAGAGATAGTGATGGCCCTCTATGCCCGGCAGGACCTTTACGGCAAAAAAACTGGCATCCGCACAGAAGAGATCTACCGGACTAGTAAGCTGGTCAGCAAGTTAACCGGGATGAAGATCCAGCCGAACAAGGCCATCGTGGGACAGAACGCCTTTGCTCATGAGTCCGGAATTCATCAGGATGGGGTCTTGAAAGAACGAAGCACTTACGAAATCATGAATCCCGAGCTGATCGGCCGTTCTCTTAACACGATCGTTTTAGGGAAGCATTCCGGCCGCCACGCCTTCCGTGAATCGCTCAGCGCTCTCGGCTATGAACTGAACGAAGAAGAGATAAACCGGGTTTTTCAGCGCTTCAAGATCGTCGTCGACCGGAAAAAAGAGATTACCGACAAAGATCTCCGCGCTATCGTCGAAGAAGAGATTCTGCGCATCCCCGAAGTTTACCGGTTGGCTTACCTGCATGTCTCCAGCGGCACCACCGTGGTCCCGACAGCCACTATCGGCCTGCAGAAAGACGGCGAAGAGCTGGACGAAGCAGCCTGCGGCGACGGGCCGGTTGATGCCATCTACAAGGCAATCGATAAGATTACCGGGATACCGTGCACTCTTATTTCCTACGCCATCGACGCTCTTACCGCAGGGAAGGATGCCCTGGGGGAGGTCACGGTAAAAGTCCGCTCCAATAGTACGGCCACGGTCTACACCGGCCGGGGGGTTAGCCCCGATATTCTAGAGGCCAGCGCTAAGGCCTATATTAACGCCATCAACCGGACCATCTATTCCGACAACGGTGGAAAGGCGCCCGATCGCCTAAAAGCCGATCTATAATGAGACTTGAAAAGCACGGAAGGAGAAAGGCGATGGGGATGACAATTACCGAGAAAATTCTGGCGGCCCATGCCGGGCGGAACGAGGTTCAACCGGGGGAGCTGATTAATGCCCGTATCGATCTGGCCCTGGCCAATGATATTACCGCCCCGGTAGCGATAAGAGAATTTAACCGGATCGGGGTAGAGCAAGTTTTCGATCGCAACCGGATAGCGCTGGTCCCGGATCACTTTACGCCAAACAAGGATATCAAGTCGGCAGAGCAGGCCAGGACGATGCGCGAGTTTGCCCGTCGCTTCGGTATCACCCACTACTTTGAAGTAGGGCGCATGGGCATTGAGCATTGCCTGCTGCCCCAGGAAGGGCTGGTGCTCCCCGGGGACCTGGTCATCGGTGCCGATTCGCATACCTGCACCTACGGGGCACTGGGCGCTTTTGCCACCGGCGTCGGCAGCACCGACCTGGCAGCGGCCATGGCCACGGGCGAAGTCTGGCTCAGGGTTCCGGAGACGATTAAGGTTATCATCAACGGAACAAATTGGAACAAGTGGGTCGGCGGCAAGGATCTCATCCTCTACCTGATCGGTAAAATCGGGGTGGACGGCGCCCTCTACAAAGCAATCGAGTTTACCGGCGAGACCATCTCCGCCCTCTCCATGGACGGACGCTTGACCATGGCCAACATGGCGATCGAGGCCGGGGCTAAAAACGGCATCTTTGCCCCGGATGAAAAAACAAGGGCTTACCTGGAAAGGCGGGCCCGGCGGCCTTATAAATTTTACAGCAGCGATGAAGAGGCCTGTTATTGCGAAGTTTACGAATTTGATCTCGGTGATATTGAGCCGCAGGTGGCTTTTCCCCACCTGCCTGAAAACACCCGGCCGCTTAGCGAGGTAGGCACTGTTTCGATTGACCAGGCGGTCATCGGCTCCTGCACCAACGGCCGAATTGAGGACCTGCGGGCGGCGGCCCAGGTCTTGAGGGGGAGAAAGGTTAACTCTAACGTTCGCCTGATCATCATCCCCGGGACGCAGGAAATTTACCTGCAGGCGTTAACCGAGGGGCTTATTGAAGTGTTCATCGAAGCAGGCGCCGCGGTAAGCACGCCGACCTGCGGCCCCTGCCTGGGCGGGCATATGGGCATCCTGGCCAAAGGGGAAAAAGCTGTTTCGACGACCAACCGCAATTTTGTCGGGCGGATGGGCCATCCGGAAAGCGAGATCTACCTGAGCAACCCGGCGGTAGCGGCGGCTTCAGCGATATTGGGCCGCTTGGCCGGCCCCGAGGAGGTTAAGTAGATGATTATTCGCGGTAGGGCCTGGAAGTTCGGAGACGACGTCGATACCGACGCCATCATTCCAGCCCGCTATCTTAACACTTCTGATCCGGCGGAGCT
>JAAZPQ010000055.1 GCA_012797175.1 Bacillota bacterium
CAGAAAACAATTAGCGTAATCAAAAAAAGAACTGGGACTATCTGTAAAAACCGTCTACACAAGTAATTAATCATAGTTCCTCCATATTAAAAGAAAACAAAAATAAATCTGGTGGCAAAGCAGGGCTGCGTAAAACAGACCTCCTCTGCAACCTCTCGGGGTGATATCTACGGTGATATCTACATTGTTTATATAGGATTCCGTTTGTTCTGCGAAATACGTAATAAACTACTTCTACCCGGTAGTGAAGCCGGGGCGAAGGCATGGACCGGAGTTTTCATGGTCCATGCCTTTACCGTTGTTGAGTAATTTATTTACGCGTGATCGATTTTACTTTGATCCTTTCATTTAAAAACGGTTCAAATTCAATATCGTTGCTTACGCCGTAGATTGTTTTAAGCTGTACCAGTGGAATATGCGGACGATCTTCCGCCACTATTTCTTGAATGCGCTGGTACTGGGCTTCGCGCTCAACCTCGTTAAGGTTCTTTCCTGCAGCAAAGAAAAGGCTGTCTGTCTCTTCATTGACGTAATCGGTCATGCCCTCGGCGCGTTCGATTGTATAATGCAGCAGAGAATCAGAGCTGTCATAAAGACTGTCACCAAGGCCGATTAGCATAATATCTCTATTTGATTTGGAGAGGTACCTGTCAACAAAAGCGCTCCAATCAGTAATTTCAAGCTTGACATTAAGTCCGACCTCTGTAAGCATACCGTAAATCATCTCGGCAAGCTCACTGTCCAAGACGAAGCGGCCCCGTCCTGCATCAAAGATAAGCTCTTCGCCGTTGTAAGAAGATTGCGCGATCAGTTCGCGCGCATGATCGGGATCATAAAGATTTTTCCCGTAAAGTTCGGTCTGCGAGCCAAAGCAGCCGGGTGTCATCCGTGTTCTTGTCGGTACAGCAGCTCCCTGGTACAATACATCAGCAATCTTATCTCTATCAATGGCGTACTCAATGGCTTCACGGAGCAAGGGATCGGCAGTCGGCCAACCTTCGGTTAGGCGGAGGATCAAAATTGGCACATAGCTGGTATCTCCGTAAATTAACGAAACAGAATCATTATCTTTGACGCGTGCCCATTCATTCGGCGGTACATCGAGGGCGATATCAACGCCACCGGTCAAAAGCTCGCCTACTCTTGTGGAAGATTCGGGGATAACCCGGAAAACAACTTCGTCCCACTCTGTAACTTTGCCCTGAAAGTAGTTCTCATACGGTTTCAAGACAACACGGTCATCACGCACCCATTCAACAAACTCGTAAGGACCGGAACCGATAGGTTTTTTTAGAAATTCATCCCAGCCATGTGTTTCAATATAATCTTTGGGCAAGATCCATGAGCCAGAAAAAGCTGTCATAATCTTCAGCGTCGGCATCGGATCGTGCGTAATAATCTCGCAGGTAAGATCATCGATAACCCGTACTTCTGCTATCGGACGAAAGTACGAATGAACGACAAGCGTATCGTCAGTAGCGACACGCTCAAATGTGAATTTAACGTCTTCAGATGTCAGCGGATCGCCATTATGGAATGTAACGCCGCTTTTCAGTTTCACAAGCCATGTCGTGTCATTGATATTCTCAATAGATTCGGCTACATCGGGAACCAGGCTGTTGTCTGCTTCTCGTTCATACAGATGGCTGAAAATGTTAGACAGTATTGTGTCGGTATGGGTGTGGAATGCATTCTGAGGATCAAATGTTTGAACATCAGTCGGTTGTGCAATGACCAGCACATTTTTTTCATCTGCCTGAGAATCCGAGTCACATCCAATTGCAACTAGTATGACCAGTAGTGCCAGTAAAGGTACAAGTAACTTTTTCATGTCTTCCTCCCTTGAATTAGTTTATTTTATTTATCCTGCCCCGGGTTTTTTTCTAAGGCACCCGGTTCAGGTTAAATGACCAAGTGATAAAACCTTTTCATAGTCTCTGTTAGCGCTTCAATGGTTGGTTCGATAACAGGAGGCTCTGCCAGGCGCGCTGCAGCCGATTCTGACTCCTTGAGCCC
>JAAZPQ010000006.1 GCA_012797175.1 Bacillota bacterium
ATACGCACAGACATCTCGATCTGCGGCCCTTTTAATCCGTCAGGGAATCCTCTGCCGGAAAGGAGTTCATGGTGAGACCTGACTATGTTTCTGACAATGGGCCGGTGAAAACGGGCCAGCATCTGATCGCCAAGTAAGCTATGCTTTCGCCAGCTTTCGACAAAACGCTCCTCTTGTTTTTCCTCGGAACCGAATTTCAGGGGGATCTCCAGGGCCAGCTTGCCCACATCATGCAGTAAGGCACCGTCTTTGATGTCATTTACCTTTTTGGCCGGCAGCCCACACCTGATGCTGAACTGCTCGGAAAGCTTGGCCACGCGGCGGCAATGATTAACGATTAAAGAATTTCTTTGTTCCAGGGCTGCCAGAAGGCAATAAATAATATCTTCAAAATGTTCATGGTAGGTAAATTCAGCCCTGATGCTGAGCAAAGACTTAATTTTTGTCAGGAGCTCCATCCGGTCAAAGGGCTTACTTAAAAAATCTGTTGCACCGGCTTCGGTGGCCCTGATCCGGTGATGGGGCTCGTTGAGGACAGTTAAGATAATGATTGGCATAGCCGAAAATTCAGGGATAGCCCTGATCTGTTGGCAGACTTCAAACCCGTTTAACGTAGGCAGCATCACATCAATAATCGCCATATCCGGGGTTTCCTCGCGCACAAGCTCTAATGCTTGGCCTCCATCGGTTGCTTTGATTACCCGGTAGTTTGTCTGGGTTAAAATTTCTTCCAATAATTTCAAGCTAGGCAGGTCATCTTCAACAATTAGTATCTTAGGTTTCATTGACGGTCACCTCCATTTTTGTCGAACGGATTAATTGGGAGCACTGCAATGGCATCAGTTCCTCCTTGAGCATTGTTTTCCAGCCAGATCTTGCCCTTATGAATCTCAACCAGGGTTTTAGTTATCGCCAATCCCAGGCCTGCGCCCTTGTAGCGGCGGGTATAAGAAGCTTCGGCCTGCTCGAAGGCAAGAAAAACCTTCTCCAGGTCTTCGGTTTTAATGCCAATACCGGTATCGCTAACCGTTATTTTTATCTTACCACCAATGTTTTGTGCGCTAACCAGGATGGAGCCGCCTTCAGGGGTAAATTTAATGGCATTAGTCAACAGGTTGACTAGAATCTGTTTCGTTTTCTTTTTATCCCAGTAAGGCGAGGGTAGATTTTCTTCTAATTTAACTTCCATGGTCAGTCCCTTCTCCTCGGCTTGAGGGCCCAGAAGCAAAACCATGGAATTGACAACCTCCTCGAGGGAGATATATTCCGGTATTAATTTGCTTTTTCCCTGATCAATCTTTACCAGGTCGAGGATATCGTTAATCAGCTCCAGCAGATGATCGGCGCTCAGTACTATTGTTGCGGTGTAATCTAACTGCTTCTCATTTAAGGGGCCAGCCGTCTGGTCTTCTAGCAACTTGGCAAACCCGATAATGGAATTTAATGGTGTCAGCAGCTCGTGGCTCATATTGGCCAAGAACTGAGATTTATACTTGTTGGCAGTTTTTAATTCGGCCACCAGCTGGGCCAGCTGCCGGGTGCGGTCATGAATTTTTACCTCCAGCAGCTCTTTTTCATTGGTCAGGTCCTGGGCATAAGTCTGGGCCTCGATCTCTTTTTGCTTCAAAGCCCTGGCCATCTCGATCATATTATTGGCCAGTTCATTGATCTCTACCGGCGCCTTGCTGTCTTCCCATTGAATAACCTCCGGCTCAATATTGTTACTGGCCACCTTCTTGGCCAGCTCTTTGAGCTCGTAAATGGGTTGGGTAATGACATTGGAAGCCCTTTCACTGAGGAAGACGGATACTACAAAGATAAGTAAACAGATAGTGAGAATTGTCTTGATACTGCCGGCAAACTCTTCGAACATATTGATCGGCGCGCCTACACCGATATTGCCGACGACTTGTCCGCCGTAACTTATGATCGGGTCGGCCACAATTAATGCAGGTCGGTCTTTAACCAGAAGTTTCCCGCGGTACCTTTTACCGGCCGAGGTCGTTTCAACCAATTCGTTTTCTTGAACGCTGCCCATGGGACGGGCAAAATCATCGGTTTTAATATTGGAGCTGATGCGAACCCCTTTCACGCCGATAGAGAGGTAGGTATTTGGTATCCGGGAGGTATATTCGCGGGCGATCCATTCATCGTGGTTCAATAAAAAACCGCCAGAGATTACCCCAATTGCTTTATTATCTTCGATTACCGGGACCACCACTACAGTCATAAGAGCATCTTTAAACAAAGAGCCGCCCTGCCCGTGCTCATTTGTCGGTTCTGTTATTTCAACCACGGCTTTTTCAGCCAGCTGTTTGCTCTCGTTTTTAAGCACATCGGCCGGAACCAGCTCTGTTGAGACAATGGTTTCTTTACTGGCCAGCCCTTTACGGGCCAAGCTTTTTAAATGCCAGGTATCCCCACGATTAGCGCTGTCCCGGCAGAGGACCTTTCCATCTGTATCCACGATCACAAAATAATCGCAGTTTGGGTAGACCTCTTCCCAGTTCCTGATTAGCTCTTTTAATGCCTGGTAGTCTTTCTGCCGGATAGCGTCTTTTAAAACCTGCTCCCGGGAAGCTTCTTTCAATACGGTTTGCAGCTGCAAGGGCTTGGCCTCAAACTGTGACCAGGCTGTTTCAATAGCTGCATCCAGCATTTTGGTAACATTTCTAATTTCTACCGCCTTGAGGTGGAAACTAAAGGCTACTGCGGACAAGGCAATGGCAATCAAAACAACGAGGATAAATCCCAGCAATATGTGGTTGCTGATTTTGTTTGAGATCATCGGTTACGCTCTCCATTAGTCGAATAAGTTGTTGGCCTGTTAAGGGGAAGATAGGCAATGAATGGCCAAAGGTCTTTATTTTATGTTAATGTTTGGATGGCATATAAAGCCAGCTCGGTTCTGTTGGTCATCTCCAGTTTTTTATAGATATTGCTGAGGTGTGTCTTTACCGTTTTGTCGCTAATAAAAAGCTGATCGGCGATCTCCTGGTTAGATAAACCGAGGCTGACTAAACGGATTATCTCTTTTTCCCTTCCCGTTAGCGCTGCATTAGATTCCTGTTTATCGGTTTCAACACTGACGAAGTCCAGCTCTCCAATGAGAGATAACGAAAAGATCAGGTCAAAGATAACTTTAATAATCTCTACCCGGTTTTCAAAGGTGTTCCTGGACATACCCGCTGCCTCGCTTTTTTCTTCATCTTTAAGGCTAAGCCGGCCTGAAAACAGGTAATATTTTGGCGTCGAAATAAACTTATTCGGCAGGTAAAGTCCCAGCGGAGAGACGGCTGTGGTTAAGCCGCGGTGACAGGTTAAAAACACCAGGTCACCTTCTTCTTTGGCCTGGTTAATTGCTGACTGCACGAATTTTTTGCAGGCCTCGTTATTATTTACTTTTGGGTCAAAGCAGCATTGCTGCTGGTTAGAGGGAATCGTAAAATCAGTTCCGTCGCTAGTATAAAGACAGACGGTCATATCATTAGCCCTGGCCAACATGTCTTGCAAATACTGCAGGCGAGCCAGTATCAGTGAAGACAGGCTGTCCATCATTTTACACTACCCCTTTGGTCTTTTCGATTGATTAGAACAAACTGAGAGATCCCCTATCTAAATCTAATATTCTCTGAGGAGAGATATATCCCTTCTTTCTCTACTATCTGCATCAAAGGTTGTAGATAGAAGGGGAGATAACAGCAAGTAAGGCTAAAGTCTGAGACTTTTTGATTTTCAAACAGAAAGATACTCCGCAATACCAATTTCTTTGCCCGCACCTGGGTTATAGCATGGAATCAGAGCAGTAGTCGGTCGGAACTATTTCTCTACTAATAACAAAAAGGGGTGTTGGTTAATGTCGCAAAATGTCCTGAGTATGTTGGAAACGGGTAAAACGGTTACCTGGCCGCCGACCGAGGCGGAACAAAAAAAAGAAGGGTTTGTCCCGCGAGAAGTAAAACGGGAGCCAAGTACCGAACGGGGAAAGAGAATCAGAGAGCGTTTCTTAAATACCCGCTGCATGCTCGATCCACAATTTTCCGTTCATTACACCAAGGCATGGCAGGAAAATGCCGGCGAGCCCCTCTATATCAGGCGAGCTCTTTCGTACAAGTATGCATTAGAAAAGATCGATCCGGTTATTGATCCAGATGAGCTGATTGTTATGCGGAAGAGCCGCTACATGAGGGGAGCGATCTGCTATCCCCAGTACAGCCAGGAATTCTACAAGACCTTCATTGAAAAATCAGCTGAAACAGATGCCGAACTGTTTGATGTGGGGACTGGCGGGGGCAAAAAGGATATTAAAAGAGAAGGCTACCGTACCATAGGGGTATTTTCCATTAAAGAAGAAGACGTTGAACCTTTGTCCGAGGTCTGTAATTACTGGACCGGCAAGAGCATCGAAGATGTTGCCATCAAATTCTTAGAAGAAAATTTCCCTGAAAATGATGACCTTGTTAATGCCTTTAAAGTAATGCTCTATCCACCCAGCGTTATCTCTATTATGGAGGGCCGCTGGATTCCGGCCTACGATATCATCGTTGAAAGAGGCCTCGAGGATGTCATCAAGGAATGTGAGGAAAGGATCTCCAACACTATCCCCACAACCAGAGATGTAGCTGAACAGATCATGTTCTGGCGGGCTGCGATCATCTCTTGTCAAGCGGTGATCAACTGGGCGAAAAACTATGCCGATAAAGCCCGGGAGATGGCCAAGGCTGAAGAATGTTCCGAGCGGAAAAAAGAGCTTGAAGAGATCGCCGAGATCTTAGAATGGGTTCCGGCCAAGCCGGCCCGTACTTTCCGCGAAGCGATGCAGGCTGCCTGGATCGGCCATATTGCTGTCTGGATGGATTGCTCCGTGGTCGGGCTTTCGCCCGGTCGCTGGGGCCAGCTGCTATATCCTTACTACCAGAAAGACCTTGAAGAAGGACGCTTAACCAAAGAAGAAGCCTTGGAACTGATGGAGCTGTTAAGGGTTAAGTTTGCCAGCGAAGAATATATCACTCCCAGCAGCTGGGCCGCCATGGCCTCGAGTAACCAGTTCCAGCACATGATTGTTGGCGGGGTTGATCCCAAGACCGGCCGCTGTTCCGATAACGAGCTGGAAGAGCTTATTCTGGAAGCCGGTATCAGCATGCAGACCACCCAGCCGACCCTGGGCATCATGGTCAACCCTAAAACCAGCGAACGGCTTCTCATGAAAGCGGCTGAATGCACCAAGGCTGGCGCCGGTTACCCCGCCTGGTTTAATCACGAAACCTGTGTCAAGCATTTATTGTGGTGCCATGCGGAAGAAGGGATCACCTTAGAAGACGCCCGGGATGTCTGTATGGCCGGTTGCGTGGAAGTAGGCCTGCAGGGTACGGGACACGGTATCTGTCACCCGGCGTTCTACAATGAAGTAAAAACACTGGAGATCGTTCTCAACGACGGGGTAGACCCCAGGACCGGTCTGCGGGTGTTTGAACCTCTGGGTGAAATCGACAGCTTTGAGACCCTCTGGGAGAACTGGTGTAAAGTCAAAGAGAAATTCATGAAAGTCTATATGCGCTACTGGAACTACGTAGTGGCCACCAGAAGGCAGATCAACCCCTTGATCTTCTCCTCGGTTCTGGTGAAGGACTGCGTGGCCAAGGGTAAGCCGATGGATGATAACGGGGCCCGTTACAATAAAACGGTTACCCTGCTGAACTCCGGGATGGTCAACGTGGCTAATGCCATGGCCGCCATTAAAAAGCTGGTCTTTGAAGAGAAGAAGTATACTCTGGAAGAGGTCTGTGAAGCTTGTGCAAACAACTTTGGCTATGAGCCCGTAGAGAAATCAGGCAACTTCTCCATGTTTAACCAGAAGAAGGTTAGCCGTGAATGGGAACAGATCCACAGAGACCTGCTCGAAGCTCCCAAGTATGGCAATGACGATGACTATGTTGATAGCATCTTTGTCGACCTCTGGGAACACTATAACCAGACCTGCTTCTCAGAAACCAGCTACCTCGGTTATGAATGGATTCCGGCTGCCCTCTCCATCACCGCTCACGGGCCTTTTGGCAGAGCTTGCGGAGCCTCTCCCGACGGCCGCCTAGCGGGGGTTACCCTTACAGACGGAGTTCTTTCGGCTACTCCCGGCACCGACGTTAACGGTCCGATCGCCCTGCTGAACTCCGGTGTCAAGTTGGATCCGACACCGATGCGCAGTGTCCAGCTAAATATGAAGATGCATCCCCAGTCCATTAAAGGCACCGAGGGATCTAAAAACTTCGTCAACTTTATCAAAACTTACTTTGACCAGGGCGGGTACCATATCCAGTTTAACGTAGTCGATTCTGATATGTTGCGCGATGCCCAAGCCCATCCGGAAAACTATCGTGATCTGATTGTCCGGGTAGCAGGCTTCAGCGCTTACTGGGTCGAGTTAGGCAAACCTATTCAAGACGAATTAATTGCCCGCACTGAATACGCTGCCTGTTAACATCACTTGAGCTAAAGAGGGGGCTGCCCCCTCTTTAGCTCTTTTAACTACCAGCTGAAAGACAAAGATATAATTGAGGTGAAATCAATGAATGAGGAGAAAAAAGGTTTTTACGGTTGGGTTATAGTGGCCACTGCATTTGCCGTTATCTTCCTCCACCTGAGCATTAGAGGTTCTTTTGCGGTATTCATTCAGCCGATGACAGAAGCTCTTGGCTGGAGTACAACGGATGTCTCCATCGGTTTATCCCTGTTTATGTTTTTCTACGGGGTGACCGCCTTTATTGCCGGTAGGGCCGTGGACAAATACGGGCCTCGCTGGATCATCTTAATTCACGGGTTGCTGTTAGGCCTGGGCATTTATCTATCCAGCCTGGTTACTACTCCCTGGCAGTTCTATCTCACCTACGGGGTTATGGGAGGTATCGGTGCCGGTGCTCTCTACGTCCCGCCCACAGCCATGGTTAGAAAGTGGTTTTATAAAGATCTGGGCAAAGCCACCGGCCTGGCTGTTTCGGGTGCGGGGCTGGGTTTCTTTGTGGCCCCGATTGCTTCGATGTACTTGATTGAATATATGTCTTTTGATTTTGCCTTTAAAATGTTCGGGATTATTATTGTAGTTGGGGTGTTTATCGCAACACTCTTTATGCGGGGCACACCTGAAGAGATGGGGCAGAAGCCGTACGGCTATGACGAGGTCATCAAGAAAGAAAATGAAGAAGCGCTGAAAAACAAGGTTAAGCCTTTTGTTTGGAGCTTAGGCAAGGCTATTAAAACTCCGGCCTTTTGGACGATAGTGGCCATGTATTTCTGCAGCAACTTTGCTGAATATATCGTTTTCTCCCACTCAGTGAACTATGTGGTCACCGACAGAGGGTTTGCCTTGAAAACAGCCACCTGGATCTACTCCCTGATCGGTCTTTGCTTCTTATTCTTCGGACCGATTGGAGGCAGCTACGCCGACAAGCTGGGAGCCCGGCTGCAAAATGAATTCCTCGGCAGAAAACGGGTCTTAACCGCCTCCTATTTAATCGTTGCTGCTGCTTCGGCCTGGCTGTCCTTTGTTGATACTCCGTGGATGTACGTCGTTTTTGCCATTGCGTACGGTATTCCTTTCGGTGTCTATATCCCCTGTGTTGCCGCCTATGTGGGCACAACCTTTGGCCGCGAGTCCATGGGGGCTATCTGGGGGTTGGTGACCGTCTTTGGTGTAGCCGCCGGCTGCGGCCTGGGGCCCTACGTCGGTGGCCTGTTAAAGGATATCACCGGCAACTACCAGGCCTCGATCTGGCTGGCTACGGGTATCTATCTCCTGGCGGCGATCCTGGCTGCTTCTGTTAAAAAGCCTGAAGCGAAAGGAACCCCGATCAATTAAGCGGTTCAGATTAAGGTTTAAGGCTTTTAGGTAAAGTTGAAGAACGTCACTTTTGGGAAAGGCTGCCTTCTCCTCTTTAGCAGCCTTTCCTGAAAGTTAAAAAACAGTACAGGGCAAAAAGTTTTGCATCAAGTAAAAAAGGAGGATCTGGCAATGGCAAACCTTAATAAAACCGGCGTGGTGTTTGATATACAGAGTTTTTCTACTCACGACGGACCCGGTATTAGAACAATCGTTTTCCTGAAGGGTTGTCAATTGAGATGCCACTGGTGTGCTAACCCGGAAGGCCAGAATGTTTTTCCCGAGGTTTTCTATCATGCGATGAACTGTGTGGGCTGTTTTGAATGTATTCAAAAGTGCCCCCTGGATGCTATCACCAGGGCCGAAGATGAACAGAAGAATAAAGGATTTATCCGTATTGATCGCTCTAAATGCCGTCATTGTCCCCAGCTTGATTGCGTCCAGGCCTGCTTTAACGATGCTTTAAAAATAACCGGAAAGATAATGCGCGTAGATGAAGTAATGAAGCCTGTAATGAGGGATAAACCTTATTTTCGAGACAACGGCGGTATCACCTTGTCCGGGGGAGACCCTTTTTTCCAGCACGATTTTGCCATGGAAATCCTTAAGGCCTGTAAAGAAAATTATATCCACACCGCCATCGAAACAGAGGCTTTTGCCGCCTATGAGAAGATCGAGGCTACTTTTCCCTATGTCGATCTTTACCTGTGCGATCTAAAAATTATGGACCCGGCAAAACACCAACAGTTTACCGGGGTCTCTAACAAGAGAATTCTCGAGAATATCAAGAAGATGGCGGCAGCAGTCCCCTCCAAGGTTTTAATCAGGGTTCCGGTAATTCCCGGGTGTACCGATGATGTTGAAAATATCAGGGCAATTGCTGCTTTTACCAGGGAAAATAATCTAACGAGGATTCACCTTTTGCCCTACCACAAGCTGGGGCAACCGAAATTCGAACAGCTGGGAAGAGAATATCCGATGCCCGATGTCCAGCCTCCCGATAAAGGACAGATGGAGGCGCTCAAACAGGTCGTTGAAGAAGAGGGGGTTGTTTGCGTAGTCGGTTAAGGTTAACCAAAAAAGCGTCCCCGGAATAAAACCTTAGCCTTAGGCGTGCTTTAAAAAGATATCGTCGTGCTTATGGCCATCTTAGGCAGTTCCTCTCTTTCTTGAACAATGCTCCCCGGTGTAATACAATTAAGATGATTTTAAAAGTTATTGAAAGGGGATGGGAGAAGAGATGGCTATTGTTACGGCGGATGATTACAGGGAGCGGCTCTACCGGATGCGGAAAAATATCTACATGGGGGGGGAGCTCATTGGCCGGGATGATCCTCGACTTAAGCCGGGGGTCGACCTGATTGCCGACAGCTTCGAGAGGGTTAAAGATCCCAACCTGAAAGATACCATTACCGCCAAATCACACCTTACCGGCGAAGAGGTGCACCGGCTTAACCATATTCACCAGAGCTCTGAAGATCTGTTGAAGAAGCAAGAATGCACCCGCCTGCTCTGCCAGCAGGCGGGGGGTTGTATTCAGCGCTGCATGGGCATCGATGCCTTGAATGCGCTCTCGGTGGTGACCAAAGACTGCGACGATAATTTCGGTACCGAGTACTATCCCCGTTTTGTCGAGTTCATGAAATACTTTCAGAAAAATGACCTGGTCGGCAATTGCGCCCAGACCGATATCAAGGGTGACCGCTCGAAACGGCCTTTCGAGCAGAGCGACCCTGATCTCTACCTGCGGGTCATCGAGAAGAAAAAAGACGGTATTGTCGTGCGCGGCTGCAAGGCGCATAATTCTAATGCCCCCTTCTCGGACGAGATCGTTGTCGTGCCGACTCGCCTCATGACCGATGAGGAAGCCGACTGGTCGGTGGCCTTTTCGATTCCGGCCGATACCCCGGGGATCAAGCAGGTGGTCCGGATTACCACGCCGCGGCCGCGGAAGCATATCCATACGAAGCATTTCTACGGGGTAGCCGATTCGACGACCATTTTTGACGATGTCTTTGTCCCCTGGGAGCGAGTCTTCCTCTGCGGCGAGACCTACTTTGCCAGTATCCTGGCGATGCTTTTTGCCACCTATCACCGCCACAGCTACACTGGCT
Source organism: Bacillota bacterium (assembly GCA_012797175.1). GTDB lineage: Bacteria > Bacillota > Dethiobacteria > DTU022 > DTU022 > JAAZPQ01. The sequence goes on from JAAZPQ010000006.1 coordinate 9,985, forward strand.
GCAAGCCGGCTATTACCGACCTGATCATGGGCGCCTCTGCCCTGGTGGCCGACTACAACGGGGTCGCCGAGGCCTCTCATGTCAAGGATAAGCTCTCGGAGCTAATTGCCACAGCTGAACTGGTCTACGCTGCCGGCATCGCCGCGTCGGTGAAATCGACCGAAGCTGCTTCGGGGACGCATATCCCCAACATCATCTATACCAATGTTGGCCGCTACCATGCCGGGGTCAGCCTCTACCACGAATACGAGACCCTCGCCGACCTGGCGGGGGGGCTCCCGGCGACCCTGCCTATGGAGGATGATTTTTTCAGCCCTGAAACGCAGCCCTTACTAGAAAAATATATGAAGCGCAAAGACGGGATCTCGGCGGAGAACCAGCACCGCCTCTTCCGCTACCTCTCCGACATGCTCTGCTCTGCCCATGCCGGGGTGGCCCAGGTCGGCGGCCTGCACGGCGGCGGTTCGCCGGTCATGGAGAAGATCGCCATTCGCAACCAGTACGACATCGACTCGCGCAAGCGCCTGATCAAGATGCACAGCGGCATCAAGGACTGACCATCTCAACTGCTAATAACTGTTTTTGGCAGGTAGCCAAAGGGGCGGCCCACGGGCCGCCCCTACTAATTAGGTGACAGGAGAAACGTCCCCCTGTCACCCCTGTCACCGGCGATTTAGCAGGTAATAGAGCGCCGGGATAAACCCGAGCAGCAAGATGGTGCCGCTGGTCATTCCCCCGATAACGGCGATGGCCATCGGCGCCTGCAGCTGGCTGCCCTGGCCCAGGCCTAGCGAAAGGGGGACCAGGCCTAGAATAGTAGTAAGCGTGGTCATCAGGATCGGCCGCAAGCGGGCGGTGGCCCCGTCCATGATGGCCTCTTTTAAAGGCAGGCCGTGGATGTTGCGCAGCTGGTTAATAAAGTCCACCATGATAATCCCGCTGTTGACTAAGATCCCGACCAGGACCACCCCGCCGATTATTGCCGGAATGCTCAGCCCATTCCCGGTAATCTTCAGGGCGATTACCGACCCGGAGAGGGCCAGGGGCAGGCTGCTGATGATGATGAACGGGTGCAGGAAAGACTCGAATTGAGCCGCCATGACCAGGTAGACCAAGAAAGCAGCGACGATCAACACCAGGTAAAGTTCGTCGAAAACTTCGGCCATCAGGCTCGAGGTAGCCTCTGCCGCCTGGTAACCCGGAGGCAGCTCCATCTCTTCAATAACCTCTGTAACCATCTCGTTGGCTTCACTTAGGCTGATCCCGTGCAGCTGGGTCTGGATCCGGCCAAGGGTTTGCTTGTTTTCCCGGGTAATGCTCAGTGGCCCCCGTGACTGTTCGATAGTGGCGATATCTCCTAAGCGCAGGTATGAGCCCTTGGCGGTGTAGAAGCCTAAGTTTTCCAGGTCTTCAATCGTCTGCAGATCGCTTTTCCGGTAGCCTAAGATCAGCTCGAAAATCCCTTCGCCGGTCTCCAGCCGGGCCACGGAGACACCTTCGACCGCTTCGTAGAGCATCATCCCTACCTGGTAAGCGGTGACTCCCTTGCGCAGGGCTTTGGCCTGGTCCACCTTGATATGCACCTCCGGGATGGCCTCTTCTGAGGCGCTGCGCACATCGTTCAGGCCAGGCCGCTCTTTAAGCTTCTCGGCGATCTGCTCTGCAAGTTCGATGACCTTCTCTTGCTCCGGCCCCGTGACGAGGACCTCCAGCCCCAGGCTAAGCCCGGTTGTATCCATGATCGATTCTCTCTTGAAGCTAAGCACCGCCTCGTCGGGGAGCACCGCGGAGGCTTCTTCTCTAACCGTGTTAATCATCTGCTCTAGATTAGCGACCTCTTCGGGGAGCACCGTAACCCTGATTCGGGCCCGGTTAGCGATCCCCGACTCGATGGAGAGGCCGAAAAGCTGTTGCTCGCCGACCTGCGAGGTAAAGAGCTCGACCCCTTCGAGCTGGTCGATAATCGCTTCCAGCTCCTTCGTGCAGGCGTCGGTCTGTTCAATGGGCGTACCCGGAGGCAGGCTTAACTCTACCGAAAAAGCCGACTCTTCGGGAGTAGGGAAGAGGTCCGAGCCCATGAAGGGAATAAGGATTATACCGAGAGCAACCGCCGCCGCGCCGACACCGATAGCTACCCAGGGATGTTGCAAAATCCACCCTAGCAGAACCTGGTAGCGAGAAGGCTTAGCCTGGCCCGGTTGTTCCCGGGTGTCTCTCTGCAGAAAACGCGAGGCTAACATCGGGATCAAGGTCAGGGCGATGAGCAGCGAGGCCAGCAGGGCACAGGTAACCGTCAGGGCGAAATCATTAAAAAGTTCACCGGCCAGCCCGCTCAAGAAGACCACCGGGAAGAAGACGCTGATCGTGGTCAGGGTTGAGGCAAAAATAGCCCCGGAAACCTCGTTGCTCCCTGCTACCGCAGCCTTGAAGGAAGGGGAGCCCAGCTGCAGGTGCCGGTAAATATTTTCGCTAACCACAATAGAGTTGTCGACCAGCATCCCGGCGGCCAGGGCCAGCGCGCCTAAGGTCATCAAGTTTATGGAGAGCCCGGCAAAGTAAAGCAGGGCAAAGGTCGAGATGATGGCGATAGGGATGGTCAAGCCGATGACCAGGATTGTTCGCCAGTTTCTTAAAAAGAGCAGCAGCACGGCCACGGCCAGCACAGAGCCCAGCAAAAGCGAGCGGACCAGGTCCATTAAGGCGTTCTCAATCTCGTTAGCCTGGTCGAAAGTGTAGTTGAAGCTTAGATCGTAGTCCAGCTGGTTAAACTCTTCGGCTAGCTCCTCTAAGGCTTGGCGTACCTGGCGCGAGACGAGCACCGTATTGGCTTCGCCCTCTTTCTGTAGGTAGAAGCCGATGCTTGGCTGGCAGTTGATCCGGTTAATAGAGGTAGCTTCATGCAGGTCAACTTTAACCTCGGCGATCTCGCCCAGCCGGATGGGGATTAGCGGAAATTCATCTTCTGGTATTGCACCGCCGCCCGAGCCCGCCGAAGCGAGGATCATGGCCATGGACATATCGACGATGGCCTTCTCCAGCTCATGCGAAGCCTGGTCCAAGTCCTTTTCAACCTGGCTTTCAAGATCTTTCAGCTGCTTGCGCCAAGCTGCAAAATCGGGAACGGTGACTAGGTAAGTATCAAGTACCTGCTTCGGATCGGGGGTTTCGCCCCGGGGCAGGGTGAGATGCAGCTTTCCCTCTTTAATTACCGTCGCCCACTCTTCGGGAAGCGCTTCGGCAATCTGCTTTAGGTCAATGCCGTAGTGCTCTAATTGCGCGGGATCCGGTGCAATGATCAGAAAGTCGTCCTTGGCGGGGAGCTCCAGCTCCGGCAGGAGATCTTTGAGGCATATTTCACGCATCGGTATCTCTAGGCTATCGGTTGAGGGCATCATCTCTGAAAGCGCCTGGTTGAGATCCAGGTCCACCGAGCGCCCGATCAGCTTTCTTAATTCGTCTTCGTCCAGCTTGAAGCCGATGACCAGGTTTTCAAGCTCCTCCGGGCCTAAAGAGCGGCCAACCAGGCGGATCCGCATCTGCCGCTCATCGACCTCGACGGTGCCGCCCGGAAGATTAAGCAGGGTAGCCCGCAAGATATTGGAGACCTGTTCAAAAGAGACCTCCTTTTCCTGGATGCGGCCGGGGAAGAGGCGGATAAAGAGATCGCGCTTGGCCCCGCCCTCGACCCTGATGCTGGCCACGCCGGGGATGGTCTCGAGACGCGGCCTGGCCGTATCCTCCAACCATTCGGTCAGTTCGACCGCATCGAGACGGCTGCTGACATTGACCTGCATCATCGGCAGCAGGGTAGGGTCAAACTCGAGAATAATCGGCCGCTGGACCCCTTCTGGCAGGGTCAGCAGATCGAGGCGGGTGCCGATCTCTTCGCGTTTCTGCTTCAGGTCAACCCCCCAGTTGAACTCGAGAGCAACCATGGAGACATGTTCCTGGGAGAGAGAAAGGATGTTCTTGACCCCGTTAATGGGGGAGACGGCCCCTTCGATCGGCTCGGTGACCATCTGCAAGTTTTCCTGGGGAGAGCTGCCGGGGAAAATGGTGATTACCGCCAGGTAAGGCGGCTTGATATCCGGTAACAGGTCCAGCGGAGTCTGAATTAAAGAAGCTACCCCGATAACAATGATAATCAACAGTATCGTAATCGTGGCCACGGGACGCCGCACAGAAATATCCGGTAAATTCAAAATATTCGCCTCATTACAACGCTCTATTTTTATATCTTCTGGCCCATACCATGAACAGAACTGTTCAACTTTTTAATTTACGCTTATTATTCTATAACAGATGGCCCGTTCATTCAACCGGAACCGGCCTATTTTTAGCCGATTCAATCTCTTCATCCCCGCTTCCTCGCTTCGCACTTTTTACCGGCAGCATCTTTGCAACGATAAGCAGCCCCTTCGCTGTGCCGCGGGGGCGGCGCCAGCCTTGCCTTAATCCTGTAGCGCCTTTAATGGCGCTAAGGGGTTATTTCAGCCTGGGCAGTTGCTTTTTCTGCCCGGCAAAGTTATAATATTTCCAGGAAAATACGGAAAAGCGGGGAACTATGGAGCAAGGTGAAGCGTTTCTTACAACGCGCAGTGAAGAAGAGACCGCGTATATCGGCATGGTTTTGGGGAAATGGATTAAAGAGCCGCTGGTCATTGCTCTGCATGGTGGCCTGGGCACAGGGAAGACAGTTTTGGTTCGCGGCGCCGCCGCCGGCCTTGGAGTGACCGAGATGGTCACTAGCCCTTCATTTGTTCTCTTAAAAATCTATGCGGGCCGGCTGCCGGTTTACCACTTTGATTTTTACCGTCTTGATGAAGATGTCTCCTTAGATGATCTCGGGTTCGATGAATATTTGCCCGGCGAAGGGGTTGCCTTTGTGGAATGGGCCGAAAACCTGCCCGGGATTATTCCACCGCAGCGGCTCGAGATCACCATTGAGCGCTTTTTTGATCACGGCGGTGAGGGGCGCCGGATCTGGTTTAACCCCCATGGAGAAGAGAGCGCCTGGCTTGTGGCCAGGCTGATCGAGGGGATTAGCTGGCGGGTGGACGGCAGCCTAAAGATGCTACCGCAGTCGCTTTTCTCCTTAGAATTTTTAGGAAGGCTGGGCTGGAACTGCTGATCCTCGGTATCGACACGACCACGCTGGCCTGCAGCGTCGCCCTGCTGGACGATGAGGCGCTACTGGCCGAGTTTACTCTAAATATCCGCAAGACTCATTCAGAGCGGCTCATGCCGCTGATCGATGCCCTCTTGAAGGAGAGCTCTATCGAGCGCGAGCAGCTGCAGGCGGTCGCTGTTGCCGCTGGCCCCGGCTCATTTACCGGTATCCGCATCGGCGTCTCTACCGCCCGGGCGCTGGCCCAGGGCCTGGCCATTCCGGCGGTAGGCGTCTCCACCCTGCAGGCCCTGGCCGAGGCGGTCCCCTCGCCGGGTGCCTTGATCTGCCCGCTACTCGATGCCCGCCGCAACGAGCTCTACAGCGCCCTCTACCGGCGCGAGCCCGCTCCGCCCCGCAGCCTCGAGCTGCTCATCCCGCCGGCGGCCGTTGAGCTGGGCCCTTTCACGGAAAGATTGAAGAGATACGGCGAGCCCATCATCTTCGTCGGCGAAGGATTAGCGGCGCACGGCCCCGCCCTCGCCTCGGCGCTGGGGGAGCTGGCGGTCCTGCCGCCGGCCCCGCAGCGCGTCTGCCGCGCCGCCGGGGTGGCGCTCTGCGGCCGCCGCCTTCTGGAGAAAAGCCCCGGCGCTTCGTTTCATGAGCTGCTGCCGCAATACCTGCGCCGCCCCGAGGCCGAGCGCCGCCTGGCGGAGCGAAAGGGGAACGCGCCGTGTCCTTGACCATCTCCATCGAGCCGATGACTCTAGAAGACCTCGAAGCCGTGGCCCGTATCGAGAAGGAAGCTTTTGAACAGCCCTGGTCGGTCCAATCATTTCGCACCGAGCTGATTAGAAACAAGATGGCCCACTACCTGGTCGCCAGGGTGGGGGATAAGGTAGCCGGTTACGGCGGGATCTGGGTGATTTTTAATGAAGCCCACCTGACCACCCTGGCGGTGGGCAGGCCTTACCGCCGCTGCGGTGTGGGCACCGCGCTGCTGAAGGCCCTGATGAAGAAAGCAGCCGAGCTAGGGGCGCGCCGTATCTCCTTAGAGGTGCGCCCGAGCAACCATGCCGCCCGCAGCCTCTATGAAAAATTCGGCTTTACCATCCAGGGCGTGCGGAAGCGTTACTATTTTAACGAAGACGGCCTGGTCATGTTTAACAACAATCTTGATATTGACGGAGAGACGAACGATGAACCGGTCTCCTGAAAATAGCCCTCTTTACATTCTCGGCATCGAGAGCTCTTGCGATGAAACTGCCGCCGCCGTGGTGGCCGACGGCCGCCTGATCTGCAGCAATATCATCTCTTCGCAGGTCGAGCTGCACGCCCGTTACGGTGGCGTGGTTCCCGAGATCGCCTCGCGGCGTCACCTCGAGCTGATCAACTTAATCATCGAGCAGGCCCTTGCCGAAGCCCGCCTGAACTTAAGTGAACTTGACGCCGTGGCCGTCTCCAGCGGCCCCGGCCTGGTCGGTGCCTTGCTCGTGGGCGTCTCCACGGCCAAAGCGCTGGCCTATGCCGCCCGCTTGCCGCTGATCGCGGTTAACCATGTCGAAGCCCATCTCTATGCTAACTTTCTTACCGGCGCCGGAGTTCGCTACCCCCTGGTGGCGCTGATCGCCTCCGGCGGCCATACCACCCTGCTGCTGATGCCGGAGCCCGAACAGATCATCGCCCTGGGGCAGACCCGTGATGACGCCGCCGGCGAGACCTTCGACAAGGTCGCCCGGGCCATGGGCCTGGGCTACCCGGGAGGGCCGGCGATCGACCGCCTCGCCGCGGCAGGCCGCCCGGATGCGGTTGAATTTCCCCGCGCCTACCTCGATGAAGAGGCCCGGTTCGACTTTAGCTTCAGCGGTCTTAAATCGGCGGTGATCAACTACCTTCACCACCTGCGCCAGAAAAAAGAGGAGCTGCCCCTGCCTGACCTGGCCGCCTCCTTCCAGGAGGCCCTCGTTAGGGTGCTGGTCGATAAGACCGTGGCCGCCGCCCGTGAGCATAACGCCGCCTGCGTTCTTCTGGCCGGGGGGGTAGCCGCCAACAGCCGCCTGCGCTCGCTCATGCGGGCCGAGCTGTCACAGGCCCTTCCCGCGGTCCCGCTTTATTTTCCGCCGCCCGCCCTCTGTACCGATAACGCGGCCATGATCGCCGCCGCGGCCTTCCCCCTCTACCGGCAGGGCCTTTTTGCCCCCCTTGATCTCAATGCCCAGGCCGGCCTTCCGCCCGGCCGCTAACCCTTACCTTATGCTGCTTCTGCCCTCTTGAGCTCTTATTCTAAGCGCCACCCTGGCCTAACCGCTCCTTTAAAGCACCTTTTCCGTAACACTTTCCCCTTCTTCTTTGCTACTTTAAACCTTTACCGCTTCCATTTGAAGCGCAGTGCCGAAGCCCCTAACCGCTGAAATATTTATGTTAACTTCATGTGGATATTGTGCAAAAAACAGCTAAAGGCGCTTCTCTCACGGACCAGCCTGTGGATAACCCTGTGCATAGTGTGGATTACTATTAATGGAATTCCCCGCAAACTAGCATCTATATGCGGCTTTTTAAAAAATATGCCCCTTTTTTGGTTAACATATTCTTTGTGACACCGGAATAATCAAAAGAGATTTAATTGCTGAAAATATATGACGCTACAAAATATATAGTATAAATTAACGGTTTCAGGAGATAATATGAAATAATTTCAGGTAAATGAAGGATATTCCCGAACGCCGTCGAATTATATGAAAGTGATATATTGTAAAAAGAGAATAAATTTAAAAGAATAAATATTGGTAAAGGCAGCAGTATCCATGAGTGGCTATATCGATATTCACGTTCATCTACTGCCAGGGATTGACGAGGATGGTCCCCCGGGTCTTAAGAGCTCGCTTGAACTGGCACAAGAACTAGTTAATCAGGGGTTTGCTACAGTTATCGCCACCCCGCATTCCCTGGAGGGGGCTCCTTCTGCAGAAGAGGTCCTGGCCTGCCGCCAGCTCTTTACCGCAGAGCTTGAGCAGAGGCAGATCCCCTTGCAGGTGTTGCCCGGTTCGGAGCTGGCCCTTGAGCCGCAGCTTCTGCGCCGGGTAAAAAGCGGGCAGGCCCTGACCTTAAACCGCGGATGCTACCTGCTTATTGAGCTGCCGGTCTACCAGCAGCTACCGCTCTATACCGAAGAGCTTCTCTTTGAGCTAAAAGCGCACGGTTACCGACCCATTCTCGCTCATCCGGAAAGGGTCAAAGCTTTCCAGGATGAGATTTCTTATTTATACCGGCTGGTGGAAAAGGGTGTTTATCTGCAGCTTACTTTAAGCAGCCTGACCGGCTTGCTGGGCCCGGCGGTTCAGAAAACTGCCTGGAAGCTGCTTTCGCACGGGCTGGTCCATTTTATGGCCACCGATGCCCATTGCACCGGGCGCCGTCTTTCCGCTACAGATTGGGCGGTGCAGCGGTTAGAGACACAGCTCGGCGTTGGGACCGCCGAAACGCTGCTTAAGGCCAACCCCGGCCGGTTGCTACGCGATGAAGAGCTGGAGTTTCCAGAACCGCTACCGGTTCACAAAAGCAAAAGCAGGTTTCACCTGCTCAAGGATAAGATCTTCTTTAACTGAAAGCGGGGTTTAATCTATGGAGCAAGAGCTAGAACTAATTGAATTATGGCAGATCGTCAGCAAACGCTGGAAGATGATTATCCTGGTAACCCTGCTGGCTGCATTGATCTGCGCCGCGGTGAGCCTCTTTCTAATCAAGCCGCAATATGTCGCCTCGTCCACCCTGATGGTGATGAAGCCGGTCGAAGCGGAGCAGATTCTTTACCAGGATATCCAGGTTAGCCGCCAACTGGCCGATACTTACCAGGTGGTGGTGCATAGCCGGCGGGTTCTCGATAAGGTCACCCGGAGCCTGAATCTACCCTATACCCATGAACAGATGCAGGAGAAGGTAAAAGTATCTTCGGTGCAAGATACCGAGATCATCACCATCGACGTCACCGACACCGATCCGTACTTGGCCGCCCGGATGAGCAACCTGATCGCGCAGACCTTTATGCAAGAGATTACCGAAATTATGAATATTGACAATGTCAGCCTGATTGATGAGGCCGCGGTTCCTGATAACCCGGTCAGCCCCCGGGTCGGTCTGAATATCGCCGTGGCGATGGTGCTCGGTTTCATGGTCGCTGTCGGCCTGGCCTTACTGCAACACTATCTCGATCAGACCCTTAAAACCACAGAAGAGGTTGAGAACCTGCTTGGCCTCACTGTTTTGGGGACTATACCGATGATGGAGGATAATTAGTTGAAAAGTTCACGCTTATACAGTAAAGTGCTGGTGGTGACCGGCGATTCCCGCTCACCGGCCGCCGAAGCCTACCGCACTTTAAGGACAAATCTACAGTATGCCGGTGTTGATAAACCTATCCAGAAGGTTTTGGTGGCCGGCCCTACTATCGGCTGCGGCAAATCAACAACCCTGGCCAACCTCGGGATCACCCTGGCACAAACCGGGGCTTCGGTGCTGCTGCTCGATACCGATCTGCGCAAGCCGATGCTGCACCGGATGTTTAAGTTTCGAAACGATCACGGCATAACCAACCTTCTTTTTGATCGCGAGCTCAGCCCGGATATGGCCATCTACAAAAGCCTTATTGAAAACCTGTATATCTTGAGCAGCGGCCCGGTGCCTCCGAACCCTTCCGAGCTGCTCGCAGCGGAAAAGTTTCGCCACCTTGTCGATGAGCTGGCTGTTTCGTTTGATTACCTGTTATTTGATTCGCCCCCGGTGAACGCGGTGACCGACGCGGCCATCCTCTCACAACTTGTTGATGCCACTATTTTTGTAATCCGCTACGGCCAGGTCAAAAAAGATGAGGCGGCCCATGCCCTGGAGCAGTTAAGAAAAGTGGAGGCCAATATCATCGGAGCGGTGATGAATGCCGTCCCGACCGGTAACGGGGCGTACCACTATTACGAATATGGTCAAT
>JAAZPQ010000056.1 GCA_012797175.1 Bacillota bacterium
CGATTCAACGGGCATGGGGCGGACGCTGGTCCAGGCGGACCATGATGCCCCGGTCCTGGCGGGCCTGCGCTCGGTTTTTCAATACAGTCGTCCCGAAAACAAGACCATATTTTCGGTGGTTAAGACGAAAGAGAAGCTGGAAAAAGCCCGGGCGGTAGTGGAAGAGCTGCTTGGGGATTCTCAGCCTGGAACCGGTATTAGCTTTACCCTGCAGCTTTTTGACGTCACCGGTTTGCCCGATGAAGATAGTAACGAAGAGATGCCATCACCGCTTCAGAAGGAATTATCCGGTTAATAAAGGGGACTTACTTTTAAACCGGGAACGTGAGGGAGAAGATGTCCTTAGTAGCGCTTACTGAAATCAGCAAATCATTCGGCGCGCAGAAGATCCTGGACCGGGTCTCGTTACAGCTGCAGCCCGGCGACAAGGCAGGGCTAATCGGGCCGAACGGATCGGGAAAGAGCACCTTGCTGCAGATCATTGCCGGGGTGCTGGAGCCGGACGAAGGGACGGTGAGCCTGGCCCGCAGCGTTGGGGTGGGCTACCTGCCGCAGGAGCCGGGGCCCGGAGCCCGGGGAACCTTGCGGCGGCATCTCGAAACACCTTTTGGCCACTTACTTGAGCTGCAGCAGAAGATCACCTCCCTGGAGCAGGAGCTCTCCTCCCGGGCCCGTTCCGGGGACGAGAACCTTGAGCCGGCCCTGGCGCGTTACGGGGACTATCGCCGCCGCTTTGAGGATGAAGGCGGCTACCTGCTCGAGAGTCGGATCAACGCGGTCGCCCGTGGACTGGGCTTCTCTGAGGCGGACTTAGACCGGGAGATGGCCCATTTCAGCGGCGGCGAGAAGGCCAGGGCCAACCTGGCGGCGTTGCTGCTGCGTGATCCGGATCTGCTTCTTTTAGACGAGCCGACCAACTATCTCGATTTCGATGGGCTGGCCTGGCTCGAGAAATACCTGGTCGATTCTCCGGCTACCTTGCTGGTAGTTTCTCATGACCGCTTTTTCCTGGACCGGGTCATTTCACAGCTCTTTGCCCTGGAGGATCAAAAGCTACAGGGCTACCGGGGCAATTACAGCGCCTACCGGACCCGCTATGAAACGGAAAAAAAGAGCCGGGAGCAAGCTTACCGTGAGCAGCAGCGGCTGATTGCCCAGGCTGAGAAGCAGATTCGCGAGTCGAAAGCAGACCGCCGCTCCAAGCGCCAGGCGCGCAGCCGGCAGAAACAGCTCGACCGTCGGCCACCGCTGCACCGCCCGGCCCCAGAGAAAAGATTCTCCCTGGACCTTGATTACTCCGGCCGCAGTGGGCGGCAGGTGATCATCTTTGAACAGGTCGCCAAATCTTTTGGGGATAAGATTCTCTTCGATGGGCTCACTTTCGAGATTCGCTGGGGAGACCGCGTTGCCCTGATCGGGCCGAACGGTTCCGGCAAGAGCACCTTGTTAAAGATGATCACCGGCATAGAGCGTCCTTCCGCCGGGCAGATTCGCCTGGGTTCTGCGGTGAACGTGGCCTACTTTGCCCAGGAGCAGGAGCAGCTCGACCCCGCCCGCACGGTGCTCGAAGAGATCACTGCCGCCTCCAGCCTTGATCTGAAGCAGGCCCGCAACTACCTGGGCCGCTACCTTTTCCGCGGTGACGATGTCTTCAAGAAAGTGGCCTCTTTAAGCGGCGGCGAGAAGAGCCGCCTAGCCCTGGCCCGCCTGGCCCTACGGTCCGGCAATTGCTTGTTGATGGATGAGCCGACCAGCCACCTGGACCTGCCGGCCCTTGAAGAGCTAGAGACGGTGCTGCGCTGCTATCCAGGCACCCTGGTGATCGTCTCTCACGACCGCTATTTTCTAAAAAACCTGGTCAACCGGGTCTTTGAGCTGCGGCGGCGCTCTCTTGAAATCTTCGAAGGGGGCTTCCCGCAGTATCTAGAAAGTAAAGAGAGCCGCCCGGAAGCAGGGCCGGTTAAAGAAGAAAAGGCGGCAGGGCAGAAGCAGCAGGCTCTGGAGGATCGTCGCCGGGCGCGGGAGCAGCAGCGCCGCGAGCGCCGGCTGCGCGAAGAGCAGGCCCGCTTAGAAGAGGAGATCCAATCTGCTGAGGCTGCGGTTGCCCGCCACGAAAAGCTCCTCTCTAATCCCGATGACTACGGTGATTTTAACCGCCTGCGCGAGCTAAGTGAAAATTTAAATGCGGCGAAAAAAAAGCTGGCCCAACTGCTCTGTCTCTGGGAAGAGGTCAGCCTGCAGCTGGAGCAGGTGAAGCCAGAGAATTAAGCCTGCTGCCTGCAATTTCACCTGCTTTTCTGCTCATTTTTATGAACGCCCCTGTTCGAGGTGCATTAGAACATAAAATAACTTGGCAGCTGCTTTCAACTATATGCCCGGAGGGAAGGTAAGATATATCTTTACCAGGTCAGTTAGCTCTTTAAAAAGATCCTCATCCCAGTAACCTGCCTTAACCTCGTTTTGCATTACCTGTAGGCATCTATTGACCTGCTCGGTATCCGACCAATTGCCTTCGGTTAAAAGATCGAAGCGATTGCATATTGAAACGATACGC
>JAAZPQ010000057.1 GCA_012797175.1 Bacillota bacterium
CTACTATCGAGCGGGTAGCCTCCGAAACTTATGTAGTTTCCCGCAGATGCTCCAACCGAAGCCTTCTCCAGCGGCGCCAGGGGCCCCTTGGCCAGGTAAAAAGCATCAGGAAGATAGGTGTTTTTAGCAAAATAAATAACCTCGTTAAGGATCCGGCGAAATTGTTGAACCTGCTCCAGGTTAGGATAATTGGTAACGCCTCCGACGACCATGGCTGAGTGGTGCGGCTGTTTTCCGGAAAAAATAGCTGCCGCCTTTCTCCCCTTGGCCTGGATCTCCAGTGCTTTCAGGTAGTGGTGAACCAGCTGCGTAGCTACCTCTGGATCACGCACACAAAACTCATCTGGTTCGTACGAGGGCAACAACGGATGAAGGTCCCCCGCTTCAGCCAAAACCTTAATCTTCTCCTTTACCGCCACCAGATCGGGGTCGGAACCCTGGTAGTTTAAGACAGCAGTAGGATCAATATAGTCTAACGCCGAAAGATGGTAAAAGTGCAAAATGCTATCATGTAACCACAGCGCCCCCATAAACAGGTTGCGTAATACCCGCCCCATCTCTGGTACCGTGGCTCCAAAAGCTTGCTCGACCGCCATACAGGAGGTCCAACCATGGACGCCACTTCAAACTCCACATACTCTTTCCGTGACGTAGGGAACATCCCGAGGATCTTTCCCTAGCACGATCTGTTCAAGTCCCCGGAAGACAGTACCTACACTACGCGCATCGGTAATTACACCGTTTTCCACAGTTGCTTCTACCCTCATATGCCCTTCGATTCTCGTGATGGGGTCAATAACGATTTTATTTGCCATCTTTTACCTCCTCCTTTCTCTTTTTCATTAGCTCAGCCACCTTGTTAACAATAATGGGCGCTGCAACTATCCCTGCGCCGAGAGCCGCCGAAGGGAGATCTACTGTACGCTGCTCTGCCGTCACCCCGACCAGTTCAGGTTCTCCGGGAGCAAGAGGTGATGCATACAATGGAGACAGGTCCTTGTAAAATTCGGGCTGGACACAGCCGGCACAAGGCGAACCGGCACGAATGCAAGAGTTGGCTCCATCATTAAACCAAACCCGGTTACAATCGGAATGGGTTACCGGTCTTTTGCAACCCTTTTTTAAGAGGCACCAGTCAACGGTGTCCGGGTTATTCCAGTCTTCTAAAAACAGTCCCTTTTCAAAGTAGCCTACCCTTGGGCAGGTATCATGCACGAAATGATTGCCGAAATACGCAGCGGGACGGCCCTCGCTGTCCAACGCCGGAAGTTCATTAAAATTCAAATAATACAAAAGCGTTCCTACCAGCCAATTGGGATTGAAAGGACAACCGGGGATATTTACAACCGGCTTGTCAATGATTTCAGAAACGCCCTTGGCGCCGGTTATTCCGGCTTTAGGTATGCCACCATATGCAGCACAGGTCCCGGCGGCGATAACCGCGACGGCGTTGTCGGAGACCTCGCGCAACAGCTCTTCAAAATATTTGCCTTCGACCATGCAAAAACGGGGATCGGCGGTCGGTATGGAACCTTCAACTACCAGCAGGTAATCGCCTTCTTTCAGAGTATCCTCCAAAATTTTAGCGCTTACCTCTCCGGCGGAGCTCATGATCGTAGTATTAAAACGCATCGAAATATGGTCAAGCAATACTTCACCTACGCCAGGGTTAATAGAAGAAAGTAATGAACAGCTACATCCGGTGCATCCTTGCCCCTGGAGCCAAATGACCGGCTTTTTCTGTACAGCAGCAGTTGCGGCCTCAACGAACATGTTTCCGCAATAATAATTCAAGCCAAACCACGCAGCTGCAGCCGTACAATACTTAATAAATGAGCGCCTGGATACGCCCTTCATCTCCAGTTTGGTTAAAGCAATTTCTTTCTCCTTGTTATCCACTGGAGCCCTCATTTTTCTCCCCCTTTATCGTATTTCTAATTTAAAACGCCATAAATTGTTCTTAATCATTCTTTTTCAACGACCCGAATTCATTTTTATTAATCCACAAGGCAAATAAAACGGCCACCGACAAGAAAGCACGTAATGGCTTAAATAATATGCCCCAGGTTCTGGCGGCAATGGAGAGCTGCGGATTTTCCGGCAAAGCATATGCACTCTCGCTATTCTCTTTACCTTCACCCAGTATGTAGAGCGTTTTAAGCCCACCCAGTTCTGTAAGTCCATAAATATCAGCCCGGGGCAAGCCACTTTTACGCAGCTCTTCGACTCTGCTAACGGCCAGGTTGATCAGCTCATCTCTTTCACCAAAAACTATCGCCCCAGAAGGACAGGACTCAGCACAAGCAGGGATTAAGCCTTTTCTAATCCCATCGGAGCATAAATTACACTTACGGGCGCGGTTAAAAGATCGGTCATAGCCGATTACGTTAAATGTACAATTGGAAATACAGTAATTACAACCGATACATTTTTCTTGGTCCAGCTCCACCAACCCCAGGTCATTATGAGCAATGGCGCCTGCAGGACAGGATAGAACACAGGCGGCATCCGTACAATGCATACAACTTAACCTGGTGTAAAGCCATCTTTCGTTTCCCGATTCATTTTTGTACTTCCTAAAGGCTATATCGACCCAGCGATCATCAGAAAAGAACGGCTTACCCTCCCCAGTTTTGTAAAACTTGTTTTTCTCCACCGGGAGACCGTTCCGCTGCTTGCAGGCTAAAACACATGTCCGACAACCGGTACATTTTTCCGTATCGATCAACAAAGAAACTTCCCGCCCAGATCCTCCAGCCGCTACTGGCAACTTTATATTGTTGAGGATCGCCGTGGCGGTTAATAAACCCGAAGCTTTAAAAAAATTGCGGCGTGATATCACTTGCTGCCACCTCCTAACTAATTTTTTCTAAAAGCCGACTGGTCTCTTAGCTGCCGGGTCATCCGTTAACCAGCAACTTCTCTTTCCCAGCTTCAGAAAATTTAAATAATTGTGTTTGTAAAATGTACTCATTATGTCCGATTAGGCATAATGAGTACACAAAATTTACTTTCTCTTATGAAGAATACCAATAGCCGTACGTATTGTCAAGCATTAATTCACCCAAAATGAGTTTAACTACGGGGGCTGTCACGCCCAACTCCGATTTTGCTATGTTAAAAGGCATCAGCTTTAATAAATCAGCAAAATTAAGCCAATTGCTGTCGGATTGCTCATATTTTAATATCGTCAAAGTGTTTGTGAAAAAGCCGGTCAACAGCCTCGATAGATTCTTCTCTAAAATTAAGGTAGGCAGTCAATATTTTTTTAGCTTCGGGTGTCAACTCAGAACCGCTGTGGTAACCGCCTGTATGCTTGTTGAGCAGCTTTATACCGAGCCGTTTTTCAGTAGCGGTAACTTTCCCCCAGGCAGCTCGGTAAGACATGCCAAGCTTTGCCGCAGCCTGGTTAATTGAGCCACATTTATTGATTTCCTGAAAAAGGGATAATCTTCCGGCGCCAAAGACAACTTTATTATCAGACTCAATCCATATTTTGCATTTTGGTTTTAAAGTTTTATCTGCCATCTAGTTAGACACATCCTCACGGAGCATTTCTCTCAACCTACATTATAATTAAGAAGTCAGGAGTTGTAAAATCTGCAGGCACCCCATCACAGGAGCCGGGCTCTTTCATGTTTATGGGTCAAACATCGCGGGGGCTACAACTAATATTGGCATAGTCTACCTCATGAAAAGCTCTCTCTTTAATCATTGCAGAACAGATAGAGACGATCTGGTTTTCGAAAATCAGCCGGGCTGTTTTCAAGCTGTCGTACTCTTTTATTCATGAAGAATTAAAATAATC
>JAAZPQ010000058.1 GCA_012797175.1 Bacillota bacterium
ACGACCTGCAAGCGCCGCATTCGCTCCCCCAGCCATTCAAGAAAACGGGTAAAGGCGATGGCCACTTTAGCCGAAGCAAAACGCAGTCCTTCGACATTAATCACCAGGTAAAAGCAGTTCGCCGGCAAAATTGTTCGAACGGTCTGGATCAGTTTGTCTAAATTTAAGCTGCTGATTAAACCCTGCAGATATAGGTAGAGGATCCCCTTTTTTTCAACAAGGTAAATCTGCAGCGCAGCTGCCTTCTCACCTGCCAGCTGCTCCGGTTGAGCATTTAAGCATTTGAAAAGAAGAACCACCGGTTTGGAATCGCTCTCCTGCAAGCGCTCCAGAGCCTGCTCATACCAGCGGTTATTTCTTTCAAAATGGCGGGTCAGCCACCACCCTACCGAACGGTATAACGAGGTCCCCCATCCGGTGTAAAAAGCATTGCCAAAAATATTCCTGAAGGAGTAAAAGCGCTTAAACGCGGCGATAGTTTCGCGTTGTAACTCTTCAGGAGAGAGCAGGGCCGGTTGAAAAACAACGTGATGCCCATCGTAGAGTTCCCATTCTTTGGTCAGCAACCTTCCCTCGGCCTCCAACTGGCTGAACAGTGGCGTCCCCGGTAAAGGGGTCAACATTAAAAACTGGACACTGTCGATACGGGCCTCCAAAGCAAAGTCAACTGTGTCGCGAATTGTCTGCGCGGTGTCACCCTCGCCACCAAAGACAAACATGCCGTGCACCCTGATCCCATGTTCGTGAAAGCGACGGACGCATTCTTTAACGTCATCAACACTCTGCTGCTTGTTAAAGGCAGCCAGGGTGGCCGGATTTATTGATTCCAGCCCCACATAGGCCATGTTTCCTCCGGAGCGGCGCATCAGTTCAAGCATCTCCGCATCACGGGAGGCCTCCACGCGAACCTGGGCCCCCCATCCTCTTAGCTTTATCTCATGGTCGAGGATGCCTTGGAAAAGCTCCTTGCTCCGCGCCGGATTAGCGGTAAAGTTATCGTCGCAAAAAAAGACACTGCGGCCTTGATAAGCGGCAAGCTCTTTTAATACATTTCCGGTGCTTCGAAAACGGTACCGCTGGCCGAACATCAGGGTTACGCTGCAGAAGGTGCAATTGTAGGGACAACCACGCGAAGTCATCACGGGGATAGTCCGAAACGGTCTCTGTCCTTCAAAGAGTGAAAAGTCGGGCAGTGGAAGCTGATCCATCTCTATCTCTTCGGTACAACCGGGATTATGCACCGCCTCGTGACCGTCCCAGAACGAAACTCCCGGTATCTCCCAGGGCAACCCGCCCTTATCCAAGGTTTGCACCAGCGGTAGAAAGGTTAAATCTGCCTCGCCGCGGACCACATAGTCAGCATAACGCAGCGCTTCGTCAGGCATAAAATGAGCGTGAATTCCTCCGATTATCACCGGCAGACCGCGCGAACGCAGGTACCCGGCAATACGGTAAGCTTCATTGCTGGTAGCTGTAGTTGTCGAGATCCCTACTAGGTCGGCCTCTACTATCCTCGACCAGGGTAGCGACGCTCCGGTCCCGAGGTATAACTTGACCTGGTAGCCGGCTGCTTTTAATTGAGCCCCCAGCAGTGGCAGGCCCAAGCGAGGCATTCGTACAGTTTTATAGACATGATCTTCCTTGGACTGTGGCTCGATTAATACCACCTTTTTCACCGATAGCACTCCTTTTCAATTTGGCATTCCGGTATTGCTTTAGAATGATTCCCCAGGCCGGTTCTTATTCTGCCTGAGTGCAGCCGCTAATCAACCAAGCCTATCTCGAGACAAACTGAAGAAAAATGAATAGATGAGGCAGTTGGAATTACTTTATTAAGCTATATTCGTCGGAGCTGTTTAATAAACCGGATTACCGGCAGATAATAATAGCCTTCCCCATTACTTACTTTTTCAGACACGATAATCACAAATACCCGAGCCCTAAGCCATAATCGCTACGACAAGCGGCAAGATGAAAAAGTAATCCTTGGCTTAGCCGGGATAAAGGATGTCCCCGGGTAGATGATTACTTACCTCTCTAGAAAAACACCTCTCAGCAGGTTTAATCACGGCCCCCGTGGAATAAACCTTAAGAGGTGATAGATATGCCGGGGATATTGGCAATTTCATCGAGCCCCCGCCGGGGTGGAAACAGTGAGCTGGCCCTGCGCTCGTTCTGTCGGGCTGCCGAAGAAAAAGAGATCCCCGTAGAGATGATCCGTCTACATGAACTTAACCTGCAGCCGTGCCACGCCTGTGATCGCTGTGCTAAATCCGGAATCTGTGCCATCCAGGATCAAATGCAGACACTTTATAAAAAAGTTATTGCCGCCACAGCTCTTGTCCTGGCCACGCCAATATACTTCGGCTCGCTTTCGGCACAGTTGAAATTATTTATAGATCGCTTTCAATGCTGGTGGCAGGCCAAATATCGCCTGAAAACGCCCTTTGTCTCTCCGGAGGAGGGAAAGGCAGGTTTTATTATCTGTACCGGCGCCCTGCAAAAACCTGAATATGGCGATAATATCGCGGCCATTGGTAAGGTGTTTTTTCACAATTTGAATTATAAATCCGGCGGTATCCTCTGTTTACAGGGTTTTGATCAAAAAGGCGCGATTAATGACGACCCGGTAGCATTAATCGCTGCTTACAACGCCGGCGTGGAATTTATCGATAGTTTTATTCTCTAACCGGCTGTCTTGGCCTGATTTGCCGGGGAGGAAAATATCTCTATGGGCGACACCCGGATTATAACCTATCGTGCCGGCACAAGTCCCGGCATCCTGAACCCGGGAACACAGAGGCAAATGAATTCGGGAAACAGAAACCCAAAATTAAGGGCGGCACATTTAAGCCACCCTTAATGGAGATAACTTTTTTCGAGGTTTTCCCTGCTTCTATTTCCGTTATTTTTTGATAATCTTTTCGGCCTGGCGAACAATATTCTCTGCCGTAAAACCCATCTTCTCCATCAAGATTGCGCCCGGGGCGGAGGCGCCAAATCTGTGCATGCCGATTATATGGCCTTGCGAACCGGCATAGTGCTCCCAACCCATTGGCAGGGCCGCTTCGACGGCCAGCCGGTTCTTAATTTCACCCGGCAAAACCTGTTGCCGGTATCCCTCATCCTGCCTTTCAAAGAGTTCCCAACTGACCATGCTTACCACGCGAATGGAGTAACCCTTTTCTTCAAGGATCTCCTTGGCCTGCAGGGCCAGGGCAACTTCAGAGCCACTGGCCATTATGATCAGGTCTGGGGAGCTGCTCTTCTCTGGACCCACGATGTAAGCACCCCTGAATGCTTCTTTTCCGCTACCCGGCAACTGGGGCAAATTCTGACGTGACAGCACCAGCGCCGTAGGGCCGTCTGTACGCTTCAATGCATGCAACCATGCTGCTGCGGTCTCCCGACCATCGGCAGGCCGCAGCACATCGAGGTTCGGTATAGAACGCAGGTTGGCCAGCTGCTCCACTGGCTGATGAGTGGGGCCGTCCTCACCAACAGCGATACTGTCGTGGGTGAAAACATAGATTACCGGCACCTTCATCAATGCAGAAAGTCTCAGTGAAGGCTTTAGATAATCGGAGAAGACAAAAAAGGTTGAGCCAAAAGGACGTAGGCCGCCGTGTAAGGCTATCCCGGCCAAAATGGTACCCATGGCATGTTCCCGTACACCAAAGGCAATATTGCTGCCCTGTGGGTTGTCGGCTTGAAAATCACCCTTCCCCTGAAGATAAGTTTTCGTCGAAGCATTCAGATCGGCTGAACCACCAATCAGATTGGAAAGATATTTCGCCAGCACCTGTAACACCTGGCCTGAAGCGGCACGCGTGGCAGAAGGCCGGTCAAATTCCCACAGGGCCGGATCATCATATAGCTTATCGGGGAGCCGATTAGAATGCCAGGCCTCCCAACGGGAGGCTAGTTCTGGAAATTTATGGCGATAGCCACTCATGAGCCGATCCCACAGTTTCTTCTGCTCCCCGCATTTTTCCCGGATACTCTTAAAATGAGCTTTTACTTCATCAGGCACATGAAAGGCAGGTTCAAGAGGCCAACCCAGGTTCTCCTTGGTCAGACAGGCTTCATCTTCACCCAAGGGAGCACCATGTGATTCAGGCTTCCCCTGCTTATTCGGCGAACCGTAGCCAATTTCCGTGCGGACCATGATCAAGGTGGGCCGTTCACTTTCGCGGGCCCGGCCAATCGCTTCGGCCACCGCAGCAACGTCATTCCCGTCCTTTACCCGCAGCACCTGCCATCCATACGCTTCAAAACGCATTCCAACATCTTCGGTAAAGGTGATATCGGTGCGGCCATCAATAGTGACCCTGTTATCGTCATAGAGACAAACCAGCTTGTTCAGTTTTAAATGACCGGCCAACGAAGCCGCCTCGGAGGTGATCCCCTCCATCAGACAGCCGTCACCGGCGTAAATATATGTATGATGGTCCACAATCGGAAAGCCTGGCCGGTTAAATTCTACAGCGAGGCGTCTTTCGGCCACAGCCATCCCCACAGCGGCGGCAAACCCCTGTCCCAGCGGCCCGGTAGTCACTTCAACACCCGGGGTTACCTTGTATTCGGGATGCCCCGGTGTCCGGCTACCCCACTGCCTGAAGTTCTTAATCTCTTCAAGCGAAAGATCGTAACCAGAAAGATGCAACAACGCATAAAGCAGCATCGAGCCGTGACCCGCAGAAAGAATAAAACGGTCCCGATTGGGCCAATCAGGTGTTGCCGGATCGTGTTTTAAATAACGCGACCACAGGGCATAGGCCATCGCCGCCCCGCCCATCGGCAGGCCCGGATGACCCGAATTTGCTTTTTCAATGGCATCCACAGCCAGAAAACGAATCGTATTGACAGATAGTTCATCAATCGATTGCACGAATAAGTCACTCCTTTAAAGCAGTACTTTTATAATAGTATTCTGCCCATGATTTACAAACGCCTGCTTTCTTCTTCTAGCGGTCCTTCATTGTTCAAACCAGCGCTTAAAAGTGAAGGGTTTTCGAGCGTAAACTGCCCAAAAACCCTTCACTTTACTGGTGGGGACGAGAGGTTTTGAACCTCCGACCTCTTGAATGTGAGTCAAGCGCTCTCCCCCTGAGCTACGTCCCCAGAAAATTTCATCTAGTGCTGACAAAATAATTATAACAGCTTCGGCAACAATGTCAACAAGCATGCGCAGGGCTGCGTGTCCGGATCTTTTTTCCCACAGACCCTATTCTGTACTCAGGATGGGGATAAAGATAAAAAGCTGCCCGGTAAAATAAACCGGGCAGCCTGGTGGACGTGAGGGGACTCGAACCCCTGACCTCCTGGATGCGAACCAGGCACTCTCCCAGCTGAGCTACACGCCCTTGCACCGCTATTATAGCAAATCACTATCCTGTAGGCAACATAAAAAGTGTTTAGAGAGCCTTTTACCTATTCTACCAGTTGAACGGACAAAGAGAGGGCCTTCGACCCCCTCCTTTGTTTTCTAACCACATGGGCTATTAAGGCATCTCCACGGTACAGGCTAGACCCTGGCCACCGCCGATACAGAGTGTAGCCAGGCCGCGGCGGGCGCCCCGCTTCTTCATTTCATGAAGCAGGGTGACAAAAATACGGGTGCCGCTGGCGCCGATGGGATGGCCCAGGGCAATTGCTCCGCCGTTTACATTGACCTTCTCCGGATCAAAAGCCATCTCTTTAAGCACATAGAGAGCCTGGGTGGCAAACGCCTCATTGGCTTCAACCAGATCCAGATCGTCGACAGTCCAACCAGCTCTCTGCAGAGCTTTTCTCGTTGCCGGTACCGGACCGGTCCCCATGATCGCCGGATCAACACCGGCAGAAGCATAGCCGCGAATAAAGGCCATCGGCTGAAGGCCCTTCTCTTCTGCTTTTTCCAGGCTCATCAGCACAACGGCGGCGGCGCTATCATTAATTCCGGAAGCATTTCCGGCAGTGACGGTGCCGTCTTTTTTGAAAGCAGGCCGCAACCTGGCCAGGAGTTCAAGGGATGTCTCTCGTGGGTGCTCATCAACTTCAAATATCTTCGGATCACCTTTCCGTTGTGGTACAGCCACAGGGACGATCTCATCCTTAAACCGGCCGCTGTGAATAGCCGCCAGGGCTTTATTCTGGCTTTCTAGAGCAAATTTATCTTGCATTTCCCGGGAAATACTAAACTTTTCGGCAATATTTTCAGCGGTAATGCCCATATGGTAGTTCCCAAAAGCACACCACAACCCATCTTTAATCATCATGTCGACAGCCCCGGCATCACCCATACGCAGCCCCCAGCGCGCTCCCTGAAGGGCATATGCAGTTGCACTCATATTTTCAGTGCCACCGGCCACGATAACATCAGCTTCTCCGGCACGGATCGCTGTAGCGGCCGTGGTAATGGTTTTTAATCCAGAACCACAGACCTTATTAACGGTGGTACAGGGAACCTCAACAGGGATACCGGCCTTAATTGCCGACTGCCGGGCAACGTTCTGGCCCAATCCACCCTGCAAGACACACCCCATGAGAACCTCGTCTACATCTTCAGGATTAAGGCCTGCTCTCTCTATAGCAGATTGAATCACGATCCCGCCTAATTCGACTGCCGGGAGATCCCGCAAGGAGCCACCGAAAGTTCCCACTGCGGTCCTAACAGCGCTGACAACGACTACTTCTTTCATTTCACAGCCTCCCTTGCTTAATCAATAATAACACCCGCAGGCGTGGTCGTTGCTCAGGTTAAATTGCTAAAATTAAATTCTTAACTTCGCTGCCCGTAAGCACCTTTCCTCTTTTAATTAGAGAGTTTCTTGGTCAACTTAGTCATAAGGAGCATGAACCACAAGCCATCGGCTCTCTAGAGCAGATACTCATTTTTCACCTCGGGAGTAAGAATCTCGTGGACACCTTGATACTGTTTTAAGAAGTCGGTAAAAAGATCAACCAGGCTGGGATCAAACTGGGTCATCTTATTTTTACCGATCTCCACAATTGCTTCTTCATACGAGATCGCTCTTCTGTAAGGACGATCTACAGTCATGGCATCAAATGCATCGGCCAGGGCCATAATCCTTCCTTCCAGGGGGATCTCTTTACCGGATAAATTAAAAGGATAGCCCATACCGTCGTAGCGTTCATGGTGGAAGAGAATGGCGGGGATAGCTGGAGCCAGAACCCTGATCTGCCTGGCGATATCTGCCCCCCAGAGAGGATGTTTTTTAATGATCTTCCAATCGTCCTTGTCAAGGCCCCCGGGATGGTTAAGGATAGCCCTGTCGATCTCAATCTTCCCGATATCATGCAGGTAGGCGCCGTACTGCAGATATTTCTTTGCCTGCAGGGGCACCCCAATAAGAGAAGCGATAATACTGGCGTAAATGAGCACCCTTTCCGAATGCCCATATGTATAATGATCCTTGGCATTGATAATCGCCAGGAATGCACCGAGCTTGTTGAAGGCCTCCTTTTCGGATTCTTCGAGATGTGATTTGATATACTCTAAAACCGAGAAATAAGCTTCAACTTTGTTACCACTGATTTCTTTTGCTTTGTAAAGCGCCTGGTCGGCCTTGGTCAGGATCTCTTCCCCGGTAGTGCCATCCGCCGGGTAAAAAGCCAGGCCCAGGGAAACAGTTAGTTCATGTTCCCAATAGTCGTCCGGAGACGATATGGTAAAATTATCCTTAATGCCCCGGCGGATCTTCTCCGCCATCTCCAGAGCCTTCTTATTATCACCATGTTCCATAATCACGACAAACTCATCACTGCCATGGCGAAAAACCTTACCTGAGCCCCCTACAACATCGACAATCTTCTCGGCTACCTCTATAAGGAGCCGATCTCCCGCCTGGTAACCATGGACCTCGTTGTAATACTTAAAATAATCAAGGTCTATCTTGATTAAAGCAAAAGGAGCTGTCTTCTCTTCTTTAACTTTACGTTTTAACTCCTCTTGCAAAAAGCGGTAATTATAGAAACCGGTTAAGTCATCCCGATTTACCTGGCTGGAAAGGCGGTCGCTGATGGCCCACTCCATCTCAACCATCGTCCCTACCAGCCAGGAAGTCAAGAAAAAGACCCCGACATAGATTATATCGAGCTCTAAGTTAAGCCCTTTATGCTGAAAAACAGAAAGAAGATTCGCTGCAGTCAAGGTAAATGCAGCCATTCCAGAGGCGGCCATCCCCCAGCTCAGGCCAAAACGGACCGTATAAAAAAGGATCGTGGGAAGAAAGAGAATTTTAAAATGGCTTTCGTTTCCCCCGGTAACAAGTATGATTAGAGATAAAAATATACAGCTGCCCAGTAAAGTTACGTAATCTAAGGCTATCGGTTCACCCGATCGACCATCGGTGAGCTTTCCCCTAAACTCCTCAAACCCAATTGTAAAGAAGACTAACATAGCCAAAATGCCAAACAACTGTAAAAACAGCAATATAACATCAAAAGAATTGTGTGAAATTGATTCTAAGGGCAGTATATAGATCAGCGCAATAACGCAAAAGATGGTTGCAAAGATCCTCACCACCGGCGCCATTTCTGCAATTTTTCTCTGCCTTTCTCTTTTCGAATAGATCATAAGATATGACACCCTAATGGATAGATATAAGGCAGAAAGCAAATACTTCCTGCCTTATCGCTACTACTTTAACCCTTCCGGTAGCTCAGGATCATAGAATCTCCAAAAACAAGCGGAAGCGGCACTAGCCTGGGCTACAAAGACAGCGATGAAAGCAACAGCGGTGGCAAGGGCAACTAAAATTTTCTTTTTCATGGTGGCTCACCCCCTTTTTCTTAAAACTACCCTATTTAACAGACCATCCAGCAATTGAATGCCGTTTATCCCCACAGGAAGAAGCATCATCCCC
>JAAZPQ010000059.1 GCA_012797175.1 Bacillota bacterium
CTTCCCAGGCAGAAGAAAAAGAGAACGATCATCAGCAAAATCGACCAGCCATCGTATTTAACCTGATACCGCTCATTGCGGGATAAAAAGTTTGCCGCCAGGATCTCGGCCCCGAGCATAATCAGCGCCAGCGGCCACCAGGTGATTATCAGCTCTATCGCCGCAGGGGCTCCGCTGAAATGGTCGAGGATTAACCCGATACCCAGCAGCACCAGGATTAAACCCATGGAAAACGAGCCTGCCCGCCATTGTTTCATCACTCATTCTCCTCCCCTTGCGGCAATTTGTCTAAAATAGGCCTTTCTTCTGCGGCCGGCGGTTGTGGAACCTGGGCGGGCACCTTCTCTTCCGGTACTGATGGGGTCACTTGGCTCGTTTTTTCTTCTTGCCGCGGCGGCGGCGGAATCGGTTTGCCCCAGGCCAGGCGGATGCCGCCGGCAATTAACAGCAGCGCTACCATGATCGTGCTGATTGACCGGATTACGGCGTAATCCAGAAATCCTAACAGCATAGGAAAAGCTACCTTGTTTATCAGGAGCAGGCCTCCGATTACGATTAGGCCGATCCCGACCCACTTCTGTTTTTGGAAGACCCAGTGCCAGCTGTCTAACTGCTTTTCCCGGGGAGGCGGGATCTCTTCATAACACTGCAGGGCGTCAAAAAGGCTGTAAAACCAGATTACGGGCAGCAAAAATGTAAATAGGGAGAGGCCGCCAGACTGGTCCATCAAAAAAATCATCAAGAAGAAGGTTAGCATAAACTGCAGGCCTCTTTGCTGCCAGCCCAGGTACATATGCCCCAACCCGGGGACCGCCGAGAGGATAACCGTGGCAAATTTACTTTTTTTAGGCATACTCATTCCTCCTTGTTTTCACGTAGTTTCTCGAGCTGTGCCCGGGCAGTTTCAAGCAGTTGGCCGGTGTCCCAGTGGGCTGTCTGTTCAATAGCCCGGGAGAGGTGCTGTGTACTTGCGAGGATATCCGGGAGCTCCCTAGTGCAAAGATCGAAGATGCCGCCGCTCATCAGGGCCAGGGTAATTGCCGCGGCAACGGTATAATTGGCCAGGGAGCGGGAGCGCCGTCTTCTGGCCGCTTGTTGCTTTTTTATCTTGATCGATTCGTTAACCGCAACGTTAAAATCCGGTGGCAGCAGCAGCTCCCCCAGGCGAATTTCGTACTTCGCAGCTGCAGCGAGGTAGCTCTTCAGGCAGCTGTCGCATACTGCGAGGTGGTTCTCCATAAGGCGGCGCTGATTCTCATCAATCCGGTTATTCCGGTACAGAGCCCATGATTCGATATCATAATGCTTCACCTGGAGCCCTCCTTTAGGCTATCCCTGATCATCTTTCTGGCGCGGTAGAGACGCGATTCTACTGTTTTTACACTGACCCCCGCTTCATCGGCCAGCTGGCGGTAGCTTTTTCCTTCCAGAAGGTAGGCAGCCATGGTGGCGCGATAGGGCGGGGGCAGGTCATGCAGAAGAGAGTCCAGCCGGTTTACGGCCACGTAACCGAGATATTCCTCTTCAGCCGATTGGGCCGCTTCCGGGCTTAGAGCGCCCGGAGAGGCGGAGAGAAGCTCCCGGCCTCGCCGCTCCCGATGCCGGCAACAGTCGATTGCCTTGCGGGTAGCAATGCGGGCCAGCCAGAACTTAAGGTTGCCGCCGCGATAATTGGGAAGAGTGCGGTAGATCTGCCAGAAGGTTTCCTGCAGCACGTCCTGCGCTTCGCCGGGATCCCGGACAATGGGCAGGATCGTAGCCATTAGGTAGCCCTTGTACTGATTAACGAGCTGTGTGAAAGCCTCTTCATTGCCGTTGGCGGCTTTCTTGATCCATTCTGGATCCAGACTCAAATGCTCTCCTCCTTTTTTGCTCCCTTAATATAAGACGTCATAAACGGTTAAATCCCTGCCGAAAAAGTTCTCATGTCCAAAAAATATAAATCCTGACTGCATAAGCAATCAAGCTTCTTCCTCACTGATATTATTCTTAATGCAGCGGAGAATCTCCTATTTTACATTTTTCCAGTAGTTCGGAGCCAGGGGTTGACAGCTACAGCTTGTTACGCCTGCACCGACTTCAGTTGTTCCCTTTACCTGAATTTAGTATACTGTAGATATCTTCTCTGGTTAGACGGGGTCACAAGTATGATCCTGGAACCATAAAAATTTAGGGTGGGATAGCCGTGTTAAAAATAATTGGGCTTGCTCCGCACCCGCCGCTTATTATTCCAGAAGTCGGCCGGGGTGAACTTGCCAAGGTGAAGCAGACTGTCGAGGGGATGAAACAGTTAAGCCGGCGGATTCGCAAGTCGGGGCCCGAGCGCCTCATCGTGATCACACCGCATGGTCCTATGCTCCGCGAGGGGATCGCGGTGATGGCAGAGCCACTGCTCGAAGGTGATTTTGGCCAGTTTGGAGCCCCCAACGTGAAGGTATCTCTAGAAACAGATCTCGTTCTTCTAGACCATCTTCAGCGCGAGACCGAGGGGGAATCACTTCGTCCTGTTTTTCTCAGCTCCGGTGATCGCCGCCTGCGTCGGATGCCGCCTCTTGATCACGGTGCCGGGGTACCGCTTTATTATTTGCAGCAGGCAGGAGTCTCTGTACCCGGACTTCACCTGACCTATACCTTTGCTCCTTTCCGCGAACTGTACCGTTTTGGGCAGGCTTTGCGGCGC
>JAAZPQ010000060.1 GCA_012797175.1 Bacillota bacterium
CACCAGGAGGGAGCGGCAAACCTGCTACGCTGCGCTAAGTTAATTGGAACGTTGCCATCTCAGGCAACCATAATCGGCATTCAAGTCAAAAAAATTGCCCATGAAGTGGGGCTGAGCGAGGAATTAAATAAAAAGTTGAAGGAAATAGCTGAAAATATTACAAAAGAGATCGATCGGTACGTTACAAAATGCATGAGCTAGCCCTGGTCAGTTCACTAATTGAAGCGGTTACCGAGGATGCCGAGCGGAGAGGCCTAAAAAAAGTAACGTATTTAAGCCTCTCCGTAGGTGAGCTAAGTGGCGCCGGGGTTGATTCCCTTGATTTTGCGCTTAGGCACCTTACCAGCGGTACGATTTTAGAAGGGGCTGATTTTAATGTTAAGGTAGCCAGCTCACTGTGCGAATGCAAAAAATGCCAGCAGATTTTTAAACCGCTTCCACCTTTTTTCTTATGCCCGTTCTGCCGAAGCGGGCAAACTGTTATTACTGCCGGCAGGCAAGTTTACATTGAATTCTACGAAGGAGAATAATAATGGCCATGCGTATTTACCTGTCCAAAGACCTGCGGGAGGCAAGCCGCCTCTGTGCCGACGATAATCGGAAAACACTGGCCGAACAAGGCGTGCTCATGATTAACCTGATGGGTTCGCCGGGATCGGGAAAGACCACGTTGCTGGAACATACTATGCGTAAACTGTCCGGCTTGTATCGAATTGCGGTTATTGAAGGTGACCTCTACACGGCGAAGGATGCAGAAAGGCTCTCCCCATGGTGTAAACAGGTTACCCAGATAAATACTGAGGGTGGTTGTCATCTCGAAGCTGGCTCCATCGGGTATCTCTTAAAAGAGGAAGCATTACTTGATTCAGAACTGGTTGTTATCGAAAACGTAGGCAACCTGATCTGCCCGGCGGAATTTGATCTTGGTGAAGATATCAGGGTGACACAGCTCAGTGTCACCGAAGGCGACGATAAGCCAGCAAAATACCCCCTGGTTTTCAAGGATGCAGATTGTGTGCTTATAACCAAGTTAGATCTCTTGCCGTACTGTAATTTTAATTTAGAGAGGGTCATCCAGGAATTACAGATTATTAACCAAGAACTGGTGATCATTCCGGTATCTGTTTACAATGGAGAGGGGTTTGACACTTGGATAAATTGGCTGGTGAAACAGATCGAAGCCAAGAAAAAATCTGTCCTGAGCTGAACTTAAAAAGTGCCAATAAGTTTCATACTCAACCGGTGTTCTCTTGCTACTGTGGACCTTCCATAACGCTGGTTAATAGTAAGGGCGGTATTATTGAAGAAGAATGGCAGGCGTTTTTTTGGCAGAAAATGCAACAAGGGAATATCTTCGCCGTTAAGGGGTTGGGAGGCTTTCACCTGACCTGTATATTGAACCAAGAAGTGATCGCAAAGTTGCGCCACCGAAAAAAGCGTCCATTTAAACCCTTTGTTATCATGTGCCGCGATCTTGAAACAGTGTGCAAATATTGTCACCTTGATCTAGCAGCGGAAGAGCTGCTCTTGTCTCAGACTGCGCCCGTAGTGGTTTTACCAGTTAAAAACAGCGGCCTGCTTCCTTCCAATATCAACCCGCACTTGCAAACGCTGGGGGTCATGTTACCGTACACGGCTTTACATCATCTCCTGTTGCAAGGCCCCTTTGACAGTATGATTTGCACCAGTGCCAACCCTACGAATTTACCCATAATCAAAGAGAACGCGGAAGCAGTTGGCGTTCTAAGAGAGATTGTTGATTATTACTTGCTGCACGATGGGAATATTTTGCAAAGATCTGATGATTCCGTTACCAAGATTGCTTACGGTAAGCCCCAATTTATCCGCCGTTCGCGTGGTTATGTGCCGAAACCTTTACCACTGGGCTTCGCCGCTGACAAAGTAGTTTTAGGCGCCGGTGCAGAAATGAAAAACACGTTTTGTTTGCTTAAGGGTCAGCAGGCTGTCCCGAGTCAGCATCTTGGCGAGATGGGCACGCTGGAGGCGGCTTCTAATTACCGGGAAACCCTCCATCGTTTTCTGGGTCTTTTTGACTTGCAACCGGAGATTGTCGGTTACGACCCGCATCCCGGCTACATGGTTTCTTCTCAGGCACGGCAGTTACCCGCCTGTAAATATTATGCCATCCAGCATCATCATGCCCACTTTGCCTCCTGTCTTGCCGAGAACCGTTTCAACGCGGAAGACGCGGCCATTGGCATCATCCTCGATGGGACCGGTTACGGCCTGGACGGTGCTGTCTGGGGTTGCGAAATACTAAGCGGCGGTCTCCCCAATTTTCGGCGTGAATACCACCTGGACTATGTTTATCTGCCGGGAGGAGAGTCTGCTTCAAGATGGCCCTGGCGCTCTGCGGTATGCTTTCTTTTTCAGAGCATGGGGGAAAGCGGTCTATCCGTTGCCGAGCGGTTATTTGGAAAGCTCTATTCCGATGAACTAAAGATCGTCTCCCTGGTCCTGCAACAGCGGCAATATTTGCTGCCTTACTCCAGCTGCGGCAGGCTCTTTGATGCCGTAGCTGCCTTGCTGGGACTATGTTACGAAAACACCTATGAGGGCCAAGCGGCAATACAGTTAGGTGAAATACTGGTTAATCAGGAGATGGTAGATGAGCCCCTGGACGGTTATGATTTTTATTTAAAGAATAAAACCATTGATTTTTCACCCCTGTTCCCAGCCATAATTGATGATCTACGGAAAAAAACTGCTGTGGATATCATTGCCAGACGTTTTCATGACACCCTGGTCCGGGCCCTTGTGGAGGCGGTCCGCCGGGTTTCTGAAGAGACCGGTTTGCATACTGTGGCCCTCTCTGGGGGTAGTTGGCACAATGATTATCTATTAAATAAAACGGTCTCTGAACTAAAAAAAATGAAGCTGCATGTGCTGCTGCAGCGGCAAGTTCCCCCCAACGACGGGGGCCTTTCCCTTGGCCAAGCCGCCGTAGCCTACTGGAGGTGGAAAGAAGATGTGCCTGGGAATTCCGATGAAGATTATTGAGCGACAAACACCGTCTCGTGCCGTCGCAGAATCTCTGGGCGTTAAGCGAATCGTATGCACTGACTTCGTTCCGGAGGTAAAAACAGGTAATTTTGTCCTGGTCCATGTCGGTTACGCCATGCAAATTATTGAACAGTGGGAAGCTTCGGAGCGGATCAAGTTTTTGGAGGAGATTTTAGCCGGGGAAGGAGCAATCGGAGATGGTGTCAGCAAGTAAAAAGCGTGTCACCAATTTGATGCAAGAAGTATTGCGCCAAACGATGGATCTGGCCTGTGAAATAGTCGAAAAAAAGGGCCGCAGAATAGTTGTGATGGAAGTCTGCGGTACCCATACTACGGCTTTTGCGCGCAGCGGGCTGACCCGTTATTTTGCCAGGGTTTTAGAGCTACGCAGCGGTTCGGGTTGCCCGGTCTGTGTCACTCATCAGCAGGATATTGACTATATTGTTGCCCTGGCTAGCCTGGAAGAGGTGCTTATGGTTACTTTTGGCGATATGATGCGGGTGCCCGGCTCTGTATCTTCACTGGAACAGGCTAAAGCCAGGGGTGCCCGGGTACACCTCTGTTATTCCCCCCTTGAAGCGCTGTCATGGGCCCAAAGGTACCCTCGCAAGCAGGTGATCTTAACCGGCATCGGTTTTGAGACAACGGCTCCGGCTATCGCTTCTACCTTGCTTGAGGCTAAAAAGAACCATATCGATAATTTTACTATTTATACAACTTTAAAATTAGTTCCGCCGGCTCTGCGAGCCCTGTTGCAAAAACAAAGTTTTAATCTCGATGGATTGATCTTGCCCGGTCACGTCTGCGCGGTTACAGGAAGCAAGGCTTTTGATTTTACAGCCTGGCAATACGGTTTGCCGTCTGTAGTTACCGGTTTTGCGGAACCCGATTTGCTGGCGGGATTGTTTCAATTGCTAACCATGATTAAGCAAAACGAAATTTCTGTTCGAAATGCTTATCCCAGTGTGGTTCGGGAATACGGCAACAGAAAGGCGCAGGAAATTGTTGAGCAGTGTTTTGCAGTCACCGATTTTCTTTGGCGGGGGTTTAGTATCATCCCCAAAAGCGGCTACCGGTTGAAAGGCGAAAACAGCATCTTCGAAGCGAGGGATAGATTTAAATTAGAGCTGCCACAAGCCGGGGAATTACCCGGTTGCCGCTGCGGAGAGATCATTTGTGGCACATCTTCGCCGCTTCAATGCAGCCTGTTCAAAGATCTCTGCACACCGTCAAAACCGGTTGGACCATGCATGGTTTCAGCAGAGGGCGCCTGCAATGCTTATTTTCAACACCTAGCCGAGGCAACATAAGCCCTAGCGCTGCCTTGGCATTGTCCAAGAAAAGGGGAAGTGCTTTTATTTAACGGGGGGAGCGTAGAAAGATGGAGCATTCTAATCACGAAGCGGTCATTGTATCTAGCCATGGGGACGGAGGTTTAATGACCCAGCAGCTGTTGCAGGAGCTTTTTATGCCTTTTTTTAACAATGATTGGCTCGCCCAGGCAGATGATGCTGCTTTTTTGCAGCACCGTGACGAAGCCCTTGCTTTTTCTACCGACTCTTTTGTGGTCTCGCCGCTTTTTTTCCCGGGAGGGGATATCGGCAAATTGGCTGTTTGCGGCACGGTAAACGATCTTGTTGTCAGCGGCGCTAAACCGCTATGGCTGTCGGCAGCCTTTATTCTACCCGAAGGTCTTTCCATAAAAAGACTTACCAGGATAGTCCGTTCAATGGCTGAAACCGCCAGGCTACTAGAGCTACCCATCGTTACCGGCGATACTAAAGTTGCCAATACAGGAGATCCGGAAAACCTCTTTATCAACACTACCGGCATCGGCGCTGTTCATCCCCGGACGTATTTAAACGCCAGCCGCCTGGAAGCCGGTGATGCGATCATCATTACCGGCACCATTGCCGATCATGGTGCCGCTATTCTGGCCAGCCGGCTGGGCCTGGATGTTGAAGAATTGCCGGCGAGCGATTGTGCCCCGCTGTGTTACCTGCTTGATACTCTGGAACCTTTTCTCCCACGTATTAAAATGATGCGCGATCCCACCCGGGGGGGTGTAGCCACAACTTTAAAAGAGATCGCCTTGGCTGCCGGGTTGGACCTGGTCCTGGAGGAAACAGCCTTAAAAATAAATCCCCGGGTGCAGGCAATTGCGGAATCTCTAGGCGTTGATCCCCTCTATCTCGCTTCGGAAGGAAGAGCGCTGATTATAACCTCGCAAGAAGATGCCGCCGGGGTCATTGAAGCATTACGTTTGCACCCCCAGGGAAAGGAGTCGGCGATAATCGGCTCTGTTCGGCCCGGTAAAGGCAACCTTTGCTTAAAAACCAATCTCGGGGGAACAAGAATGCTACAGATGTTAAGTGGGACCCCGCTACCCCGCATTTGCTAAGGATTCAGGCAGTATTTTAACGTAGCCTCCCTGTGCTTACAAAAAAGGGGCGAAGAACTCTCCTTGCCCCTTGAATTACCTCGAGAAGCTTAGTTACCCTCCTAATAGCCCCAATAGCGTACTCGAGTTTTGCAGAAATGTGCCTGTAACGGCAGATCCTACCTATGGCAGTAGAATGCAATTTCTGTTTCATAACAATTGGATTTGGCTTCTAGCAGTGGGTCAAGGTAAAAATATTTAATCATATGTTCCATTTATTATAAATATTAAATATTGTTTTAATATTCGGCCTGGGTTATCCTGATAATAGCGGTAACTAAAAGGCGGTTTGAAATCCTCAAAAAGCCGTAATTCAATAATGCTATAAGGAGGTTATTGATAATGAATTTCGTGCATCTTGTGCCGGATAATATCGAAAAATACGGCGAATATGTATTCTTAAAATGTGAGGGCCAAGAATACACCAACACCGACCTGGAGCGGTTCTCCAACCGTTTGGCTAATGGATTACAGAAAATGAGGTTGCAAAAAGGTGACCGGGTAATTCTTTTCCTTCCCAACATACCCGAGGTTTGCATTAGTCAACTGGCAGTTCTAAAGATCGGGGCTATCGTAGTACCCGTTAATCCGTCACTCACCCCCCAGGAATTATCTTATATCATCAATCACAGTGAGGCTTTAACGATAATCACCTGGGCAGGCCTATTAGAAACTGTCCACACAGCCAAGGCGCTTTCTTCGGTAAAACCTTCGGTAATTGTAGTAGGGGAAGACCTGCCGGAGGACTATATACCTTTCGCAAACTGCTATGCTGATGATGATACTTTTCCCATGGTTCATCAGCCGGATGATGCTACAGCGGTCATCATGTATACCTCGGGTACTACTGGAAATCCAAAGGGGGTAATGTTAAGTCACTTCAACTTATATATGCAAGGACATGCTGATGTTGAGGCGTGTGGAGTAATTAATGCCGATGGAACCCGGTTGTTAGACCAGGTAAACATATTATGCGTTTTGCCACTTTCTCATGCTTATGGTTTTAGTGTTATGGCACTTGCTCTTTTAGTTGGTGGGACCATGCACCTGATGCCCGATTTTGATATAGAAAAAATCCTTAAATATATACAGGATCACAAGATCACCGCGTTTCCCGGCGTTCCCACGCTCTATGCCTGGTTAGCTGCTTACCCCGACGCCGAAAAGTACGATACCGGCTCAGTGGCTCGCTGGCTTGCCGGAGCCGCGGAGCTCTCTGCAGAGGTTCGTGATTCCTTCGAAAAACGATACAACACCAAAATACTGGATGCTTACGGTCTCACCGAAACTGTTTCCGGCCTTAGTATGCAGAGACATAACCGGCCAATCAAGGTAGGGTCAGTAGGTTCTGCCATACCCGGTATTTCAATCCGCGTATTAGATGGCGACGGTCGACCTCTTCCTCCGGGCCAAGTAGGAGAATTTGCGGTCAAGGGGCCTAACGTGATGCAAGGATACTTTAAAAACGAAGAGGAGACTGCGCAGGTTCTGAAAGACGGATGGTTATACACGGGAGACATGGGGTATATGGATGAAGATGGAGATATTTTTATCGTCGACCGGAAAAAAGACTTGGTTATTCACAAGGGTTTTAATATTTATCCCAGCGAAGTGGAAGCTGTTTTATGCGATCACCCTGATATCAGCGATGCGGGCGTAATCGGAGTTCCGGACAGGGAGTACGGTGAACAGGTCTGTGCCTTTGTGGTGCTAAAAGAAGGTGCCCAAGCAAGCAAAAAGGAAATACAATCTTTTTGCCAGGAAAGGCTGGCTAGGTACAAGGTTCCACATTATATCGAATTTTGCGCTAGTTTGCCCAAAAACGAATTGGGTAAAACCCTGCGGCGGCAACTTAAGGTTATCCCGGAAGATTTAATTGCGGTTGATGAGGCCAAATGACGTTGGTAAGGAGCCATTAACAGTGAATTTTGCTTATTTGTTACTGGACAATATCAATAAGTATGGGGAGTACATGCTCCTTAATTATGAGGATCAAGAATATACCAACACGGATCTGGAGCGGCTTTCCAACCGTTTGGGTCGCGGATTACTGAAAATGGGGTTGCAGAAGGACGATCGGGTAGTTGTCTTTCTTCCCAATATACCCGAAGTTCTGATCAGTTACCTTGCTATCCTGAAAGTCGGGGCCATCGTGGTGCCTGTTAACCCCTCCTTGTCCCCGCAAGAATTATCTTATATTATAAACGACAGCGAGCCTCTGATGATAATCACCTCGACAGGCCTGGCCGAGACCGTTCGCCGGGCCCAAGAGCTTTCTTTGATAAAACCCTCAGTCATTGTGGCAGGGAAAAGCTCACACCAGAACGCTAGGCCAATTGCTGATTGCTATATGGAGGACAATTCTTTTTTGATGATTGAGCGGCCGGATGAAGCTATTGCGATCATCATGTATAGCTCGGGGACAACCGGAAAGCCCAAGGGGGCGATGTTAAGCCATTTGAACCTGCGCCTGGAAGGCTATGGGGATGCACAACAAATAGGCTTAATCGACCCGGCCGGAAATCGTCAATTGGAAAAGGTAAACCTGTTAGGGGTTTTACCCTTTTCTCATGTTTACGGTTTATGTACCATGGCCGTTGCTTACCTGTCCGGAGGAACAATATTCCTGATGCCCGAATTTGACCCGGGGAAAACTCTAAAATGCATTCAAGAAAACGAGATTACCGTTTTCGGGGGTGTGCCGACCATGTATACCTGGTTAGCTGCCTACCCCGATGCAGAAAACTACGATACCAGTTCGGTTGTCCGTTGGATTTCCGGGGCTGCTGCTCTCCCTGCAGATGTTCGTAATTCTTTCGAGAAACGATATAATACGAAAATATTGGATGCCTATGGTCTTACTGAAACTGCTTCCGGTTTTAGTATGCAGAGATATGACCGGCCAATCAAGCCTGGCTCAGTAGGGCCGGCGATGCCCGGTTGTGAAGTACGCGTGGTGGATAATGAGGGTCGGCCTCTTCCTCCTGGTCAAGTAGGTGAACTGACCATTAAGGGACCTAATGTGATGAAAGGGTACTACAGAAACGAAGAGGAGACTGCTCAGGCCCTGAAAGATGGCTGGTTATACACAGGCGATATTGGGTACATGGATGAGGACGGTGATATCTTTATTGTTGATCGGAAGAAGGATTTGATAATACGGGGTGGCTTTAGTGTTTATCCCAGCGAAGTGGAAGCTGTTTTATGCGATCACCCTGAGATCAGCGATGTGGGCGTAATCGGGGTTCCAGACAGAGAGTACGGTGAACAGGTCTGTGCTTTTGTGGTGCTAAAAGAAGGGGCCAAAGTGAGCAAAAAAGAGATCCAATCCTTTTGCCGTGAAAACCTGGCCGGGTACAAGATTCCGCGTCATATCGAGTTTTGTGATAGCCTGCCTAAAAACGAGTTGGGCAAGACCCTCCGGCGACAACTAAGAGCTGCTCTTAAAGACCTGGTTGTTCCATTTTAAAGTTACGATAGTGTAGAGGTAAAATGTAAAGGAGGCTTCTTCTATTGAAAGTACTTATTGCCGGTGCCGCCGGGCAGATGGCCCGGCCAGTAATAAAGCATCTCAGTTCGCTTGCCCTGGTCTCCGGGCTGACCTTGGCTGATATATCTGCGCAGAGATTAAGGACCATTATTGAACAAGATAAATCAGGCAAGTGCCGTCCTTTTACGCTGGATGTTCGCAATGAGCAACAGTTGTTACAGGCCCTTCAAGGTCAGGATGTCGTTGTAAATCTGGTGGGCCCCTATTACCTGTTTGGCACTACCGTTCTGGAGGCGGCCATTCAAAAAGGTGTCAATTATGTGGATATAGTCGACGATTTTGATACCGCTGCGCAGCTGCTGGAATTAAACGATAAGGCAGCCGGGGCTGGCGTAACCGCCCTCATAGCTATGGGTGCATCGCCGGGGGTCATAAACGTTCTCTCACGCCTTAGCTCAGAGCAGATGGAGCAAACTGAAGAGATCAACACCTACTGGGTGGCCGGCGAGCCCGCAACTGAATTTACCGGTGCGCTGAGGCACTTTTTCCACGCTGTGGGCTCAAAGGTGCCCACTTTTAAAAATGGACAAATGATACTTATCCGGCCTTTTAAGAACAGTGAAGCGCAGGTGATAACATTCCCTCCCCCGCTTGGAGAATTCCAGGTATACCAGATGGGCCATCCAGAACCGGTTACCCTGCCCAGGTTTATACCCGGAGTAAAGACAGTTACCAATCGCGGTGCGCTTTACCCGGCAGTGCTAAATCATATCTTTAAGGTGCTGGTAAATTACGGTTTCACCAGCGAAGAGCCTATCCCCTTCCGGGGTGAAATGGTGGCGCCACTGGAATTTTTCGAGGCCCTTTTTAATGCACGGCAGAAAGAGAAGCCGTCAACTGATGAGCCTCCGGTTATGGGGATGGGGGTTGAGGTCAAGGGGAAAAAAGATAACCGTGAGATTGTCCACTGGTACACCCATTCAGCCAATTGTGGAATGGCAGAAGCGACAGGTTATCCCCTTGCTGTTGGAGTAGAGATGATACTTGCGAAAGAGATTACTTCAAAAGGAGTCATTGCCCCTGAATGCCTGGAACCGGGGTTATTCTTAAGAAGACTGGGTGCGGTTACCACTGTGTATGACCAGGTTTTACTTTCTGAAAAAATTGGTGGCGCTGTTAAGAGAGAAGGTAAACTGTTTGATGAAAAGACCTGGGGCGATCTCCTGGAGGGGCCAGGTAAATTTTAAGCATTTCTCTAACCGTTCCGGCCACGGGGATGGGGACTGCAAAGCCATGCTGAAAAACCTGGTCGCAGTGGAAGGAAACGAGCATTTTAGCTCAAATTTTAAATGAGGGGTTGACAGTTGTGCGTGTGGTAATAGTAGGTGGAGCTGGTGAAATGGGTTCGGTGGCCGTAGAATATTTAAACCGGCAGCCGCAGTGCCGTGAAATTGTAGTAGCCGATTATAACTACGAAGCGGCTGCTAACTTGCAAGATCGGCTGGGCGGCCATAAAATAAGCATCCGGGAATGTGACGTCACCGATCACTTCTCCTTAAAGAAGGCCGTTGCCGGCGCGACGGTGGTGATGAATTTCGCCGGGCCTTTTTACCGGCTGGCCCATTATGTCATCGAAGCGGTCCTCGATTCGAAAACCGGCTACTATGTTGATATCTGTGACGATTATGATGCAACCCGTAACATTCTTGAATATAATGATGACGCCAAAAAGGTTGGCACAACTATATTAACCGGAATGGGAGCATCACCCGGGATCACTAATGTTTATGCGCGGATGGGAGCCGACCGGCTGGACCAGGCGGAAAAAATTGATACGGCCTGGTTAACCGGGGCTTCAGGAGAAGGAAGAGCGGTGTTGTTGCATTTGCTTCATTCCGCTGCTGGTGAGATTCCTACCTACCGAGACGGAGCGTACCACAAGGTCAAGGCGATGGATGATGCCGGTGCCCTCAGGATTACATTTCCGGAGCCGCTCGGTGAAGTTACCTTCTATGATATTGGTCACCCGGAACCGATCACTATTCCACGTTTCATTAGCGGAATAAAAACTGTCACCAATAAGGGGGCATTCGGTCCCTCGACAAAAACAATAAGAGATATTGTGCAGGCGGAGCTGTGGAGAGAGGAGCCGGTTAAGGTAGGCGCTCATTTGATCTCTCCGGCCGAGTTTACGGTAGCGTTTCTCCAGCAAAACCCGCATCTTATCAGCCCCGGTGATTCTATCGAACTTGGTGCCCTCTATGTTTCTGTGACCGGGAAAAAGGCTGGCGAAATGGTAAAGTATGAATTCATGTCAGTAAGTTCAGCGTCGATGGGTGAAGGGACCGGTTTGCCTGCGGCAGCCGCGGCAATTCTTCTCGGGTCGGGCAAAATCAAACAAACTGGAGTCATTGCACCAGAGTGCATTGATCCCAGTTTGCTATTGACTCCACTGGCCAAAAATCCGGTGCCTGAAGGGCAGGTTAACAGCGGGTTAATCATCAGGCTTACCCGGGAAAATGGAGAAATTAATGTGCTCAGCCCCGGGCGGCCGCTGACCATTCCTTCTATCAATTAATCATTTAGTGTATAATCGTCTTGAGCCCCCAAGCTGGGGTTACCGGTTATTATTAAGTTTTCAAAGATTCGCTGTTAAATTTGGGATAAAGCATCTTGAAACGAGGCGTTTATGGTGATTCACAGTCTCGAAAAACAAAAAAAATATTTTGAGCCATCCCTTTCGCATGCGTATTTTAATTTGATAAATGAAATATTAACCGGTCAAATGAATGACGATAAAGTGCTTCTTAAGAAATGGAAGTTATTAAACTTGCGTGTTTTTCCGGAAGTTGTTATGACTGCAGGATTCATTTATACCCAAACTGAATATTTTGATTTGACCAAACAGTTACAGATGAAAACTATTTTGTCAAACGTGCGCCAGGTTACCAAGTACTGGGATGGCGCGGTTGTTACTCCGTGGTACTACGAACGTATAGTAATCTTGCTTCCTTCAAATGGGTTAACGAACCTTGAACTAAAGCATAACTTAACGCTGATTGCCCGTAAGGTTATAAACCTGTTAGAGAATAATTTTGATTTACAGGCATCGGTCGGCATCGGCAACATCTACAATCAACCCTCATTATTGTATCGCTCTTTTGAAGAAGCCTGCCAGGCTCAAAAATCATATTTGCTTTTTGGGAACCCTATTATTTTTTATGAGGATTTAAATGCCTATCAAGATGAAGAAGCTGTCTATCCATTTAGCGAGGAATCTGAGCT
This sequence comes from Bacillota bacterium, assembly GCA_012797175.1. Classification (GTDB taxonomy): domain Bacteria; phylum Bacillota; class Dethiobacteria; order DTU022; family DTU022; genus JAAZPQ01. Next base: position 12,240 of record JAAZPQ010000060.1, read on the forward strand.
TCTGACGCAAATAAAAAAAGGTAACATCAATGAAGCACTAAATGCTTTGGATAAATTGAACCGCAAGTTTCAGAGCAAGAATCCGGAAGGGGTAAAAGAGATATACCTGGCTTTTTATTTAGAGTTACTGGTAATGATATCTCGCGCCTTAATTTTTCAGGGGGCCGACCCGGTATTGGTAACCGAAAGAAAAATGTCTTTCTTAGAAATGCTGAAGAAAATAGACCATCAGCAGGGTTATGTCGTTTGGTCTTATAACATGCTTACTTTGTTCATGGGGATGGTCAACTCGGCGCAATTTAGTTCACTAACTGATTGCGTCAGGAATGCAGTACTATACCTTCAACAGAATTTCCGTCATTCGGTTACTCTCAAAGAGGTTGCGGATGCGGTTCATGTTAATCCATCGTACCTCAGCCGGACTTTCAAAAAGGAGCTCGGCATCAATTTCAGTACCTACCTAACCAAGTTAAGATTGGAGAATGCCAAGTACTATCTGAAGCATTCTCAAGAAAACATCAAGTATATCTCCTATGAATCCGGTTTTAAAAGCCCTAGCTATTTTCACACGGTTTTCAAAAAGAATACCGGAGTATCTCCTACTGCTTATCGGCATATTATGACTGAGAAAAATGTAGCCGATAAAGGAGCAAGGTAAGGGAGCCCGCCTCTATAACCGGGAGAGGGAAAGATCAATGGTGCGGGCGAGAGGATTTGAACCTCCGAGGGA
>JAAZPQ010000061.1 GCA_012797175.1 Bacillota bacterium
CGCCAGGCTCAAGAGGCCGCCGAGATTCTTAGAAGAAGTTTAAAGCGGGAGCCGGACAGTGCAGAGATCGCCGCGAAATTGGGCTGGCCGGAGGAGACCCTTGAAAAGGTCTGGTCATCTTATAACCTGCTCACGGTTCTCTCCTTAGAAAAACTGCTGTTCGAGAAAGCAGGCGGGGACGGCCTGACCCTGGAGGATCTCCTGGCCAGACCCGGGGAGACACCGGAGTCAACCTTGATTAAAAAAGAGAGGCAGCGTTTGCTGGCGGCCGCCATACAGAAATTGCCACCACGCGAAAAGCTGCTGCTTTCGCTTTATTATTACGAGGATCTTACTCAGAAAGAGATTGCCGGCTTGATGAAAATATCTATAGCCAGGGTCTCGCAGATTCATGCCCAGGCGATCCGGCGACTGCAAGAGATCCTGGCAGACCGGGACTAAGGGGGGGCGTCATGGGTCTTTTTATAGCTGGAGTCTTGCTGGGGTTGGCCCTGGGTTGCTTCTGGTTCTATCAGCTTAATCCTACCAGGGGGTTTCAACAGCTATTACAAAAAGAGGTTGATCTCAGCAGCTACGCTGATCTGCTCAACCAGGCCTGCCAGCGTCTCGATAGCCTGGAAGAGCGCTGCTGCTACCTAGAAAAAAGCTTTGCCGGCGCCGCCGAAAAGAGGAGCTTCCGGGAAACTAGCTTAACCGGGAGAGATGAGCCCGGGCGGAGACGGGAGCAGGCGATTATGCTGTGGGAAGAGGGGCGGGAGCTCAATGAAATTGTCCGGCAGACCGGTCTGAGCAAAGGAGAAATTGAACTTATTTTATCACTTCAGGAACGTCATTAAACAAAATATGGAAGGAGGTTCTACTGATGCGAGGTCTATATCTAGCTGAGGCAGCGATGCTTACCCAGCAGGCAAAATTAAATTTACTTAGTAACAATTTGGCCAACCTGAGAAGTGCCGGTTACAAAAGAGATGAGCTGGCCCAGGTTAGTTTTAACGAGCAGTTACTCTACTGCCAGGGCCACACCGGGATGGCGAAGGGCCCCGGGGTTGCCGCCCGGCCGATAGGGAGCATGCCCCATAGCGTGGCCGTAGGTGAAATACGCACCGGGTTTGCTCCGGGGGCCATCGAGGAAACCGGTCGGGATCTCGATTTTGCCCTGGATAGAGGCTATTTTACCGTGCAAAGTGGAGACGAGCTTCTTTATACCCGGAACGGGCGGTTTTTCCTCAATAATGCCGGCTACCTGGTGACCGCCGACGGCCAGCCGGTACTGGGAGAAAGAGGAATGATCCGTTTGGGTAATGCAGATTTCACCGTCGACCGGGATGGCCTTATTTATCGTGACGGCCGGCCGGTGGACCGGCTGCGCATCACCTTTTTTTCTCCCGATGCCCAACTGGAAAAGATCGGAGACAGCTACTTCCGCCTGTTAAACAGGCAGGCAATAATTGAAAATGAGCCCCCCCGGGTTTACTGGCGCTGCTTGGAAAACAGCAATGTGGAGCTGGTTGAAGAGATGGTCGCCATGTTGCAGGTCCGGCGCAGCTTCGAGGCTGCGCAGAAAATGCTTTCCACTTATGACCAGCTGCTCAACCGGGCGGCAAATGAGCTGGGCTCTTTAAGTTAACAGGGATTATGCCGATAAGAAAGATGAGGTGTAAATAAATGCTTCGTTCTATCTATAACAGCCGGTCCGGTATCGCTGTTTGTGAGCGCTCCGTAGGGCAGACGGCCCATAACCTGGCTAACTTGAATACTACGGCTTACAAAAGATCAGAGTTGGTTTTCGGCGATATGCTCTACCGCGAGCTGCAGCAGCGGCGTTTTCCGCATGCTTCTGAAGAGAGGCTGCCGGCCGGCCAGGGGGTCCATCCCCAGGCGGTAGCACCTTTCTTGGGGCAGGGAGTGCTGATTGCCAGTGAGCGCCCTCTGGATCTGGCAATCAGCGGAGAGGGATATTTCAGGCTCCTTGATCCCGGCAACGGGCAAGCAGTCTACAGCCGAAACGGCAGTTTTAGCCTTGATGCCAACGGGAGAGTGGTAAACGCCGCCGGCGATTACCTCGATGTGCCGTTTACTTTAGATAGGAGATCTGGTGATCTGCTGATCAGCCCGGAAGGGATGGTAGTGCTAACCGGCGCTGCTGGAGAGGTCGAGGAGCTGGGGCAGATCAGGCTGTATCGTTTTGTTAACCCGGCCGGGTTAACCAATGATGGAGCAGGCCGTTACCTGGAGTCTGCATTATCGGGCAGGCCGGAAGAGGGTTTGCCAGGCGCGGACGGGTTTGGGCGGATCTGTCAGTATTACCTGGAGCAGTCGAATGCCGATCCGGTTGTGGAAATGGTGCAGTTAATGCTGGCCCAGCGGGCTTTGCAGGCCAATGTTCGCAGCTTAATGACCGCTGATGAGCTGCAGGCTTTAGTGTTACAGGTCAAGCTATAAACAGGGGGAAATTGATTTGGCCAGGGATACCTTAACTCAATCTGAAATCGATTCATTAATTTCA
>JAAZPQ010000062.1 GCA_012797175.1 Bacillota bacterium
CTCGACGCATACTTTAACTCCCTGTCCGAACATCCGTAAAGATGAGGCTACGATTTCCGAGGGGTAGACTCCCTGAAATTTAAACCGCAGGGCGCGGTCCACGCCAGCCAGGAGATGGGTTGTCGTGAGCAGCTGCACCCCTTTTTTACCAAGTTTTGCTCTCATTTCTGTAGGCATCTCATCTTCACCTGGTTCGGTGAAGCCAACATGGTGGGTTACGCAGGTGATCTTGAGCCCTTTTCCACGCTCGCTGAGCTTTTCGGCGGTAGCGCCGCTGTTTGAGGCGACAACAAGGCGATTGATATTAAGCTCACCGGCTCTTTTCAAGGCAGCTTCGATAGTTGCGCCAGTATTGGCGGGTCCTTTTTCATTCCAATACATCTCAAATACCCTCCCTTTATGCAGTGCTCTTTAAATCTATCTTTCTCATTTTATCATAAGCTTTTCTTTTATGGTCAAGCTTTAACAAGATGAAAGATTAGGTAACCCAAAGGTTATAATAAAAGGGTTATTAAAGATTTTGTCGAACTAAAAGGTCGAACTAAAAGTAAGTTTCAAGGTTCATCGAAATAGTAATAGAATAGATACGATAAGTATTCCTCTAAGCATTCCTCTACTTGATAGCCAGTTGGGCATTAAAACAAGCGCTTGCCTTTAAGTTTAAGAATAACACAGACAGTTTTACCCGTCTACCGGCTAAGCATGAACCGGGTCTAAGAATATATCGTGGCGGAAATACTGTCGAAGCCATAAACAGAACAAAGGAATGTCAAGGTAATAAGATCTGGTGAGGGATAGGGTGAGGCATAAAGGATGATATGGGCTTCGGATGGAGTAAGAGCTTGAAGTTTTTCGTATTACCAGGAATGGCGAAGATGCTTTTTCAAAAAAAGAGATAGGAGCAGCGGACAATGGATTGGCAAGATCTTTACAAGCAAAAATTAACCTCTGTTGAAGAAGCAGTGGGGGTAGTCCACTCGGGTGACCGGGTGGTGCTCTCTCACTGTGCCGGAGAGTCTTTAACCTTAAGCCGGGCTCTGGTCGAGCGTGCCCCGAAGCTTGAAGACGTTACCATAATTCACTTTCTGATGTTAGGGCCAAATCGTTTTTGTAAGCCGGGTATGGAGAAGCATTTTACCCATCTGTCATTATTTACTGGCGAGTCCGTGCGGGGAGCAGTAAACAGCGGCCGGGCTGAATTTATTCCCTGTTTCTTCTCCGAAGTACCGCGTCTTTTCCGGGAGGGGTATCTCCCGGTTGACCGGGCTTTGATCCATGTCAGCCCGCCGGACGAACATGGTTTTATGAGCTTTGGGGTGGCGGTAGACTATACGAAGATTGCTGCCCGCTACGCTAAAACGGTGGTGGCGGCGGTAAATCCCCGGATGCCTCGTACTCATGGAGACAGCTTTATCCATGTTTCAGAAGTGGATTGCCTGGCCGAGGTTGAGGAGCCGGTGATCGCAGTTCCACTTCCAGAGATCGGGCCGGTTGAAGAGGCCATCGGCCGCCATGTGGCCTCTTTGGTTGAAGATGAAGCTACGTTGCAGCTGGGTATCGGGGCGATTCCCGATGCCGTATTAAAATTTTTAACTGGGAAAAAAGATCTGGGCATTCATACGGAGATGTTTTCGGATGGAGTAGTAGACCTGGTAGAAGCGGGGGTAATTAATAACGAGGCCAAATCGATTCACCGGGGTAAGCTGATTGCTACCTTTCTCATGGGCACCCGGCGGTTATATGATTTTGTCCATGATAATCCGGCAGTGGAGATGCATACTGTTGATTATACCAATGATCCTGTGGTCATCGGGCGAAACCATAAAATGGTCTCTGTAAATGGAGCCCTGGAAGTAGATCTCACCGGCCAGGTCTGCGCCGATTCAATTGGGTATACCCATTACAGCGGGGTTGGTGGCCAGGTTGACTTTGTTCGCGGTGCGGCCCGCTCGCCGGGAGGAAAATCGATTATTGTTCTTCCATCTACGGCGGCGGGTGGGCAGGTATCACGTATTTGCGTGGCCCTCTCCGAGGGAGCTTCAGTGACGACCACGCGTAATGATGTCCGTTATGTGGTCACGGAATACGGCATCGCCGATCTACGGGGCAAAAGCTTTCGCCAGAGAGCCGAGGCCCTCATCGCCATCGCTCATCCTGATTTTCGCCGCGAGCTAAGCGAAGGGATAAAGGCAAAAAGGTCTATCTTGCTCCCGCCAATATCGCTTAGCGATGCCGTCGTCTCTAGGTCGGACGAAATTACTGGCAGTTCAGCAGGCCCTAATTAATCTGTCCTCTCCTTTGTGCAAGTTTTAACGGCGGTTACCCGCTTACCGGTGGGGTATACTATAATCCCCGGCAAATTACCGGCAGCACGGTAGCCGAACGCCGCGGATAAAACCAGCCCAAGGGAGAGACTAAAAAAAAGATGAAAGATCTCTATGTTATCCTGGCATTTCATGCTCACGAGCTTCTCTGGGATTTACCGGAGAGGCTCCTTTCTTATCTCGAAGATGAAAACCCGATGAAGGAGACTATTCTTGACGCCAACTATATCAAGAAAAGAAAAGAGGAGGGCCGCGATATTTACACCCTGGGCATTCAGCTGGGTGAGAAGCTGGATGCGCCGATCTGCGTCGAATACAGCAATGAACTGCTGCAGCAGATCCACGAGGTAATCCCGGAGATATTCGAGCGGATCCAGAGTGCATTTCAGAGCGGCCGTCTCTACCCGATTTACGGTCATGCCCATCATACTCATGTTTCCCTGTTGAAAGAAGAGGAGATTACTCAGGAGATAATCTGGAATATGCAGTACCTGCATAATTACATGTCGGTACCGCATCCTAAATATAAGGGTTACTTTTCACCCGAAGCCTCTTACAGTGTTAATAAAATGGAGGGTATCGCCGCGGCAAATATTGACTATATCATCTTCCCGCATCTTCAAGAGAAAAAGGCGCCTTTCGAGCTGGTCGGGCCGGGCGATTATCTCTACAAGCCTTTCTGGGTGAAAAGCCCTCACCGTTGTCTCCTCGCTTTTCCCCGTAATTTTCCGATCTCGCAGGAGATCTGGCGGCCGATTACCCGTATGAAGCGAGATGAAGTCAAGGGGCAGGGTTATAAGTTAGGCGATTACCCGGTTTTCTTTAACGAGTATTTAAGCGGCCATAGCGAACCGTTCCCGATCGGCATGGAAGAGGGGGTGGCCTTATACCAGGAAGTCTTGCGGCAGGAGCTGAACCAGGCGCCCCCCGATGCCGTGCTTCTCTATATCCAGGATCTCGAGCTGATGGACTTTGGAGATATTGCTATTGAGATTATCGCCCGCGCCTGGCAGAAACTTCTGGATGAAGATCGTGAAATATACCGGGTCCATTTTGTTACTCCGGAGCAGTATATCGATCAAATATTAAAAACAGAAGGCTTTGAGCAGTTGCCCGAAGTAAAGTTTCAGCAGATCTGCTGGGCGCCGGAGATCCGCCTGGTTCTACGGGCGGACGGGCATTATCCCCCTCTTGGAGTGGACGGGGTGGGCCGTTATACAATTGAAAAAAGCGGCCTCTACCGGAATCCGCTTATTTTCTGGGAAAACGGCAAGTATTTCTGCGGCATCTGCGACACCCTGGTAGAAAACTTTAGAATTACGGAAAATATTCCGGTTCATGCGGTTAGGCTCAGCGAGACCGGTTATGACCTGGCCCGCGAAGATCTTGATACCCAGATCGTGCTCTACCGGCGGCTGATGAAGCGGGCCTGTAACTGGGGCTGGCGTCCCACCGAGGGCCGCCAGAAGCGCCCCTCTCTTGATGGCTACCTGCTCTGTGAGGCCTTGCTAAAGAAAATTGAACAGTGTCCTGATCTCTTTATCCTTTGCCGTGAGCTGAAGCCGCTTGATTCTCGACAGATTGCCGGCCTGATTGAAACACTCAAGGTTTTTATTGACAGCCGGGTTGCTTATCTGCGCTACGGCCTGGAGAAATATATGGCCGAGCAGGGCGGTGAATTTTCGGAGGCCTACCGGGCTTTCGAAGAGGTGATTCGGTGGAAAGAGGTGGCCGTGCAGAAGGCAAAAGAGCTCTACAGCGTTAACCGGAACCAAAAAATGACCCCCATCACCAGGATGAAGCAGCTTCTCTCGCTAATGCAAGAATATTGTCAGGCCCTCTTCATGGCTACGGAGTATCTACAAAAGGTTTGGGGCGAGCTGCCCGATGTCGAGTTCATGGTCGACCGGATGTATGAATACCTTTACGAGCTCTACCCACCGCTATTCCCGGAGATGATCAACCGTATCGATGCCATGTCTGAAGGCGAGGTGGAGCGCTA
>JAAZPQ010000063.1 GCA_012797175.1 Bacillota bacterium
CTACGGGGAACGGCTCCCGATAAAAACTTTTGCGGGAGAAGACGGCTTTTCGGCAGCAAGAACAGTAGTCGTAGTCGATACCCGGCAGAAAAGCCATCTCAAGCCTTTTTTGCCTTTGCTGGAACAGGCCGCAGAGGTGCATATCTATGATCATCACCCGCCGGCATCTGACGACATCGCGGGGAACGAGATCCGCGTGGAGCCGGTTGGCGCAGTGACTACGCTGCTGGTTGAAGAGATCCGCCATCGCTGCATCTCCATAACCGATCTGGAAAGGTTGCTTTTTCTTCTCGGGATCTACCGGGATACCGCTGCGCTAAGCAGCACCACTACCACACCGCGCGATGCCGCCGCCGCTGCTTTTCTCTGGGAACAGGGGGTCGATCCCGTGCTGGTTCATAGATATATGCACGTTTTTCCGACAGTATCCCAGGAGAGCCTGCTGGCGGTGTTGTTTCGAAAAAGCGAGCTCTACGAGATCTGCAGGCGGCGTATTTTACTGACGACTATCTCGATCAGCGAACAGTTTCGGGGCGCCACGGTGCTGGCACGGCGGTTGCAGGAGATCGAAGAGATTGACCTGGCGGTGCTCCTGATAGAGTCTACTTCTGGCGGCCTCTCTCTAATTGCAAGGACGGCCGAAGATGATCTGGACCTGCCCCTACTGTTTGCTTCATTTGAGGCTACCGGAGGCCGCCGGGAGGTCATCGCGCATTTAGAAAGAGAGGAGCTCTCCGCAGTTAAAGAACGGCTTCTGGACCTTCTGGAGCGGTGCTTGCCGCCCCCGGTTACGGCGTTACAGATTGCCTCCGCCCCGGTCGCGGCGGTCGATGCTGTCCATACCGTGGCCGCGGCCTATGAATTTTTTGAGAATAAAGGGTACGGCGGTGGCCCGGTCCTGAAAGAGGGAAAGGTCGCCGGGGTGATTACCCGGCGGGAGCTGCAGCGAGCTCTGCGCAGCCAGCTTGGTGATGCCCCGGTGCGTGAATTTATGAAGACTGAACCGGTTACTGCCCGCCCGGATACTTCCGTTACCGCTCTGCGGCGGATTTTTGTCGAGAACAAGGCCGAGCGGGTTATCCTGGTCAACGCGGAGAAAGAACCGGTGGGCCTGGTCTCGCCGATTGATATTTTGCATTTTCTAGACCGACTCGACCGGCGGCGGCCAGCTCAATTTCCCAGGGGGAGCCTGTTGAAAGCAGAGAGCAGCCCGCCGCCAGCAGAAGTGGAGAACATTGCCCCCCTGATCCGGCGCATTTTCCCTTCCCGCTGGCAGAGCCGCCTTCTTCTGATCGGGCAGCGGGCCTCGAAAATGGACGCCGCGGTTTACCTGGTCGGAGGGGTTATCCGCGATCTGCTGCTTGGATGTGAGCCGGCCCGGGATCTCGATTTCGTGGTTATCCCCGATGCAGTCAGTTTTGCCTCCGAGATGGTCAAATTTCTTGGCGGAAAATTAAAGGTTTTTGAGCGCTTCGGCACTGCTTCCCTGTTTATGGAAGACGGCCTTCGCCTGGATTTTGCCACCGCCCGCCAAGAAATTTACGACGCTCCGGCGGCGCTGCCGCAAGTAGCAGGAGTGGCCAGCCTGAAGCGAGATCTTTACCGGCGCGATTTTACGATCAATACCCTGGCCTGTTCTCTACTTCCAGAATCATACGGGAAGCTGTATGATTTCTTTGGAGGGCGAGAGGATCTACACCGTAGGGTTATTCGGACCCTCTACCATCTCAGTTTTGTCGATGACCCGCTGCGGCTGTTGCGGGCGGTCCGCTTTGAGCAGCGCTTCGGGTTCCAGATTGAAGAGAATACCCGGGAGCTGATCGAGAAGGCGCTGCGCGACAGGGTTCTGGAAAAGGTCAGCCGCAGCCGGCTGGCCCAGGAGATCAGCCTGATCTATGAAGAGGACGATCCGGTGGCCGTCCTGAGGCGGCTCCATGAGCTGGGTATCCTTAAGTTTATCTATCCCCGGCTCTCTCCCAATGAAGAGCTCTGGCAGCGCCTTAACCGGATCAGCGAGGTGCTCTCCTGGGCCCCTCAGCTGGAGTGGAGCCCATCTCCTGAAAAAGAGCTGGTTTATTTAAGCGGATTGCTTCTGGAGATGGCCCCGCAGGACCGGCTGGCCATATTGCGGCGGCTGGGCCTCTCGCGCCGGCGGGCCGGGGCGGTGCTGCAGGGATGCGAGGCAGTCCCTCCTCTGCTGCAAGAGCTTGAAGAGGCTGGCCGGGCTATTCGTCCCAGCGTTTTGGTTAACCGCCTTGATCCTCTCTGTCCCGAGTCGCTTCTTTTACTCTATGCCCTGGCGATGAGCCGGGCGGTGAAGGATAATATCAAGCTTTACCTGGAGAGCCTACAGCATGTCCGACCGCGGCTTCGGGGAGGCTCTTTAAGGCAGCTCGGTTTACAGCCCGGTCCGCTCTATGGTGAGATTCTAGGGGCACTGCACCAGGCGGTTCTCGACGGAGAACTACGCAGTAAGGATGAGGAGCTCGATTTTGTTATCTCTTACCTGGAGCGGCGAAGGGAGGAATAAAAGATCTTTCCGTCTAATGCACTGGACTTAATCTGGCGTATTCCCGCCCTGCTGCTGGCTATTACCATTCACGAGTATGCTCACGGCCGGGTGGCCTACCATTTTGGGGATGCCACGGCGAAATATTACGGGCGGCTGAGCTTAAATCCGCTCCGGCACCTCGATCCTATCGGCACGATTACCCTGCTGCTGTTTGGTTTCGGCTGGGCGAAGCCGGTGCCGGTCAACCCGTATAACTTTCGTGATTACCGCTCGGGTATGCTTTGGGTCTCTTTTGCCGGCCCGCTGGCCAACTTCGCCCTGGCCTTTGCCAGCCTCTTTCTTATGTATATCCCGGTGAGGCTGGGGCTCCACTGGCCGTTCTACCATCAATTCATGGAGATCCTGGTGATTTTCAATATTCTTTTAGGGGTCTTTAACCTGGTTCCGGTTCCCCCGCTGGACGGCTCGAAGATTTTAGCGGCCCTGGCGCCGGGTCGGGTTGCGGCTTTTTTCCGGCAGGTTGAGCCGTACGCGCCGCTTTTACTGATGATCCTGATTTTCAGCGGCGCCATTAGTTGGCTGATCTGGCCCTTGTTTACAAGCGTCCTGAACGCCATGCAGACAGTTGTCCTCCTGATCCTGGGTTTAAGATAACGGTTGAGGTGAAAAATATGGCTAAAGATGAACAGAAAAGAAAGAAGATTATCGTTAGCGGGGCGCGGCCCAGCGGGCGGCTGCACCTGGGCAATTATATCGGCGCCTTGCAGAACTGGAGGCGGCTGCAGGACGAATACCGCTGCTATTACTTTATTGCCGACTGGCATGCCCTGACGACCGGTTATGCCGATTCGCACCAGGTCAAAGAGAACAGCCGGGAGATGCTGATCGACTGGCTCAGTGCCGGGCTGGATCCGGAGCGGGCCGTCCTCTTTCGCCAGTCCGAGATAAAGGAGCATGCCGAGCTCTTCCTGCTCCTGGCGATGATCACGCCGATTGCCTGGCTGGAGCGCTGCCCCACCTTTAAAGAGCAGCTTCGCGAGCTTGAGGGCAAAGAGATCCACAATTACGGCTTCCTGGGCTATCCGCTTCTGCAGGCCGCGGATATCCTGGCCTACCGTGCCGACGCGGTCCCTGTGGGAGAGGACCAGCTGCCACACTTAGAGATTGCCCGCGAGGTGGCCCGCCGTTTCAACCATCTCTACGGGAAGGTCTTGCCCGAGCCGGAGGCGCTCCTCGGTAAATACCCTCTCCTGCCGGGAATCGACAGCCGCAAGATGAGCAAAAGCTATGAAAACGATATCGCGCTTTCGGATCCGCCGGAAAAAATCAAGGAGAAGGTAAGCCAGATGATCACCGATCCGCAGCGGGCGAGACGGCACGACCCCGGTCGCCCCGAGATCTGTACCGCCTTTCGCTTCCAGGAGATCTTCAATCCTTCGGAGCTCTCCGGGATCGAGGCTGCCTGCCGCACGGCGGAGATCGGCTGTGTCCAGTGCAAGGAGCTCCTGACCCGCAAGCTGGTTGAAACGATGGCTCCGCTGCATGAA
>JAAZPQ010000064.1 GCA_012797175.1 Bacillota bacterium
AAGGCACCGACCCCCGGCGGCGGGGGCGCGGCTGCCATGGGCGGGGCCATCGGGATGGCCCTTTCGAATATGGTGGGCAATCTTACCGTTGGCAAGAAGAGGTATGCCGACGTAGAAGATGAGGTCAAGAAGCTGCTCGAGGAAGGCAGCGAGATCATTGAACGTTTAAAAGCGCTGGTGGATGAAGATGCAGAAGCCTTTGCTCCGCTGGCCAAGGCTTACGGGTTGCCGAATTCTACCCCGGAAGAGGCCGCCTACAAGGAGAAGACCCTGGAGGAATGTTCCAAGGTAGCCCTCTCGGTTCCCCTGGAGATCATGCGCCAGGCCTACCGGGGAATTAAGATCCATGAGCGTATGGGTCAGATCGGCTCTAGGTTGGCGATCTCGGACGTGGGCTGCGGGGTGGCCTTTTTAAAAGCGGCCCTGGTCAGCGCCTCTCTTAACGTAATTATCAATCTGGGCGCCATTAAAGACCAGTCGTATGTCGATGAAGTTACCCGGGAGATAAATCAGCTTCTGGAGGACGGAAGCAGGATTGCCGATGAGACTCTCGAGCTGGTCATCGGCAAGATTAAAAAATAGTGAAACTAACGCTAAGGAGGTTGGGACGATGGCAGAAAGACTAAAAGGCAAACCGGTAGCCGATGCCATGAAAGAGGACCTGGTTAAAAGGGTGGAGGACCTGAAGGCAAAGGGGGTTACCCCCAAGATAGGGCTCATCCGGGTGGGGGCTAATCCCGATGACCTTTTTTATGAGGGTGGGATTAAGAAAACCAGTGACGGGATCGGGCTTGCTTATGAGATCTTTGAACATCCCGAAGATGTAAACCAGGAGGAGTTTGAGCAGTCGGTCCTCTCTGTCGGTGCAGACAGCTCTATTCACGGGATCTTGATGTTCGCTCCCCTGCCTAAGCATCTCGACGAGAAGAAGATCCGCTCTTTAATTCCGGTAGAGAAGGATGTTGACTGCATGACCCTGGGCAGCGCGGGCAAGGTCTTTACCGACGACCAGACCGGCTTCCCGCCGTGCACCCCCACTGCCTGCATGGAGATGTTGAAGTTCTACGAGATCCCGCTGAAGGGTAAGAAGGTTACTGTAGTCGGCCGTTCCTTGATCGTGGGCAAGCCTGTAGCGATGCTCTTGTTGCGCGAGCATGCCACCGTGACGATCTGCCACTCGCGGACAGAAAACTTAGACCAGGTCTGTGCCGGCGCTGATATCCTGGTGGCTGCGGTGGGCCGGGCGAAGATGATTGGCAGCAGCTATGTTAAGCCAGGACAGATTGTCATTGACGTCGGTATCAACCCGGACCCCGACAATCCCGGCAAGTACTGCGGAGATGTCGATTTCGCCGCAGTGGAGCCGATAGTCGATAAGATCACTCCGGTTCCCGGCGGAGTCGGTTCGGTTACGACGATCGTTCTCTGTAAGCATACCGTGATGGCCTGCGAAATGCAGCAAGGCCGCTAATGGGACAGGGGGCCAGGTTCCTCGTCCCTGGGACGAGGAACCTGGCTCTCCTTCCTTTTTTCCGTCTTTCCTTTGTTTCTCCTTCTTGAGAAAAGAAAGACAATATGTTATAATCCTTTTCACCAAGAACATAGGTGGTGCAGTATTCTAGTTGGCTCCCCTTCTCCGAAAACGGGCCTAAAAATCCGTTAAGGGCACATCGATGAAGTTCCTGGTGCTGGCCGCCGAAGCCCAGTCGGGGGCTGGTGCTGGGAGTTAAGAAGGACGGGGCGATCTACAAAGGCATGTAGGCGTTGACCCTGCCTTCGCGGAGACCCAATGACGGTGGCTGGATGCCTAACGGCTACGGCTACTGCTTGGGAAGAGAACCTGCATGCGGTGAAAGCTGGGTGCAGTGTAGCCTGCCTTGAGTGGGGTGGGCGGGGGGAGAAAAGAAGACTCCTGAAACCCATTCTGCAAAAGAGGCTAGGGGAAGGAAAGGGGCCAGGGAGGAAATCTCCTAGACTGCTCTCTAAAGAGAGGCGGGCCAGGGATTAAAGTGCGAGCTAAGTGGCAATCCAGTTTCGCCGGTGGCGACATGGCGAGAATAATCTGAAAAGGGAACTGCCTTATCGGTAACGAGAGGTGATTATTCGGGAAAACCTGCTGGACCTAAGCCGCAACGTTTACCTGGCCTGCTACCACCTGTGTTTTTTTGTCCATAGGACTAACCGGGAGAGGACCAGCAGAGGCAGTATCTCCGGGTGGCAAGTTGTTTAAGCTAAAATAATGCAAGCCGGCCTTGACGATGCCGGAGCGGTCTGGTGATGAGGTGAGTAAAAGCAGGCGTAGCCGTCCCTCGGGACGGTGGGTAGCAAGGATCACCATTTGGTCTTTTGTTCTGGCGGTAGCTATCGGTATCATCACACGGTTATTGCTCGATGTGATCTATTCACTGTTGCTTTCCTTCCTAATTTTACTGGCCGTGATTATGCTGGGCATAATCTTTGATATAATCGGTACCGCTGCGGCGGCGGCAGATCAGGCGCCGCTAAATGCCAAGGCCGCCCGGAAGACGGATGGAGCCCGACGGGCGGTAGAG
>JAAZPQ010000065.1 GCA_012797175.1 Bacillota bacterium
ATTGGAGGATCCAGGTATTTTGGAAGAGATTCTTCTTTCCTATGAAGAGCAAGCACGTGAGGCTGTAGAGAAAAAGGTGCTCCCCCTGGAGGCGTCTTTGCTCCGGGGTCTTAAGAATATGCCCAACGAGTGGCTGTTAAATATCTGCGCAATCTACGGCCTGGAGCCCTGCCGTCGGCGGCCAGACCGGGAAAAAATGATCACCGGGGCCCTGAACCGGGAAGAGGTGCTGCATAAGGCGGTCGCCGAACTAGACGAAACCGAACGGGAGCTGCTGGGTTACCTTTTGAAACGGGGCGGCTGGGCCCGCCTGAATGTGGTCACCCGCAAATTTGGGACCATGCAAGAAGACGGCTATCACTGGCTGGAAGACGAGCCGCTATCGCCGCTGGGGCAGCTCTGGTCTCGTGCTCTGGTCATGGTCGGCCGGGCCAGGTTAACAAGCGGTTATGCCAGGGTGGCCGCTATTCCGGTGGACCTGCGGAAAAAACTGGCCACCATTTTAGGCGTTGCGCCGGGCGGAGAAGCGTAGGGGCAGCCCGGTTCCGGGCCGCCCCTACGCTCGGCATGAACGAACATTTTTCTGTCTAGTTCATGTTTATTTGGTCCCGAGGGTATCCTTGACCCGGGCCGATTAAATCTGTTTCTTCGGGTTTTTATGTAGCTGCTTGTCAATTTCATTATAAAGGCCGTACCATTTTTGTACACCGTTTTCAAGTTTGTAGTAATGTATAATGTACGGGATTAGAAGTACAAGAAACAACAGGCCGAGAAGCAAAATCTCCAGCTTGTTAAAAGCTGCAGCAAACAATACCGCTATCAGGGAGAAGAGTCCAAAGGAGAGGGTAACCAAAAGATGAGCCAACCTTTCATGCTGAATAATCTCGATTTGAATTTTATGATATTTTTTAAGGCGTTCCAGCTCTTCACCTATGTTGAGCTCTAAGGCATCGGTAATAAATTCTTCATGTTTTTTCATATACTTTATCATCAGTTCTAGACCTCCTTTCCCGTTTAACGAATTCGTTCTCTGATTGGGCCCGGTATCCAGAAGCGATTTCTGTTACGGAATACTTGATTCTAAGAATGTAAAATCTGTGCCAGTATAGCAATATTCTGTTCTAGATGTCAATCCAGCAAATTTATAATATGGAATGCCCTCAATCCCGGATTGCCGGGTTGTCTGGCCCAAGAACCCTGAACCATTGCTCTCTTCTTTTAAAAGGCTATAATTGCAAATGGCTTTAGCCATAAAGGGTAGTTGTGACGACTTCATGTCAGAATTAGGGCCATTTTTTTAGCTCCGGCAGGAAAAATGCAACCGAAGTAGAAGTAATCGTAATTAATTATGAATGATTCTTACTACTGTCGGAGATAAAATTTGTGGAACAAACGCTGTTGAATATTGAAAACCTCAAAACATATTTTTATACAGATTCCGGTGTGGTTAAGGCTGTTGATGATGTGGATTTGAGCATCAAGGCCGGCACTACTTTGGCCATCGTGGGGGAATCAGGCTCCGGTAAAAGTATTCTGGCTTCCTCGATCATGCAGTTGATCCCCCAGCCCCCTGGTAAAATTGTATCCGGGAGCATTTATTTTCAAAACCAGGATCTTTTAGCCTTGCCAGAAAAAGAGATGCGCCAGATCCGGGGCAATAGAATAACCATGATTTTTCAAGAACCAATGACCTCATTAAACCCGGTTTTCAAGATCGGTCGCCAGGTTGAAGAAGTCATTGTCGCCCACCGGAAGGTAGGAAAAGATGAGGCGAAAGAACAGGCCATAGAACTGCTCCAGCTGGTAGGAATCCCGGCAGCAGAAGAACGTGTTAATGACTACCCCCATCAGCTCAGCGGGGGTATGCGCCAGAGGGTTATGATTGCCATTGCCCTTGCCTGTAACCCGGAATTACTGATCGCCGATGAACCTACCACCGCCCTGGATGTGACTATTCAGGCTCAGATCCTTGATTTAATGAAACGGCTTCAAAAAGAATTTGGCATGGCCATATTAATGATTACCCACGACCTGGGGGTTGTAGCGGAAATGGCTTCTGAGGTGGCAGTTATGTACGCGGGGCAAATAGTAGAATATGCTGGCGTAGATACAATCTTTGAATCTCCCGTGCATCCTTATACCGCCGGTCTGCTGCAGTCAATACCGCGCCTGGATGTAAAACAAGAGACATTATTTGTCATCGAAGGTGTGGTTCCCAATCCCATTTGCTTTCCCCCTGGATGCCGTTTTGCTCCCCGGTGTAGTAAAGCTACCGGGCGTTGCCAAAACGAACAGCCGGAACTGCTACCATATAACCAAGAGCATCTTGTCAGGTGTCATTTCCCGGGAGGCTGAAACTGTGTCTGCTGATCATTACCTTGAAGTTATAAATTTAAAAAAATATTTTCCCGTCAATGAAAACCTTTTTGGTCGTAATCGTTCCTGGCTTAAAGCAGTGGACGGGGTTACCTTTTACTTAAACCGCGGGGAAACCATGGGGTTGGTAGGTGAGAGCGGCTGCGGCAAATCTACCCTGGGGAGGCTGATTATTAATTTACTGCCTCCCACAGGGGGAGAAGTGTTTCTGGAAAACCAGAATATATTCGACTTTACTGGTGAAAAAAGAAAAGAACTGCGCCGGAAGATGCAGATTATATTTCAAGATCCCTATGGCTCTCTTAATCCGCGAATGAATATCGGGGATATCATTGCCGAACCCCTTTATATTCACAACCTTGCCCGGGGGAATAGCGTTCAAAAAAGAGTAAAACAGCTGCTTGATTACGTAGGATTAAGTGCTTACCATATCAACCGCTATCCCCACGAGTTCAGCGGCGGCCAGCGTCAGCGCGTGGGCATCGCCCGGGCCCTGGCTGTAGAACCTGAGCTAATTGTTTGCGATGAGCCGGTTTCAGCCCTCGATGTATCCATTCAATCACAGGTCTTAAATTTGTTAAAAGATTTGCAGCAAGAGCTGGATTTAACTTACCTGTTTATTGCCCATGGGCTAAACGTGGTTAAACATGTTAGCACCAGGGTGGGGGTCATGTATTTAGGCAAGCTGGTGGAGATAACAGGAAGTGATGAGCTGTATGACAACCCTTTACATCCCTACACAAAAGCCCTTTTATCAGCCATTCCCATCCCGGATCCAAAGCTTAAAAGGGAACGTATTCTTCTCAGCGGTGATGTGCAAAGCCCCATTGATCCTCCCCCCGGCTGTCGCTTCAATGCACGCTGCCCCGTGGCTTTTGAGCTCTGCACTCAAGAAGAACCGGAGCTGCGGGAATATTCAAAAGGGCATTACGTGGCCTGTCACCGGCTAGGGAGGGATGCCCATTAATTAAAAGACAGCTTTATTTGTTGGTGCCGAAAAACATATGAAAGGGATGAAAAACAAAAACAATGAGAAAAGTATCCATTTTGCTGGTGCTGGGCCTAATGGTCCTGGCTGTTGCGGGATGTGGTGGTGAAGAGCAGGCGCTCGAGGATACTCAAATAATTATTGGTCTCCAGGCAGAGCCTACCACTTTAGATCCGGCACAGCTAACAGATTATAACTCTAGCCGGGCTGCCATGGAGATGTATGACAGCCTGATCAGATTTAAGGATGGCAGTACCGAATTGGAACCGGGCCTGGCAACGGAATGGGAGATTTCAGATGATGGCCTGGAATACACCTTTAAATTACGCCAGGGGGTTAAGTTTCATGACGGAACTCCTTTCGATGCAGACGCGGTAAAGTTCAATATCGATCGTCAAATTGATCCCGAGCACCCCTACCATGATACCGGGGAATTTGGATATGCTGACTTTACCTTCGGGATGGTAGAAGAAGTTGTGGTCGTAGACGCAGAAACCGTCAAGATTATTTTAAATGAACCCTTTGCTCCTTTTTTAGGCAACATGGCCATGAATTCAGCATCCATGGTCAGCCCGGAGGCAATTAAAGAATATGGCAAAGATATTTCTCAAAATCCCGTGGGTACCGGCCCCTTTAAATTTGTCAGCTGGAACCCCGGTGTAGAAGTAATTCTGGAAAAAAATGAAGATTGCTGGCGGGGAGCACCAAACGTAGACCGGCTTATTTTCCGTCCCATTGTTGAAGATCAGACCCGTCTTACCGAGCTGGAAGCGGGGAATATCGATTTTATCGTGGGCATACCCCCTGATGATTTGGAGCGCTTAAAAGATGATGCAGATCTCCAGGTCGTGGAACAGCCTGGAATGCACACCTGGTACGTAGCATTGAACTGCCAGCGGCCTCCTTTTAACGATGTGCGGGTGCGGCAAGCGGTCAACTATGCCATCAACAAAGAAGCAATTGTTGATAATATCCTGAAGGGTACCGGAGTGCTGGCCAAAAACATACTGCCGCCGGTTATTTGGAGCTATACTGATGATGTTCAGGATTACAGCTACAATCCCGAGAAGGCCCGGGAGCTGTTAAAAGAAGCCGGATACGATGAAAGTATGACCATCGATTTCTACGTGCCCAAATCTGGCTCCGGGATGCAGCAGCCTGTAACCATGGCTACCGCAATCCAATCTGACCTGGAAGCCGTGGGGATCAAAACCAATATCCAACAGCTGGAATGGGGTACCTATCTGGACAAAATGTTCCAGCCCGTTGACAAGAGCGATGTTCTCATGCACGAGCTGTCCTGGCTGGGGGATAACGGTGACCCGGATAACTTCCTGTACATTCTCTTAAGCGGAGAGCAGTGGCCTACTAATGGGTTTAACGAGGGTTTTTATAAAAACCCCGAGGTAGACAAGCTCCTTAAGGAAGCAAGAATCATCTCAGACCAGGATAAGAGAGTAGAACTGTATCAACAAGCACAAAAACTAATTATGGCCGATTCTCCCCTTGTCGTTGTGGATCACGAGACTCAAATCGTAGCCATGAAAAAGAAGATCAAAGGATTTGAGTTACATCCCACGGGGGTATTTCGTTTCGATAAAGTAAGTATAGAATAATTGATCAGCGCCGGGTGTGTGTACCTGCTTACACCCACCCGGCCTAATTATTTCAGGGGTAATCTAAGATGCTCAATTATATCCTTAAACGCTTGCTGGCATTAATACCTGTACTGATTGGTGTTTCAATCCTGGTTTTTTTAATTTTGCATTTATCACCAGGTGACCCTGCACAAATTATGCTGGGAACAAAGGCAACGCAGCAATCCCTGGATGCTTTGCGGGAGCAGCTGGGATTAGATCTGCCCCTGCATCAACAATATTTTCAGTGGATCACTAATGTTCTAAAAGGAGACTGGGGTCGTTCTATTCAGCTTAAGCGAGAAGTGCTGCCGTTAGTTCTCACCAGGTTTAAGGCTACGGCAACCCTCGCTGTTTTTGCTGGTATTATCGCCATTACTTTCGGGGTACTGGCGGGAATTGTATCAGCAACCAAGCAGTATTCCTTATGGGATCGTCTCTTGATGTTCTTGGCCCTGGTTGGTTTTTGCCTGCCGGTTTTTTGGCTGGGACTAATTCTTCAAGTTATTTTTGGCCTTAAGCTAAACTGGCTGCCGGTATCGGGGATGTACCCCCCCGGGCAGACCGGCCTGGGGAACATGCTTAAATTCTTGATTCTACCGGGCTTTAGCCTGGCCACTGCTTCCATGGCAGAAATTGCCCGGATGACCCGTTCCAGCATGCTGGAAGTAATCCGTCAGGATTATATTAGAACTGCCAGGGCCAAAGGGCTACCGGAAAGGGTCGTAATCTACAGTCATGCCTTAAGGAATGCTTTAATCCCGGTCATCACCGTGGTAGGTATGCAAATCGGTTTTCTTCTGTCCGGGGCGGTGCTGGTAGAGATAGTCTTTGGATGGCCGGGGATAGGTACATTAATGGTCAACGGCATCCTGGCCCGGGACTTCCCCCTGGTCCAGGGGACCATCCTTTTTGTGGCTACCACGTACGTTTTTGTTAACCTGATTGTGGATATTGTTTATGCATTTCTCGATCCACGGATCTCTTATAATTAACCGGGGGCTGGATAGAATGCAGACTGAACCCAATGTAAAAATAGATCAGCCGGAAGCGGCAGCAGAAGATTTTGAAGTAATACAAGCAGATCCAAAACAAGAAATATGGCGGCGGTTAAAAAAAGATAAAATAGCTGTGGCCGGGGGTTGCATCCTGGTTGTAGTTATCTTGCTATCCCTGGCGGCGCCGTATCTAACCAGCTATAACCCAAATGTTGTCAATATGGCTGACCGCCTTTTGCCTCTTGGTTCCCCAGGTCATATCCTCGGGACGGATCACCTGGGCCGGGATATGCTCACCCGCCTTCTCTATGGGGGTAGGATATCTGTAGCCATAGGCTTTACAGCGGTGGCCATCGCCATGTTTTTTGGCATTCTCATTGGGCTTCTGGCCGGCTACTATAAAGGCTTCTTTGATATTCTAGCCATGAGGTTTATTGATATTTTAATGGCTTTTCCCTATGTATTGTTAGCCATTGCTATTATTGCCGCATTGGGCCCGGGATTATTAAATGCCATGATCGCTATCTCCATTGTCGGGATACCCTACTATGCCCGGATTGTCCGGGGGACCGTATTATCATTAAGAGAACAGGAGTATATCGAAGCCCAAAAAGCTCTTGGTGCTTCAGACCTGCGGATATTATTTAAGCATATCCTACCCAATGCCCTATCCCCGATTATCGTGGCAGCCACCTTGGACGTGGGCTGGATGATCATTGCCGCCTCGGGAATGAGTTTTTTGGGACTAGGGGCACAACCGCCTATGGCGGAATGGGGGGTTATGCTCAGCGACGGAAAGGATTTTTTGCGGGTAGCTCCTCATATATCCCTGTTGCCCGGTATGGCTATCTTTATGGTGGTCTTATCCCTTAATTTGCTGGGGGATGGGTTGCGGGATGCCCTGGATCCCAGGTTAAAACAATAATTGCCAGGAGGTCTCGATATGAAAAATAGAAGCATCAAGGATGTTGTGGCTACGTTTTCAATTGTAGCCGCAGACCCGGAAACAGAAGAGCTGGGTATAGCGGTACAGTCAAAGTTTATTGCAGTGGGCTCTGTGGTTCCGTGGGCCAAAGCTGGTCTCGGAGCCGTAGCTACCCAATCCTGGGCCAACACCAGTTTTGGCCCGAAGGGGCTGGCGCTTTTAGAAAAGGGGTATTCACCCCAAGAAGCCCTGGATATGATGCTGGCAGAAGATGATGAAAAGGAATTCCGGCAGGTGGGCATAGTTGATGCCCGGGGTAACGCCGCTAATTTTACCGGGGATGAATGCTTCCCGTGGGCCGGGGGTGTTACGGGGAAAAACTATACCTGTCAGGGTAATATCCTGGTAAATGAAGAGACAGTGACCCGGATGGCAGAAGTCTTTGAAAAATCTACAGGTGATCTGGCCTCCCGGCTGCTTAAAGCGCTGGATGCGGCTCAAGCAGCCGGTGGTGACAGCCGGGGAAAACAATCTGCAGCCTTGCTGGTGGTTAAACCAGAGGGCGGTTACGGCGGATTTAACGACCGCTATATTGATTTAAGGGTAGACGATCATCCTGAACCGATCAAGGAATTGATTAGATTACATGGGCTGTATAAGCTCTACTTTTATAAAACAAAACCCGAAAATATCCTGAAAATAGAAGGGGAGCGCGCGGAAAAAATAGTTCGGGCCCTTAATAAACTGGGCTATTTCGAGGGGGAATACTCGGGCAATTGGACCGCAAAGCATCAAGAGGCCTTAAAAAAGTATTACCTTACCGAAAACTTTGATGAGCGGATCGCCGATGACGGATATATTGATGGTGAAGTGCTTGACTTTATGATGAACCAGGTGATGAGCGGCTAATGGTAAGGAGGCGGCAGCAATTAGCCCCGCCCTGGTCTCTCCTTCCTTGAAAGAATGGGGTAGATGCGGAAATAAGCCGGATCAAAAGGACCGTCCTGAAATCAATAAAGCCCTGGTCGATTGATACATGCTAACAAATTGAGAAGACACATATGTGTCACGCTTTAATGGTAGATCTAGCTTATCGCCATTAAGTCTTTCTAGGAAAGGGTCCCTCTACCTTTCAAGGAAATGGAAGTTACATGAAAGGCGGTATCTGCATTGACTCGTTATCCCCGCACCGGCACTCAACCGGAAACACTGGTAAAAATACTGATTACCGTTATCGAGAAAACCCCTTCCGGGGGAGCGACCATGGAAGAGCTGCAGGAGGCTTATGCGGAGATTAACGACCGGCAACCTTCTGTACGCACCATCTACCGCCTGATCAGGCGGTTAAACCTCTTTTTTGATCCCCTCTGTTATGGAGAAAAACCGGAGCCGGGAGAAGACTTAGACGAAGACGATGCGGATGAGGTTGTTATTGGTGAGAAAGTTATCTGCGGCCAGAGACGCGGCAACAGAACATACTACATCTTTCGCGACGAAAGAAGCGACCTGCCGGCTGGTGTTGACGATACCACCATGCTCCTGCTAAGCATGTATCCCCAGCTGCGGGGAGCGATGAAAAGCAGCATCGAAGCGGCCATGCAAAGTGTTTTTCAAAATACGCTTTCCGGGCTAAGTACCTTTGCCGGTATTTTAAGTGAACTGGAGCATATGGTCTATGTTTCCGGTGCCTTTCCAGCTGATCCTGCGAAAAGCGAGCTCATGATCCGGGAGATTCTGCGGGCCATCCGGGAGAAAAAAAGAGTGCGTCTCAGCTATCTGCGCACCTATGACGGCGCTGTTACTGAACGGGTGGTGGAGCCCCACGGCCTCCTGTGCCGTTTAAACAATTGGTACCTTACCGGTCACTGCACGCAGCGCCGGCAAAGGCGCGTCTTTTTACTGCTAAACATTAAAGATCTTACCGTAATTGAAAACAGCTTTTACCGCATGCCTCCCGGGTTTTCGCTAAAAGAAGCCTATCAAGATGTTTGGGGCACCTGGACTGAAGATGAATCCGGAGATCTGGAAACGGTACGTCTCAAAGTTCGTGCCGGTCCTGCAGAGCGCTTTAGGCACAACCTTTTTCACGAAAGCCAGCGCACTAAAGAGCTTTCCGGCGGAATGCTCGAGGTTACCTACCGTTTGACCGGAGCGCAGGAGATGATCCCCTGGCTGATGAGCTGGGGCGGTGCCGTAGAGGTGCTTGAACCGCTCTGGTTAAGGGAAGAGCTAATTAGAAACTTGCAAGAAACGATGCGCTATTACCGGCAAAAGCAATAGCCCCTGCTCTGCGGTCCCCATCAATCGCCCAATCGCCCTATTTTTTTAAAAAAATAGGGCAAAACTTTTTTTGCTCACTTTTACATCCCAATAGACCGATGCCGGGCGGACGCCCTATGGCCAGGCGCAATGATCGCCGGCTTCGGTTTCCGTTCAATTCAAAGTGACATCAAGCCGTCACAACAGTTTGCTACCATATTTTATAAAGGTAATTCCTAAAAAATAAAGATCATTTGTTGTCGGGTAAAATGGATAACCGATATTAAGAAAGGGCAGGTGTCGAAA
Organism: Bacillota bacterium; assembly: GCA_012797175.1. Classification (GTDB taxonomy): domain Bacteria; phylum Bacillota; class Dethiobacteria; order DTU022; family DTU022; genus JAAZPQ01. The sequence goes on from JAAZPQ010000065.1 coordinate 9,490, forward strand.
CATGAAAAAGATGTTGGTTATATTAATTGTTTCATGTTTATTGATGGTATCGGGTTGCGGCAGCGCTCCGGGGGAGGATATTGGTTCTCGTAGCACTGACGAATCTGTAGAAATTGAAAAAGGGCTTTTAGATGTAACCATCACCTTGCCGGCTTCACTGGTCGAAGAAGATAATATTGAAGCCACAATTAAAAAAGCCAAAGAAAAAGGGGTCAAAGAAGCAGTATTAAATGATGATGGATCGTTAACCTACAAGATGTCCAAGTCTGTCTACCGGGAGTTAAAGCAGGAGCTAAAAGATAACTTTAACGAGATGATCGAAGAGCTGAAAAGCGACAACGATTTTCCATCCATTAAAGATGTTCAATATAATAAAGACTTGACCGCGATGACTTTAATAGTAGACAAAGAATTATATGAAAACAGCCTGGATGGTTTTGCAATTTTAGGGCTGGGCACAGCGACCCTCTATTACCAACTGTTTGACGGTGTTCAAGCAGAAAATATTGCAGTGACAATTAATATCAAGGATTCGACCACAGGTGAGCTTTTTGAGACCATGGTTTATCCGGATGACTTGGAAGCTGATAAATAAAGCAGGGTATCTGCCCTGTTATCTTTTTAATCGCTACAAGTCTGTTTGAATATGTTATTAATGGAGGTACCGATTATGAAAAGAATTAGTTTTGTAGTTTTTTTGTGTCTATGCTTGGTATTATCCCTGTCATGTGCACCGGACAATGACAAAGATGTGGTTAATATAAGCACCAATGAGATACCTGCAGACGAGGTCACGGTAGATGAGCAGGTGGTCCTTGACCACGATGGCATTACAGTTACAGTTAAGTCTCTGGAGATGGATGGAACCTGGGGGCCGCGGTTGAAGGTTTTTGTGGAAAACAAGCGCGACAATTCTGTGACTATCCAGGTGCGCGATCTGGCGATTAACGGTGTAATGGTAGAAAGCATCTTTTCCTGCGAAGTAGCCGCCGGGAAGCAGGCAAACGATGAGATTGTTTTTATGTCAACCGATCTTGAAGTTGCCGGAATAGAGCTTATCAAAGAGATCGAGTTTAAATTCCATGTGTTCGACACTGAAACTTGGGATACGGTATTTGATTCAGAGACGATCACGATCACCACTTCGGCGCCTCCCTCGTTTACCCAGGCCTACGACGACAGCGGATTTGTGGCGCTTGATCAAGACGGCTTTAAAATTGTCATCAAGTATCTCGACAGTAAAGAGAGTTTTTGGGGCGCAGATATCTATACCTATATTGAGAACAACAGCGATATCGATGCCACTATCCAGATTAGAAATATGTCTGTAAATGGCTTTATGATTGAGCCTATATTTTCAACCGAGGTGCTGGCTGGCAAAAAAGCATTTGACACGATTACATTTCTAGAATCCGACTTAACTGACAATGAGATCACCAGCATTGATGAGCTAGAATTTAAATTCCATATTTTTGAGACTAACAGTGGGGACACCATCTTAGATTCTGCTCAGATAACGGTTACGTTTGAAAAATAAAAGAAACGTAACCTTAGAAAGGAGTGTAACATGTGCTAATAATTGCTATTCTGCTACTAATTGTCGGATTGATAGGCCTTATTATGTCTGCTATGATGTTTGGTGATATCGGCATTGCCGCTGCTATCGGCGCGTTGGCAGCAATACTGGCGGGTATCGGTTTTTTCATTGTCAACAAGCGATTGCCCAAACCGTAAGTTGCTAAGCCTTAGGGGGAAGTAGAATGCCCGCGATATTTAACTTTTGGCGGTGGTCCTTTTGATGATCACGAGAGCAAGCCTGGCTTAGCCGGGCTTGCCGTCTCTAGAGCGCCCGGTGCCAATCGATATCAACCAACCCAGGAGAACTTCGGCATAAAGTCAATGGCCAGATGGCGTAAAATGACGCAAAAGCAAAGAGCTAAATTGTTAAAATTAGGGCGCAACCGCATACCGGCAACGAATTGAGGTGATGCGCTTTGTGGTTTTTATTTTTTCTCATTTTAATTTTAATCGCAGTAGTGTTTATTGTTGTCTCCATAGTCAAGAACACACTCCAAAGAAGAAAAGCTCTCGCAGAAGAATTAGACAGCCTGGCCGGCTTTAAGGTGTCACAATCGTACCTGGATGATAGCGGCAACACGGCTATCGCCATTGACCGCATCAACAAA
>JAAZPQ010000066.1 GCA_012797175.1 Bacillota bacterium
AGCGCCCCTAGAAGCCGGTTGGCCTGCCCGGTCATAATCAGCGCCGGCAGATGCAACATTACCGAGGCCCGCAGCCCTGTCCCAACATTGGTTGGACAGGCAGTCAGGTAACCGTAGCACTCGTCAAAAGCATAGTTGAGCTCTTCCTCAAGCCCATCGTCATAGCGATCGGCTTCCTGTAATGCTTCTTCAAGCTGCAACCCCGGCAGAATTACTTGGATCCGCAGATGGTCTTCTTCATTTACCATGATGCTAACCGCTTCGTCGCGGCGCAGAAGCAAAGCCCCATGTTGTGATTCGCGGGCCAGAAACGGGCTGGCCAGGTGCTTCTCAACAAGAAGCTCCTTCTCCAGGGGGTTCAGGTTTTCCATGGGTATGAAGTTAAACTGCCGGAAAAGCTCCTTTTGAGAAGTAGCCGCCTGTGCAACCAGCTCCTGAACACGCCTGGTCTGAGCATCGGAGGCCAGGTACGGAAAGGGAATCCCCTCAATATTGCGGGCAATACGCACCCGTGAACTGATCACCGTTTCCGCTTCGGGCCCGTTCCCAGCCATCCATTTGCTATAAACTATCTTTTTTTGCTTCACTGCTACTCCCCCTCTTTCATCTCTTTCTCCAAAGCCTTAATCCGGTCGCGCAGTTCGGCGGCCTTCTCAAATTCCTCTTTTTGAATCATCAATTTCAGCTCTTCCCGCAGCCGCTCCAGCTCCCGGACAGAACGGAGCGAGCCCTCTCTGCGGCGGGGCACCTTGCCCGTATGCCTGCTGCTACCGTGTATCCGGCGCAATAAAGGCGCCAGCTGCTCATCAAAAGCCGAGAAACAATGGCTGCATCCCAGCCTGCCAATCTGGCTGAATTGGGCGAAAGTCAATGCACAGGAAGGGCACTGCACCTTCGCTTTGCGCAGTGCTTCCCGGGAACCACGCATACTTTCTCCGAGCATGCTACCGAGCAAATTATGCAGTGAAAACTGCGGTTCAAAAGAAAAATCAAGTTCGTCATGTGCCTGAGCACAGCGGTGGCACAGGTGAAGTTCGGTTTTGCGGCCGTTAATTATTTTAGTGATATGCACGGTCGCAGTCTCTTGTTGACATTCTTGGCAAATCATCCTGGTAACCCCCTTAATAACTGCCCTTTAGAATTGCTTCCAGGGAAGCTTTAAACAGTTTTTTTTGTACACGCCTTCTTTCCTCCCGACCAAGGCCGCGATAATGCTCATCTCGAAGTAAAGTGTTGATCATCTGCGCTTCCCGCCGGGAGAGTGCTTTTTCTTCATAAAGACGTTTTAAAAACTGTTGCGCCTGCGCCGGTTCAAAAGAGGCGGCATCAATCCGGCTTAATGTTTCTGCCCAGCTCCGGCCCTGGGGATTAGTAATACGGTAAATACGAATGTAGCCGCCACCCCCTCGCCTGCTCTCCACCAGGTAACCGCGGGCTAAAGAAAAACGGCTGTTTAAAACGTAGTTTACCTGTGAGGGAACGCAAGCAAACTTGCGGGCCAGCTCAGCGCGCTGAATTTCTACATAATTCCGCGGGCTGATGGCCAACAGCTTTTCCAAATAATCTTCAATATCATCTGTCAGCGAAGCCATTGTCTCTTCCTCCATCCGTTACTGAAATCCGTTGCTGACTATCTCTGACTTTTATATTTACTACATTAATCTAGTATCCTGCCAAAAACCCTGACCTTAACTGACCTACACCTGTATTTTACTCCGCACCCCCCCTTGATCAACTACCGTATTAGATTATTATACCGCCGTAGGGATGGTAAAACTCTTATTATTGAAGTATTTTGCTGTTTTTCTCATGATCTTGTTCCAGATAACCGTAGGTAAAAAGGCTATGAAAGGTTTTTTAAGATGAAGAAAATATAACCTAAGCAGAAACGGTAGGTCCGAAATATAAGTTCACCGGCACCACTTCTCCCTGCCAACAAACCCGGTTAACCTCCTCCAAAATGGCCAATCGCAAAAAGAGTTGATTTTGATCAAAATTGAGCGGTACTACCAGTGTAAATTCAATTTCAAGGGGTTCGTCCTCCGAATCTAAGCGAGAAGCGGGGACCTGGTCAAACTCTATTTTACGGATATTTATTTTTAACTCGGTAAAGATTGCGGTAATCTCTCTCATCAGCCCCGGCCGATCGGGTATACTCACGGTGAGGCGTTTGACCCGGTATGAAGAGATCAGCAACCGGTCCAGGCGTCCCAGAACCAGCAGGCTCACTAAAACAACTAACGTTGTCAGTACCGCGGGGAAATAAAAACCGATCCCTACCGCCAGGCCTATTGCCGAAACCACCCAGATGCTTGCCGCAGTGGTCAGGCCGCGAATGCTGCCCCGTTGCCTCAAAATGGTGCCGGCGCCCAGAAAACCGATCCCGGTAACTACCGAGGCGGCGATACGACTGCGGTCAACCGTTTCTGCAAGGGGCCCGGTAAAACCATAGGCCGAAACCATCATGATCAACGCTGCTCCCACACAGACAAGAATATGGGTCCGAAATCCTGCTGGTAGATTCTGACTCTCCCGCTCGAAGCCAATCGCCCCTCCAAAGACAACAGCCAATCCCAGGCGAAGTATAACTTCCCAATAGCTCAGTAACACGGTTAACATTCCTCTCTATTGATAACGGCCATCTGCCGCCGGTCCGGATCATAAATTTAGGTAGCGGCCCGGTAAGCGCCTTCTTGCAATTAATACGCTAAATAAAGTTCTTTTATTCTTCAGCTGCTTAGTTTCACCCGAACCGGCTTCACACCAAGATTATAACATATCCCTTCATCCCCGGACCTAGTTAAAAACAGGCCGTGGAAACTGGGAAACCAGGCTCAGGGTGACCCGGCCTCACAGTGCTATGAGGATAGCTCTTACCCTTTTCCCATCTGTAAACTATCTGTTCTGTAAAAGTTAACAATTATCTTATGTATTGTCAAGCATTTTTTAAACAGTGCTATAATTCAGATAACATCTCCCTCCTTGACCCCGTAACAGGGTATGTCTCCTCCTCGCCTCCAGGTTAAATTTGAGGCAAGAACTGCTTGTTTTCCAAAACCGGAGCAAAAAGATCACCCTGCCGCTCCAAATGAGCCATTACATTTTCCAGGTTAAAGTCCCCCGGAAGAATCGCTTCGCCGGCAACATCCTCCCAGGTCAGCGGCATCGAGACCGGCGCTCCAGGAAGAGGGCGCGGGCTGTACGGTGCTGCCAGCGTCTTGCCCCGACCGTTCTGCAGGTAATCAAGATAAAGTTTACCCTTACGCTGCTCTACTTTCCTCGC
>JAAZPQ010000067.1 GCA_012797175.1 Bacillota bacterium
GCGGTTCGCATCGGCGGAGGGGTAAACCATCGGTTTTCCCTGGACAGTGGTATTCTCATTAAGGATAACCATATCCGTGCCGCCGGTGGGATTACCGCAGCGGTAAATGCGGTGCGTGCGGATGCGCCTTTTGTCTGGCGTCTAGAGGTCGAAGTTACTGACCTGAAACAGCTTCAAGAAGCACTGGATGCGGGCGTGGAGGTGGTCATGCTTGACAACATGGAGTTGCCGTTAATTCAAGAAGCAGTGCAGATTACCGCTGGGCGTGCCTTATTGGAGGCTTCCGGGAATATCGCCTTGGAAGATCTGCGGGAGATTGCCGCAACCGGGGTTGATTATATCTCCTGCGGGGCTATTACTCATTCGTACCGTTCTCTGGATCTGAATTTACTACTTGAGTCAGGTTAGCCCGGCGCGAGAACAAAGAGGGGGTCTAAGTGGGAATGTCTCACGATCAGCTTTATGATTTAATCGTTCTAGGGGGAGGCCCGGCCGGAGTCTCCGCCGCAATTTACGGTGCCCGGGCCGGTTTATCGGTCATTGTTCTGGAGAAGATGCTTATCGGCGGCCGCCTGGTTTCGGTGGACCGTATTGAAAATTACCCCGGTTTCCCCGATGGGATTACCGGCCCGGAGTTGGGGCTGCTCTTCGACAAGCACTTGCGGCGTTTTAAGGTTAAGATAGAGACGGCGCAGGCGGAGCAGGTTTCTTTTAAGGGAGCACAGAAAAAAGTTTTTACTACGAATGGTGAGATTAATGGGCGGGCGGCGGTTATTGCCACCGGTACAATGCCGAAGCTGCTTCAAGTGGAAGGTGAATCAGATCTTTACGGCCGCGGGATCTCCCACTGCGCTTCCTGTGATGCCGCTTTCTTTCGCGGCAAAGAGGTGGCAGTAGTAGGAGGCAGCAGTGCCGCCCTCGAGGAAACCCTCTTTATCGCCCGTTTTGCCAAAAAGGTTTACCTTATTCATAACCGTAACGCTTTTCGAGCGGTACAATCACTGCAGGAGCAGGTATTTGCTCTGCCCAATGTTGAGGTGCTTTGGAATACGACTGTCCAGAAGATCGAAGGAGAGAAACGGGTGACCGGGCTGCGCCTGCTGCAAGATGACCGGGAGCGGGTGCTGCCTGTGGATGGAGTTTTTATCCTTACCGGCCGTATTCCCAGCTCTACCTTTTTGCGCGATGAAGTGGCGCTCGATGAGAGCGGCTATATTATTACCGACGAGTATATGGAGACCTCGCTCTCACGGGTTTACGCAGCCGGTGATGTCCGCCGAACCACTTTGCGCCAGATCGTTACGGCCGCCGCAGACGGGGCCATCGCCGCGACCTACGCCGCTCGCAGCCTGAATGCTGCCGGGCCGGGTGAGGCCGATTGAATTACCATATTCCGGTTGGCTGGCAGGATGCGCCGAGCCTCTTTAAATTACTTTGCGAAGCCCTCGGATAATTGTCTTTTCAATTGGGATAATAAAGGAACAAGGAGTTATCCGGGGTGATGATCTATGCGTCCTCTCTGGAAAGGCTCGGTTAGTTTCGGTCTGGTCAATATCCCGGTGCGGCTTTTTGCTGCCACCGAGCAGA
>JAAZPQ010000068.1 GCA_012797175.1 Bacillota bacterium
AAAGAGAATGCCGTGATGATCGATATCGGGGGGACCACCTCGGATATCGCCCTGCTAATTGAAGGTGAGCCCCTACACGCTTCGAAGGGAGCCTGCATCGACGGCCGCTTCACCCATATCCATGCCCTGGCCCTGCGCTCGCTGCCCTTAGGCGGCGACAGCGTCCTGAAATATACTGCGGGCCAAATTGAGATCGCCACGGAAAGATTGGGCCCGGCAGCCTGCTTCGGCGGCCCCGCGGCGACGGTAACCGATGCCTTTAACTGCTACGGCGATTTTGAGATTGGCGAAGCAGCGTACAGTGAGATGAAGGTTGCGGAGCTCGCCGCCGCTGCAGGAACTTATCCGCGGGAGTTTGCCGCCGCGGTGGTGGAGCAGGTGGTAGCGCGTCTCCAGGCCCTCATTGAGGGGATGTTCCGCGAATGGGAAAATGAGCCGGCCTATAAGGTCTGGGAGATCGTTCACCGGCGCAGCTTTGAGCTGGACCGGCTTATCGGGATTGGCGCAGCGGCGGAGCTGGTCGTCCCGCTGCTGGCTGAGAAACTGGGGGTTGCCTTTACGGTGCATCGCGTGGCCCCGGTAGCAAATGCTCTCGGCGCTGCCGTGGCCCGGCCGACCCTGGCGGTAAATCTTTACGCTGATACGCAGCAGAAACGTTTTGTCATAGACCAGGAGGGAATTGAAGGGACTATTGAAAATCCGTCTACGTTCCAGCTTGCCGAAGCCGAAGAGATGGCCCTCGAATACCTCACTCGCCTGGCTGAAGAGAAGGGGGCCGGCAGCTACGCCCGGGAGGCACGCGTCGACCTGGCCGAGCAGTTTAACATGATCCGCGGCTGGAGCAGGGTCGGGAAAATTTTTCAGGTGAGGGTGCAGATTGCGCCGGGCCTGATCGATGAATTTAAGGGGGTGATTGATTGAAACCGACCGGGTTGCTTTTTTTCCCTGCTTTCGACTGGGCGATCTCCCCGACGCATCCAGAGCGCGAAGAGAGGCTGCTCTATACGCGGGACCAGATCTTCGAAGAGGGGATTATTGACCTGCCCCAGATCCGCGAATACCAGCCTCGCTTGGCGACGCCGCAAGATATCGCCCGGGTCCATTTCTGTGTTCCCAACGTGGAAAATATCGCCACCGAAGCTCACCTGGTTTCAGCGGGCGGGGCCCTCGTTATCGGTGACGCCTTCATCAAAGACGAGATAAAAAACGGTTTTGCCATTATCCGCCCGCCGGGGCATCACGCCATGACCGTGGCTCACGGCAACCGCGGCTTCTGCAATATTAACAACGAGGCGATCATGGTCGAATACCTGAGGCGCAAATACGGGATTCGGCGGATTGCCATTGTCGATACCGACGTCCATCACGGCGATGGCACCCAGGAGATCTACTACCACGATCCCGACGTCCTCTTTATCTCTTTTCACCAGGACGGGCGGACCCTTTACCCGGGCAGCGGCTTTGTCGAAGAGTTGGGCTGGCCGACGGCCTGGGGGACGACGATCAATATACCCCTGGCACCATATACCACTGATGAGGGGATCCTCTATACAATCGACAGCCTGATTTTACCGCTGCTGGAGGAATTTAAACCCGAGCTGGTGGTTAACTCGGCGGGACAGGATAATCATTATAGCGATCCGCTGGCCAACATGCTCTTTACCGCCACCGGTTACGCCGAGCTGAACCGCAGGCTGGCTCCCGACATTGCCGTTCTTGAAGGCGGTTACTCTGTCGAGACGGCCTTGCCTTATATTAACCTGGCCCTGATCATGGCCATGGCCGGGATCGATTACTCTAACCTGCGCGAACCGGACTACGACCGCAGCCTTCTAAAAGAAAATCCTGACAACCTGGCCCGCCTGCAAAAGATCGTGGCCATTCAGCTGGAGAACTTTCGTCGCCGCGATGAGGAGCAAGCCGCCCAGAAGAAGAAATATGATGAGTTCTACAGTACCAGCCGGCGGATCTACTACGACACGGATAATATCAACGAGAATCAGCAGATCAGGTTGCGTCTCTGCGATAACTGCTGCTCTTACCGGGTGATCGCCTCGGTGGGTTCACGTGCCGGTGGCCGTCGCTACCGTGTGCTCTGCTTCAGCATTCCCATTTACAGCTGCCCGGATTGCCGGGAGGAGGCGCGTGCAGCTTACAGCGATTCGCTTAAAGAAGGTGGAGCCGAGTTTGATTATATCTATCTTCAGGATCGGGCCGCCGATGACTACCGCTGCTTTGATTGCCGCAGCGATGCCGAAGAAGCGATCTCGTAAGCGGAAGGTGGAAAGAAGAGAGGCAAAATATCCTTGAATGAAACTGGTGCTGTGGTAAGATATAAATAAGGACAACGACAATGAGGAAGGTGATCTTTTAAACTGGCTACGGAAAAAGCAATACTGGTCGGACTGGAGAGGGCAGGAGAGGAGCCGGAGGCAGCTACCGCCGCGCTCGAAGAGCTGGCGTTGCTGGCAGAGACAGCCGGGGCCGAGGTTCTGGGGACGATGGTTCAGCGGCGTAAGGCGCCGGATCCTGCCTACTATATCGGCAGGGGAAAGGCACACGAGCTGGCCGGATTGGTCTCCCAGATGGGTGCCGGCTTGGTGATCTTTAACGATGAGCTTTCATCGTCACAGGTGCGCAACTTAGAGCGGATTACCGGGGTAAAGACCGTCGATCGGACCGCCCTGATTCTCGATATATTTGCCCGGAGGGCCCGATCCCGCGAGGGGAAGCTTCAGGTGGAGCTGGCCCAGCTGCAATACCTGCTGCCGCGGCTGGCCGGGCTGGGTCCCCAGCTATCCCGGCTCGGCGGTGGAATCGGCACACGCGGACCCGGCGAAACCCAGCTCGAGGTTGACCGTCGCACTATCAGGCGGCGGATCGGTGAGCTAAAGCGTGAGATCAGCGGTCTGCGCCGACACCGTGCGCTTCACCGCCAGCAGCGCCAGAGAAACCGCTGCCCGGTGGTCGGCCTGGTTGGATATACTAATGCCGGTAAATCCACCCTGCTCAATGCCCTTACCGGGGCCGATCTGTATACCGAAGATAAACTTTTTGCCACCTTAGACCCCTCGGTTAAGCGCGGCCGGCTAGATGACGGCCGGATGGTTCTGTTTACCGATACCGTCGGCTTTATCCAGCATCTGCCTCAACAGCTGGTTACCGCTTTCCAGGCTACCCTGGAAGAGATCGCCGCCGCCGATATACTGCTCCATGTAGTCGATATTAGCCACCCGCAATATCTCTCGCAGATCGAGATCGTCAGGCAGCACCTGGCCCGGCTGGTGCCGGAGCTTTACCAGAGGGAGCTGCTGGTTTTTAACAAGATTGACTCCCTGGACAGCTTTTCTGAAGAAGAAGCATTCTTTAAACGCGAATACCCGGAGGCCTGTTTTGTCTCGGCCCTGCGAGGGGACGGCCTGGACAGTCTCCAGGAGGCCCTGGCACAGGCTATCAACCGGTTTAGCGAGGTGGTGAGAGTCTACCTGCCCTACCGGCAGGGGGGGCTCTTGCAGCAGATCCGGCGTTTTGGAAGCATTAAAGATGTCGCCTACCGCCCCGGGTATATCGAGGTGGAGGCCCGGGTAGACCCGCCCCTCTCCCGGCAGCTGGCTGCTTACCAAAAACCGCCGGAGACAAAAAGCGCTGCTGAACCGCCCCGCGAGGCGGAGGCCGGAGATGCCTGAGCCAATAGATAACTTTAACCTGGATCTGCCGGCAGAGCTGCAGGATATGGTCGCCCGATCGCTGCAGCGGGTGAAAAAACAGTGGAGTAAAGTCGATCGACTTCAGTTTAATAACCAGCGCCGCGTCCTGAAGGCCCTTCAGAAGCAGCGAATTAGCGAGTCTGATTTTTTGGACAGCAGCGGCTACGGCTACGCAGACAGCGGCCGGGAGAAGCTGGAGCAAGCCTATGCCGATATTTTTAAGGGGGAGGCGGCCCTGGTCCGCCCGCAGATTGTCTCGGGGACACATGCCCTGGCGGTAACCCTCTTCGGATTGCTCCGCCCGGGAGAGCTACTGCTCTGCCTAACCGGGCCGCCTTATGACACCCTGCAGGCGGTCATCGGCAGCCGGGGTGAAGAGAGCGGGACCCTGGCCGAATGGGGGATTCGTCATCACTATGTTGCGCTTCGCGACGACGGCTACCCGGATTTGGCGGCCCTCGAACCGGGCTTGCAGCCGCGGGTGGCCTATATTCAGCGCTCGGCTGGCTATGACCTGCAGCGCAGCGGCTTGACCACCGGCGAGATCGCCCTTCTGGTTGAAGAGGTGCACGCGCGCTATCCTGAAGCCTGGGTGGTCGTCGACAACTGCTATGGTGAGTTTGCCGAGGAGAGAGAGCCGCTTGAAGTCGGTGCCGACCTGATCGCCGGTTCGCTAATTAAGAATCCGGGTGGGGGGCTGGCCCGCAGCGGTGGCTACGTGGTTGGAAGGCGCGAGCTGGTGCGCCGGATTGCCGGCCGGCTGACTGCGCCCGGCCTTTATGACAGCCTGGGATCGTTTACGGAAAAACGGAGTCTCTTTCAAGGTCTCTTCATGGCCCCGAGCCTGGTCGGAAACGCCCTGAAGAATGCTCTCTTTGCCGCGGCTCTTTTCGAGCAGATGGGTTACCAGGTCAAGCCCCGCTGCGGGGAACCGCGGACCGATATCGTCCAGGCGATCATTTTAGGAAGAGCCGAGAAGCTGCTCCGTTTTTGCCAAGCGGTGCAGAGCGCTTCACCGGTTGAATCATACCTCACCCTTGAACCCGGGCCGCTGCCGGGCTACGAGGACCCGGTGGTGATGGCTGCGGGGACCTTCTTTCAGGGGGCAACCAGCGAGATGACTGCCGATGGGCCCCTGCGTGAACCGTACGCCGTTTTTCTGCAGGGTGGCCTGACCCTGCCGCATGCCCTCTGGGCTACCTGCGCCGCCGCCAAAGCTCTCTATGAAGCTCGGGTATAATAAAGTCCGTTTTTACAGACGGCGGAAAAGGCCGGCAACCCGGCCCAGGACCTCCACTTCGCGCGTCAGGATGGGTTCAAACTGATCGTTAGCCGGCTGGAGCCGGATCATATTTTTTTCTCGGTAAAAACGCTTTACAGTGGCCTCATCGCCAAGCAGAAATGCGGCGACCTCACCGTTTTCTACGGTCTTCTGCCGGCGGACAATAACCAAGTCGCCATCGTGAATCCCGGCGCCGGACATGCTTTCCCCTTCTACGCGTAACATAAAATACTCTCCGCCAGCGGTAAATTTAGCGGGGAGAGGGAAGTAGCCTTCGAGGTTCTCTTCGGCGAAGAGGGGCTCCCCGGCCCGGATCCGGCCGAGCAGGGGAACATAGCGGCACTGCGGCAACCGGGAGACGCCATCCGGGTCCAGGACCCGGATGGCCCGTGGCCTGGCAGGGCTGCGCTCGATATAGCCCAGCTCTTCTAATTTATCTAGGTAGTGATGCGCCGTGGAGCTTGAGCGAAAGCCAAGCGCCTGGCAGATTTCGCGGACCGAGGGAGGATAGCCCTGTTCCGCCACCTGCCGGCAGATAAAATCGAGCACTCTTTGCTGCTGTAAGGTCAGCGGCTTCATCAAGACACCTCTTTTTCTCGCTACCAGCTAAAGTATCTTGCTTAAAACATCTTCGGGAGGGCTCCTCTTCGCAACTCTCCCTGCCCCTGGAGGGAGGAGGGAGGCCCGGGGTAAAGGTGTGTTATTCGGCCAGGGACGGCTTTTAAAAAAACTCCGGTCTTTCCAGCCCAATTATACCATATTCCGGTCTGCGGCTCTAAATTTGCGTTCAAGATTTAAGGAGGTTACCGAAGAAGAGATTATCTCGTTTTGCCGGAAAAACTTATCTCCTTACAAGGTTCCCAAAAATGTCCAGTTCGTAGGAGACTTTCCAAGAACTGCCACGGGCAAGATTCTTAAAGCCTTGAAATAAGTACGAAATAAATGCTGGTTTGTTCAATTAAGAACAAGTAAGAATAAGAGGTGTTTCAACAGAGTAGGAGTTATTGCAACAGCCTATTTTTATTACTTCAGCCTGGACCGCCCGTACTCGCATGAGAACGTAGCGGTCCTTTTTTCACAGGATGAATGGAAGTGTTTGCACTGAGCTAAAGAAAGAAGAGACGCTGGCGCCGGTTCAATTTAATTTAATTAAGCCAAGCTTTTTAGCGAGATGGTCAATATCTAGAGAAAATCTATGTAATTTAACTTCCGATAATGTATCTTATGTTAACTAAAGGGGGAAAGAAAAAAAGAAGATGATTGAGGGCCTATCTTCTCCGGCTCATGAGGGTATTTTTCGTTCCTGAAAAAAGCCCGACTGCCGATAGTCCGAGTACCGTTCCGAAGAGGATCGCTTTTTTGGGGTCATCCGGTGCCAAGTAAAAAAAAGAAAAGAATAAACCCATGGCTAAAGCTGCTAACGGAATAAACCGGTTGGGCAGGCCAAATCGTTTTAAAAGTTCAGACAGGCCGATGATCACCGGAACCAGGGCGATGCCGTATGCGGTTAGCTGTTCCATCGCTCTCACCCACTCCAAAAGAGATCATTAACCAGTATGCTAGAAAAACAGATCTTAGAACCAAAGAGTAGAAATCTACAGAAGCGTCTCTGCTTCGGCGGTTCGGCGGGAAACAGCGTTAACCACGCCTTTTTCGGTCCATTTACCACTGCGATAGCGAAGATAGGAGACAAAAAAGCCGCAGCACCAGCCGATCGGTATCGACCACCAGATTCCGCGAAAGCCGATCGCCGGCTTGGAGGAGAGATAATAGGCTGCGGCCACTCTTACCACCAGGTTAACGATGGTCGAGACCATCGAAACAGCCATATCACCACTGCCGCGCAGCACTCCGTTGGTGACAAAGAGCAGGCCCATGATGATATAGAAGAAGGAGACTACAGTGATATAATCGTTACCCTGGGCGATCACTTCGACCTCCCCGGCTTCGACAAAAAGCTGAATTAAATTCGGCCCGAACCGGAGGATGATAGTTGAAGTGACCACGCAGCAGGCAGCCACCATGACCAGGGTCTCCTTGTAACCGCGGCGCACACGGTTCAGTTTGCCGGCCCCGATATTTTGGGCCGTAAAAGTAGAGACGGCGAGACCAAGATTCATAATCGGCATCATCGCTATGGAATCAATCCGGCCGGCCGCGGTATAGGCGGCCATGGTCACGCTACCGAATGAATTAACCAGTCCCTGGACGGCGATCATACCGAGCGAGACAATGGTCTGTTGAATCGAGGCTGGAATGCCCAGCCTGACTGATTGGACAAAAAGCTCCCAATCGAAAACCAGATCCCGCGGATAAAACCGTAGTAGCTCTACCCGCTTGTATACATAGATGATACTTAAGACCGCCGAAACAGCCTGTGAGATGACTGTGGCCCAGGCCACGCCGGCGACCCCCAGGTTAAAACGGAGCACGAAAAGGAGATCTAGCCCGATATTGAGAAGCGAGGAGACAATTAAAAAGTAGAGCGGCGTCCGTGAATCGCCCAGGGCCCGTAAAATAGCGGCAACAGTATTATAGAGAAACATGAACAGTAAGCCGGCAAAGATAATCTGCAGGTAAACAGTGGCCCCATCGATCACCTCCGGCGGCGTCTTGAGCAGTAGTAGCAGGTTTCTGGCGATGAAAAGGCCCAGCACGGTCAGGCCAATCGCGCAGAGTATTAAAAAGATAAATGCTGTGGAGATAGCCCGGCGCATTTTTTTCAGCTCTCCGGCCCCGAAAAGCTGTGAGACCACTATCGAGGCGCCCGTGGTCAAGCCCATCACCAGGGCAACCAGTAGGAACATAGCTGGAAAACTGGTCCCCACGGCAGCCAGTGCGTTTTTACCGACAAAACGTCCGACCACAATAGCGTCGACCATGTTATAGAGCTGTTGAAAGATGTTGCCAATAAACAGGGGGATCGCGAATATAACAATCTGCCGGAGTACAGAACCCTTAGTCATATCTTGAATCATTTAGCTGCTCTCTCATTTCTAATGGCGAATTGTAAGTAAGTATAGCTACAATGATACGATAAATAGATAGTAAATAATTAATGCTATTTTAACACAAAAATGATCTTCGTGAATGCCATCCAAAGTTTTGGCTCAATTACTGCCAACAGCGGATATTCCCTTTTTGGAAGTAAGGATAAAAGTTAAATAAAGATCTCACCAGGGTGCGGTATGGCCGGATGGTCCATAAAATCCAGACCACCGGGGTTCACAAAGTCGTGAAGTCATACTCGCACCCTGGTTTTAAAGAAGATCGAGTTGCTAGATTGTTTAAGAGATTACCTTAAAACATTTTTTTAAGAAGACTCAGTTTATCCCGGTACGGGGGGTATCTTAATTTAATATCGATAAGATTGGATTTCTTCAATATACTCTTCTTATGACTAAAGGTATCAAAACTCCACCGTCCATGGTACCCTCCCATTCCGCTTTCGCCGACACCGCCGAATGGCATGTAGGAGGTGGCAAGATGTACAATGGTATCGTTTATACATCCTCCGCCAAAAGGAATATTTTCCAGGATCTTTTTTTCTGTTTGCTTGCTCGTCGTAAAAAGGTAGAGTGCCAATGGCTTGGGCCGCTTGTTAACAGTTTCGATTACTTGCGAAAGATCATCAAATTCAAGCACAGGCAGTACCGGTCCAAAAATCTCCTCTTGCATAACCGGTTCATCCCAACTTACGTCATCGAGAATTGTGGGGGAAATCTTAAGAGTTTTCTCGTCATACTGGCCGCCAACAACAGTTTTGCCGCAATTGAGTAGTCCCTTGACGCGATCAAAGTGCTTACGATTAATAATTTTGGGGAGATCTTCGCTTTTGTGCGGATGCTGTCCGTAAAATTCCGCAATATACTTTTTCATGGAATTGAGTAAATCATTTTTAACATCCTTATGTACTAAAAGATAATCCGGGGCAACACAGGTTTGACCGGCGTTTAAGCATTTACCCCAGACAATTCTGCGAGCTGTAATCTCAAGGTTAGTATTGCAATCTACTATGCAGGGACTTTTTCCCCCTAATTCCAGTGTCACAGGGGTCAGATTTTCGGCTGCTGCAGCCATGACAGTTTTACCAACTTCAACACTGCCGGTAAAGAAAATATAATCAAATTTTTCTTTTAGAAGCGCTTGATTGGCTTCTCTCCCCCCTTCAATAACAGCAACAAATCCCTCATCAAAGCATTCCCGAACTATTTTTGCAATAACTGCAGATGTTGCCGGGGAATAAGCTGACGGCTTTATCAGGGTACAGTTTCCTGCGGCTATTGATCCAATCAGGGGGGCAATGGAAAGCTGTAAAGGATAGTTCCATGGAGACATTATCAAAACCACCCCATAAGGTTCAGATAAAATGAAGCTGGTAGATTTAAAATGAAGCAAAGGGGTTTTGACACGTTTTGGTTTTGCCCATGACCGTACATGTTTAATTACATACTGCAGTTCCTGAAGTGTTATGCCCACTTCTGTTTCATACGCCTCAAACGGAGACTTGTTTAAATCTTTTTTAAGGGCATCAAAGATCTCACTTTCATGAGCAATAATTGATTTCTGAAGAGTTTTTAGCATTTCCAGCCGGAAGGAGACATCGTATGTTTGGCCCGTTGCAAAATAGCTCCTCTGCCTTTCCAGAGACTTTTTAATATGGGACAATATGCTACCTCCTTGTAAAAATAGGTTTTTCCTGATGCAATTATAACAATTTTCTGTTATAGATGTCAATCAGGTAGTTATATATTATATATGGATCGCGGTAGAACAGTGCAGGGGATATTGATCATCTCAAAATACTAGAGGGAATTATTTAGTCACAACCTCGTTACCTGCAAGGTCTTAATGAATTATTAGTGTTTTTTAATCCCGCTAAAGTCTCCCGGGTTAAGCTGAAAACCACTTTAAACATGGAAGGTGTTTACCGGAATCTTTATTTCCCCGTTTGCCAATGATATAATTGAGCTGGTGAAAGAAATATTTTGCCTTTTGCGGCTGCGGCCGATGGATCAAAATACTGTAACAGTAGCTGGTGAGATCACTATGAACAGATTACGCCTTCCAGCGGTGATTTTATTTGCAGCAGCCCTGGTCGCGCTGTCGGTCTTTGCGATCCACGCAGCAATTAACAACGGCACCCCGCCTGCTCCTTCCCTACCTGCAGAGCCCGGTCCGGATGAACCGGTGGCGGTTGAGCCGGAGAAACCGGAGTCTCTTGACTGTACCGTCGGTCTCTATACCGGCCAGGGTAGTTGGGACCCGGATCTAGTCGCGATGCGTAATTTTCTTGCGGAATATAATCTTACCTGTCTAGAGATTGACCAGGAGACGGTCAGCAACGATGATTTAAATACGCTCTGTGACATCCTTGTTTTAGTCGGCGGAGCCAGCTCTGAATATCTAAACTATATCAATAACCATGCTAACATCCGCTCGTTTGTGGAAAACGGCGGCAGCTTTGTCGGCTTCTGCGCCGGTGCCTACTATGCCTCCTCGACGATGCGCTGGGAGGGGAATCTTTATGACTACCCGCTGGGGCTCTTTCCCGGCGAAGCGGCGGGCCCATATTTTCAATGGGGCTCGCTGGCTACCATCGATTTGAACCCAAAGATCTCTTTCAACCAAGACTTTCCGGATACTCTGGAGATGTGGTATTTCGGCGGCCCCTGTTTTACCGGTTTTTCGGAGTCGGATGTTGATATCCTGGCTCGCTACCACGCCAACGGTGAGGCGGCGGTGATCGCTTTCAACCTGGGCAGCGGGCGGGTGCTGCTCTCTGGTCCCCACCCTGAGCTGGGATACAATCCGGCAGCAGAGCGGATCGAGACCGAAGGGAACAGCGGGGCGCAATGGCCCTGGCTTTATGCCGCCCTACAATGGCTGATCAATCGAAGCAAAATATGATCTACTAACTGGAGATTAAACTTTGCGGATAGGCTTTTTCACAGACAGTTATCATCCCTATACCAGCGGGGTAGTCCGTTCCATCGATCTCTTTACCAGCGAATTCAATGCCCGCGGCCACGAAGTCTATATCTTCGGGCCAGGCTATCCGCTGATTCACTACCCCAAAGAAGAAAAAGTATTTCGCTTTGCCTCGATTCCAACTCCAACCATGCCTGATTTCTCCATCCCGATCCCCTTATCGGCACAACTAGGAACAACCATCCGCCGGATAGATCTCGAGATCATCCATGCTCATTCTCCCTTTCTTCTGGGAAGATTGGGCGCCTATGCTGCTCGCCAGTATGGCCTGCCGCTCATCTTTACTTTTCACACCCTTTACGAACAGTATGTCCACTACCTGCCCGTAGCGCAGCAAGCTTCGAAACTTCTGGTCCAGGCCATCGGGAGAAACTTTTGCAATCGCTGCGACCTGGTCATCGCCCCCTCCCGCCTTGTCGAGAGCTACCTCAGGGAGATCGGTGTTAACGCAAAAATAGCGGTAATTCCAACGGGTGTTGATCTAGAAGAGTTCAAAAACGCCGATCCGCGTTGGCTACAGACCAATTACCAGGTGAATCCTACCGAAAAGATCCTTCTTTTCGTTGGGCGGCTCGCCCAGGAGAAAAATATTGACTTCCTGTTGCAATCTTTTTGCCAAGTACAGCAGGTAATCCCTGGTTTACGTCTCGTGATCGCTGGCGGTGGGCCCCAGGAAGAGCAACTGCGCCGTCTTTGCCTCAAACTGGGGATCGACCGTAAAGTTATCTTTACCGGCCTTCTACCGCGCCACCAGCTGGTACATTGCTACGCCAGCGCCGATCTTTTTGTCTTTCCGTCGGTAACCGAGACCCAGGGCCTGGTTATTGCCGAAGCCAAGGCTGCCGGCTTACCGGTAGTGGCGATTACTGCCTTCGGCGCAGCCGAGATGGTCGAGCACGGTAAAGACGGTCTCCTTACAGGGCACTCCCAGGCCGAGTTTAGCGCGGGCATCATCAGGCTGCTGCAGGATCGGTCTCTTTATGAGCTGATGCGGCACCGTGCCCCCCTCAACGCGGCCAGCCTTTCTTCTGCCTCTTCTGCTGAAAAAATGTTAGCTAGTTATGCAGAACTACTTGAATTAAAGCCCTCCTCCCCCTCCCGCTACGAACCCGTCCATTAGCAGGTAGCGGGCGGGCGAACCTGTTGGTCATCCGATGAGAATGTCCCTATCACAGAGCAGCAAGGCCCCAATTGCTTGCCGGGATGAAAGGGCGATAGAAGTAATTGAATCCTTCATGGAAATACCTTTGAGGTTGGTTGCATAAGATTGGTTGCACCATGGCTGTACAAAGGTGGTTGCTTTTTTACAATTTTCACCTAAGAGAAAACCCCTGAAGGTTTAGGCCTCAAGGGTTTTCTCTTGGCTGCGGGACTAGGGGTCGAACCTAGGCTTTGTGATCCAGAGTCACACGTGCTGCCACTACACCATCCCGCATCACGATAGTCATTATAACAGTAACTCCGGCTAGATTCAAGAAGAACTTACCGCGATTGTGATCGGCCTGTGATATTGTCACCCTGAGGTGACAGGAGAAACGTCCCTCCGTCACCTCCGTCACCTTTATAGCTCGACAACCGAGTATTCGTGCCCTAACTCTTCAATGAATTTAAACATGTCATCTGTTGAGATGAAGATGGTCTTCGTATTATCATTGGCATGAAAGCTCATGAATTTTTCAGTAAGCATTTCTTTATCCAGGTATACCTTAATATCGCGTTCAGGGTTGTTAAGTAAACCGAATAGTGATACCACACCGGGTGGTAATGACATTTTTTCCATCAACTTCTCCGGAGAGCAAAAACTGATCCCCTTTTCATTCAAAATCCTGCTTAGTTTTTTCATATCTAAACGCTTCTTGTCATCCATAATTACTAAGAAATATGCTGTCCGTTTACGATTGCATAAAAAAAGCGTTTTTGTTCGGACACCTTCTTTGCCAACAATATAACTGTCTGCCTCTTCTGTTGTTAGAGCCGGTGGATGTTCAACAAGATCATAACTGATACCCATCTTTTTTAGCGCTTCATAGACGATTTGATATTGTTCCATGGTGATCTCCATTTGAATATATTTAATGAGCCCGGCAGCAATGAATTGAGAACCTGCCATCAGACGTTTTACCGTGTCCAAGAAATAGTTTAGCATAAGCCGACGTGTGTTAGCAAGAATTTTCGGCGGTAAAAATAATAGTTCCGGTAGCCCGCGCTATAACCGGTTTTATAGGTTGTTTTATAAATATTTGTTGGTTGCTTTCTTAATTAATAACCGATATACGGTTATTAATCAGCTGTCGATTAGAATACCGCGAGGAAAACCGGCGAAGGCAACCAGAGAAAGGTGACAGGAGAAACGTCCCTCTGTCACCTTGCTAGTGTAATAAGAGGCGGTCGTTATCAAGCTGCTCGCCGCTGGCGTCGTGAAACAGCTCTACCAGCCTGGAGACGGTGAGACCGTCTCTTTCCAGATCGTTGACATCGAGGATGATTGATCCTTCGTGGAGCATGATCAG
>JAAZPQ010000069.1 GCA_012797175.1 Bacillota bacterium
CACAAAAAGCGCCGGAGCCAGCAGGGTAACCCAGATTCCACCAAGAGCGTAACGGAAAAAGCGCAAAGCTGCCTGCAGGGCGAAATGATTAGAAGAGAGGACCTGGCCTAACCCCATTATGATGCCGAAGAACACCGCCAGACCCAGTATCGCCTTGAGAAGCTGGAACAGCCAGTTCGTCCGGGGAATTGAGCGCACCTTCTCTTTTTCAATGAGATAGCCTGCCGAAGCTCCGGCAAAAAGCCCCATCAGCTTCGGCATATCGCCCGCCGGGCTGAGAACCGTGAGGATCACTGGAATCGCCAAGCAGAGGGCCAGGATAAAGGCCTTGGGTATTTTTTGGTCCCAGCCTCTTTCCACAAACAGGCTGCTCAGCCAGACCAGGAATAACAGCAGGGGAATGCCGATAGCATACCCCCCCAGGATATCACCCGGATAGTGATAACCCAAGATAATCCGTGAAAAGGGGATCAGGAGCATGGCCACGAGCGCCCAGATCCAGAACCACCCTTTTTTCAGCCGTATGGCCAAGTAACCCCATACTGTCACCGCAGTCAGGGTGTGGCCGCTGGGAAAAGCATAGCTTTCGAGCTGCTTCATCCCTTCGAGAACGGGCCTCTCCAGGGCGGCGAGATCCTTTACGACGCCGCTGACTAACCCGGAAACTAGCAGTACCGCTGCTCCCCAGAAGCCTAAAGACTTATTCACACACCAGATTAAAATACCAAAAAAGATCATATAGAATTCATCGCTACCCAGAAAGGTAAAAAACTGGAAGAGATATTCCACCGGCTTAAGCGCCCGAAATTGCTGAAGATAAAGAATGAGATCCATGCTGCGGGTCTGGTCCCAGTAAAAATAGAGCAGGGCAATACACACAAAAACAACTACCCAGCAGAGAATCAGCCAGAAAATCTCCCGTCCACGGTGCGAAGAGAAGTAGGGCTTGGTTACAGGGGGACTTTCCATAACCGCTCACTCCTTTCACTGAATTGTCTAAAAAAAACGTCTACGCGGAGATTCGCCGCCCGGGTCGCTCTTTCCTGCTACTACCGGGTTAAATCTGCCGGCAAAGATCTTTGCAAACGGTGAATAATAATTTCATAGGTGGTGCGGACAGGATCATCGGGCACGGTTACGGGGATAACAAAGCGCTCTTCGTGAAAAAAGGCGTCAGCAAGAAGCTCTTCAATAAAGGCAAAGGTTACCGGACGGCCAGGATGAGAAAAGTAGATACTTCCACCGGGCTTGCTCACAGCGAGCAACACCGCCTTCAGGGAGGGCAGCAGACGCGGTTCATAGGCGATATCAGAGGCCAGGACCAGGTCAAAACGCTCACGGCACTTAAAATCACGCCAGTCGGCCAGCAGTAAGCGGTAGCGTTCTAACCGGTGCAGCCGGGCATTGGCATCGCAGATCTTAAGAGCGCGCTGCTGGAAATCAGAGAAGGTCACCGCAGCATTTTGCAGACCACAAGCTACCCCTGGCAGACCTACGCCAGCGCCCAGCTCCAGAACCGTTTTCCCTTCAAGTGGGGAACCCTGCAGAAAATAGGAGGCCAAGCCTCGCGCGGCCGGCCAGGCCTCGGCCCAGCAGGGGACCTGGTCAGGATCCGCCGGATCTTCAACCAGGGCTTCAAGATCGGCAGCTACATATAGCGGCAGATATTCCCCGGCCAGCTCCACGTGAATCAGCTTGGTTTTAAGTAAGCTCATTTTTCTCTCTTTCGGCCGCTTCTTTGCGGTGTGCGGCAGCAAGAAGAGCCCTGGCCCGGGGGAGCATCTTTTCCGGGACATAGATATTAATTTCATAAGCCTGGCCGCCGACTACCCGCATGCCCCCGGCCAGGGAGTCACTGTCCTTTTGCCGTACCGGGATCGAGGCCGCCCCTAGCAAACCACAGACCAGGCCGGCCTCGATATCATTATAAGCTTGCATCAGAAAGGCCCATCCTTCCATCTTCATCAAGTCCTTCCCTGTTTTGATTCGGCATACTGGCGGCTCTTCCTTTTTCAGATTATCTGCGAGCCAAAAATAATATCCCCGGGCCGTAAGCCGGGTCCGTATTTGACGAGTTGGCTTATAAATTTTATGATCGAACAGAAGGAGACGAGACCTCTATGGCTAGATCTCTGAAAAACTTGCCGGAGCTGGCCGCTGCGGCGGGCCTGAATCTAGCGGGGGTCGCCCCCGCA
>JAAZPQ010000070.1 GCA_012797175.1 Bacillota bacterium
TTATGCCGTCCACCTCGATTAGCGTCCCCTCTCCCCCTGGGGGAAGGGGCCAGGTGATAGGGGAACTGTTCCCTGGCAGGAAGCAGAAGGCTGATAGTAGAATCAATTCGATAAACTACAGAAAAGATCCGGTTGCGGGCTTGTTGTGAAAGCAGTCATCGTAGCAGCGATTCAATCTGGAGAAGCGAGGGGATAGTCTATGGGAAGTAAAGAGTGGCAGAGATTGATCGAAGAGGGCCGCAGGTTGGCAGAAGAGGGTAATTTTAAAAAAGCTGAACAGGTTTTGAAAGATGCCCTGGAGCTGAAAGAGGACGTCATAGCCCGTAACAACTTGGCCATGGCTGTTTTCCTCTCCGGTGAGGCGGCACGAGCTCTGGAGTTACTGAAACCGAATTTAAATAACTCCATTTCCTCCGGGGGCAACCCTTTTAGTTTTGCCCTGGCGGCGCAGATCTGCGCCGCCCTGGAGCGCGAAAAAGAAGCGAGGAGTTATCTGAAGAGCGCCGTTACTCTCTTTGAAAAGGGCCGGGCGCTTCTTGAAAAACTGGGTATTGATGAGCAGCCGTGGAATGAATATACTATCGCCATCATGCGGGGGGCCGCCGCCCTAAACGATCATCGCCAGGTGTTTGATCTTTACTGCCGCTGGGAGCGCTACCATGTCAGTTGGGAAAACCGCTATATGGCGGGTGTGGCCGCATTTAACATGGGACGTTACGGCCGCGCCGCTTCTCTATGGGGTTCTCTTTCTGGAACAGGCCAATTTGCCGTTTACATGCAGCAGGTAGCTTTCCTGGTTGAACGCGGCCTAGTTCCTCCTTTCCCCCTGGAGTACAGCCCCCTGGATCCCGCTGCCCTAAAGCGGTTGAGTTCGGAGATGCCGGAAGCCTTGTCATCTTCTATCCATAGCGGTGCTGCCCGGGCGGCAGCGCTCTCTTACCTTTTCAGCCCGGAAATTGATGAGAAATCGGTTGGAGAGGTGCTCAGTGCACTAATTAAATACGGTGATGATTGGGGCGAGGCTTTTGGAAAGCGCTTGCTGGAAGCTGCCGCCGTGCCCCGCGAATTTAAGATAAACGCCGCTCTAGCCCTGGTAGAGTGCGGCGTTTTCAAAGTAGACGAACCTATCCCGGTGTTTATCGACGGTTACGAAGAGATGATTAAAATTACCACAAAAATGGTGACCCTGGAAAGTGATCCCGAGCTGGAAAGATTAAATTGGCAGGCCAGGGAGCTGCGCGACCGGGGTTGCCTCGAAGATGCTGTCGAGTTGCTGGAACCGCTTTTAGAGCAGGGTCGTTTTCATCCCGCGGCCATGGTAACCCTGGCTAATCTCTACCGCAGCCTGGAGAGATTTGAAGAGGCACGTACGATCTTAGAGCTGTTAGATGAGATCTTGCCCGAAAGTCCGGCGGTACTTTTTAACCTGGCCGGGTTATGGATTGAGTGCGGCGTTCCCCGGCGGGCTCTAAACTACCTGGATCAGCTGGAAGAGATCGAGCTGGACGAAGAATTGACGGCCAGGGTCGAGGAGCTTCGCATGATGATCGAGATGAATGCAATCTTCCCCAAATTGGAGGATCCAGGTATTTTGGAAGAGATTCTTCTTTCCTATGAAGAGCAAGCACGTGAGGCTGTAGAGAAAAAGGTGCTCCCCCTGGAGGCGTCTTTGCTCCGGGGTCTTAAGAATATGCCCAACGAGTGGCTGTTAAA
>JAAZPQ010000071.1 GCA_012797175.1 Bacillota bacterium
GCCAGCTCGGAGATCTCGTTGAGATCGTTTACCAGGCGCGACATGATATGGCCGGTCTTGGTTTTGTCAAAATAGCGGAAAGAGAGCTTCTGGATATGGTCGAATAGATCCTGGCGCATATCGTACTCCATGCGCACCCCGAGGACATGGCCCCAGTAATCGACGATATACTGGAGCAGTGCCCGCAACAGGTAGAGCACCAGCAGCCCGGCACAGATCCGGGCTAACAGGGCCAGGTCGTGCTGCGGAAAGATCTGGTCGATGATCCGCTGCACGGCAACCGGAAAGACCAGGTCTAGCCCGGCGATAGCAAAAGCACAGCTGAAATCAAGTATAAATAACGGCAGGTGCGGCCGGTAATATTTAACAAACCTTTTTAGCAAAATTTCACTACTCCTTTAGAAAAGCTTTTAACACGCCGCTAAAGCGGCCCCTCTTTTTGCCCCGGTTATAGCCCTACCGAAGCAAAAGAAGGTTTACGAGCCAGCCGGTGCCACTGCGTCCGGCGGTAGCGCCGCAGCATGATTACCGTGGTAACCAGGTACTGCAGCGCCGTAACCCACCAGATATAGGTCACGCTAAGCTCGAAGACATAGACCACAAGATAGACTAAGGGTAACCGCACCAAAAAGCTGGCGATAAACCCGGCCCGGAGCGGCCCCCTTGTATCGCCCGCTCCTTTTAGGGCCCCGGCCAGGGTATAGGCGACGGCGATAAAGGGCTGCTCCACCGCGGCAATGCGTAGACAGGCGATCCCAAGATGGAGAACTTCTGCTTCGGGGGGATCAAATATACGCATGATAAAATGCGGAAAAAAGTAAAAGAGCGACGCGATGGCGCTCATCAGGACCGTAGCCATGATCGTGGCCAGGTTGCCGGTCCGCAACGCTTCATCAGGTTGACCTGCGCCCAGGTGCTGGCCGACCAGGGTGGTCGCGGCCAAAGAAAAAGCATAGCCCGGCATAAAGGAAAACGATTCAGCGGCCACGGCAGCCGTGTTAGCCGCAAAGCTGATCGGACCAAGCGCAGCGATCCAGGTTATGGAAATAAGCCGGCTCACATTATATACAACCTCTTCCATACCCACGGGCAGGCTGATCGATAATATACTTTTTAACACCGGTTTTCTCATTGGCCAGAAGCTTCTTCGGGTTAAGCGCAGCTCGCCCCGCCGCCGGTAAAGGTAGAGCAAGCCAATCGTCAACCCGAGGGCCTGGGCCGATCCCGTAGCTAGCGCCGCCCCCTTTACCCCCAGCGCCGGAAAACCTAACTTTCCAAATATAAGCACATAATCAAAAAAGATGTTAAAGATATTTACAACCAGGGCGATATACATGGGGACACGGGTATTGCCCATCCCCCGGATAACCCCGTTAATCACCAGGATTAAAAGCATGCAGATCCCGCCGCTAAAAAGAGAGCTATACAGATACTCAACTGTCAATGCGGCGGTGGGCGCATCTTTAATCGCCCAGAGGCAAAACGGCCTCCCGAATATACCCATGATCAGGGCCAAAGAGATGGTCAGTGCCAGGCTCACCGAAACAGCCTGCCCCGCAACGAGACCTGCATTCTCGTTATCCGCAGCCCCGATAAAACGCGCCACCAGCGAGTTTACCCCGATCCCCAGCGCCCCGCAAACACCGGTCACCCCGAACAAGACCGATGCGGCATACTCTACTGCCGAAGCTTCCCGGGCCCCCAGGCGCATGACCATGGCCGCATCACAAATCCAACAAAAAGTGTGCAGGCACATCTCGAGAACCACCGGCCAGGCCAATATTAAAATAATCCGCGCCGGGCAATCGCCCTGTCGTTTAAACATTGGTCTACCTCTTCTTGTGGATAATCTTTTGCACCCCGTCCTGCGAACGGGTAGAAATATACTGGTGCGGCTTAAGCGGAAGGTATCGTTTACTTAACGATGATCTTTAAGAATTGAGGGCAGTTTTTTTATAAGCATGAGCATCCTCCGTTCTTCTTGCTTTAAGATCAAACCCTGTTTTAAGCAGAGTAAAGACGAGGAGGCTCAAACCCTTCTCGTCTTTTTACTGCCGGCGATGGCAAAAAAATGGGAACTGATCTTCCCGGTACTTTAATTTACCACTAGTTAGGGTTTCATGCAAGCCCCGCCGCAGCGCCAACGGGCAGCCCGTACTTTCTTCAAAGAGAAAAAGCAGCCTTAGACGCCCCCTCGCCTGGCGAAAGAGGGGAAAAGACCATCACCCTGGCCAGCCCCCTCGAAGAGGATCGTAATTTTCGAAGATCGGCACGCCCTCAAGGCGCTTCACCGGGGCAACCCTGGCTTTTTTTCGAGATATTGACACCCTTTCTTAAATATGTTATGGTGGCGTAAATTAATAGTAGATCAGCCGTTGATAGGGAATAGTAAACAGGGTGAAATAAGCCCCAGAGAGCCGGGCAGGGAATCCTCCCCTGGTGCAAGCCCGGCGCTTGTCTCCCTGTTGAATGGGCCCTGGAGGTTCTACCCGAAGTCCAAGGGGATGGTAGGCGTAGACGGAGCTTTTACCGTTAATCAAAAGCGGGTATACGAGCGACCGCTCCGTACCCGGTTAAGCGGCCTGCTCTGACAGGCAACCTGGGTGGCACCGCGGGCAATCCCCCCCCGTCCCAATAGGGGCGGGGGATTTATTATTTACTAGGGGGTATTAACCATGAGTACGGAGATCACCAAGGTAATCCTGTCCGAGAAGGATATACCCAGGCAGTGGTATAATATCCAGGCGGATCTGCCCACGCCTCTGCAGCCGCCCCTGCGCCCGGA
>JAAZPQ010000072.1 GCA_012797175.1 Bacillota bacterium
AGGACAAAGTCTTAGTCGCCATTGGCCATATTAGAACCTTTGAACTGTCAGTAGAACAAGTACGGGCGTATCTGATACCGGTCAACGATCCTCTAAAGATCTATCCCAAGCTAGATATTCCGGTAATAAAGCCGCAATTTGAAAAGTATGATGCCTTGGTGAATAGGGGGGCGGCACTATGAGCGTAGCAACGCCCGCTGAAATTAACCCAATCAAAGAATCCATCAAGCTATATGCGAAGCAACTGCGTACCCCGACCTTCCCAAATTATGAGCAGGTTGTAAGGCAACTCTCGCCGGGTGATGGGTACGACAAGTTCTTATGTGAGCTAATGAAGGTTGAGGTTTTGCAGCGCCAGGATGCCGGCCAAAGGCGGCGGATCAAAAAAGCACGCTTCCCGTTTATGAAGACCTTGGATGAGTTTGATTGCAACAGGCTGGAGCATGTATCAGAGTCTTTCATCTGGGAGCTTGCTGCCTGCGATTTTATCAAAGCACGGCAAAATGTTGTGATGATTGGCAACCCAGGATCTGGTAAAACGCATCTTAGCATAGCCCTTGGGATGAGAGCCTGCTATGACGGTTTTAATGTCCGGTTCTATACTGCGGTCAACTTAGCAAACGAGTTAGCGGAAGCAATACATTTTCACCGGGTATCAAAAATGGAAAAACACCTGGCCAAGGTTGATTTGCTGATCATAGACGAGCTCAGTTATCTTACCTTTAACCGCTACCAATCAGAGATGCTGTTCCAAGTAATATCAGAACGGTCCGAAAGGTCCAGTATTATCATAACCACCAATCTGGAATTCTCTAAGTGGACTGACCTGTTTGAGAATGAGATTATGGTTGCTGCTTTAATTGACCGGGTAACCTTCCGCTCCCATATTCTAAACATGAACGTAAAAGAATCCTATCGTCTGGAGCAGACATTTTTAGATAGTGCGAAAAAAACGACAAACGATGAGAAGAAGAATTTAGATTGAAGGGGGAACAAAATGATACTGACAAATAAATCCTTGAGAAGCCTCTTAGAGAATATATGGATCTCAATCCCGGAAAGCCTTGAAAAAGAGTTATTAAGCGATTATGGCCATCCAGTGATGGATGACGAAGGGCACATGCGCGAGTATACAGAGCAAGACATTTATGAACAGGTAAGAAAAAGATTGATTCGTGAAGGGTATTTCAGGTGAAATTAGACCGAGGCCAAGAACTGTTTAGCATATATTGGTAACCCCCTGCCCCCTAGGGGGCAGGGCTGGAGGTGGATCACATTTTATCCAGCGTTTTTCCTAAAGTGGATCACTTTTTTCCTGGCGTTGGTGGATCAAATATTTCCTGGCGAGTGGATCACATTTTTCTTGACAATCGCAGAGTGGGTTCCAAACCTGCAGTTGTATACCAATTCGACCTTAAGGGTATGAAAGAAGCTTTCCATCACAGCGTTGTCCCAGCAGTTTCCTTTGCGGCTCATGGAGCAGATTATTCCGTACCGCCAAAGTAGATGCTGATAATAGCCGCTGGCATACTGGCTGCCTTGATCCGAATGCAGGAGCAGTCCCCGTGCGGGCTTGCGTCTTTGTAGAGCCATTTTTAGGGCCTTGACTACCAAATCCTGTGTTAACCGTTTCCCCATCGCCCAACCGACTATCTTACGAGAATACAGATCCATGATGGCAGCTAAGTAGAGCCACCCTTCATTAG
The DNA here is from genome assembly GCA_012797175.1 of Bacillota bacterium. Lineage (GTDB taxonomy): Bacteria > Bacillota > Dethiobacteria > DTU022 > DTU022 > JAAZPQ01. Next base: position 1,707 of record JAAZPQ010000072.1, read on the forward strand.
TGTAAATGTACGTAATGTCAGATACCCAGCGCTGATTCGGTTCAGAAACGGTAAAAACCCCATGGAGGTGATTTTCAGCCACAGGCCGTTTATGATTTGAATCTGTGGTTGCCTTCTATCTTCTTTTTTGCCTAGCTCTAATACCTAGTTCTCGCATTAATTGCTCCACCCTTTTCTTGCCACAACGAAAACCCTTCTTGACCAGCTGCCGGTGAATACGCGGGCTTCCATAATAGCCCCGGCCTTCATGATAGATCTCAAGTATTTTCTCTTTAAGAACCAGATCCTGCCTTAATCGGGGGC
>JAAZPQ010000002.1 GCA_012797175.1 Bacillota bacterium
GGCGTGGCGGATTGCTCTCTCTACCCGGCTGGGGGTGGTGTTAAAACGATCTGCGATTTCCGGATATAAAATTTTAGTAATCGAGCCCAGCAGGTCAACATCTTCTACGACCATAAGGATGGCATCTCGCAGATAAAGATAACCCTTGATATGGGCGGGAATACCGATCTGGTGTAACATTTCGGTGACTTCTTCCTCCAGCGGTACTTGACGCAGCATTTTTTTAGGGGAGGTTTCCGGGGTGCCGGTGATAGACGGCATGGCATTGCCATTAAGCTGACGAATCCGATCAGGCAGTATCTCCATATCAAATGGCTTTAAGATATAATAGGCTGCACCGAGCTCTACCGCCCTCCTGGTAATATTTTCATGACCGAACGCCGTCAGCATGATCACCTGCGGTCTCTGTTCCAGCTCCATCTCGGCCAGAGCCTCCAGTACCCCAATACCGTCAAGGTGAGGCATGATGATATCAAGAATTAAAAAATCAACCTGGTGATCCTGAAATAACTGTAAAACCTCTTTGCCATTGTATGCGCTGCCGACAACCTCAAAATCAGATTGCATGGAAAGATATGAGGAAAGCAAATTATTGAACTCGCGGTTATCATCGGCGACTACAATTCTCAACACTCTGTTACCCCCTTAAACTATTTGATGAATCAGCTTTTATAAAAAAATTCGACATCTGGATTTAAATTCCTTCTTTGTAACATAAAAATTTTAATTGTTGGTAAATATTTCAGCCTCCTGGAACATCCATTCGATAAAAATACCATATCCCCGTGTTGGATCATTGATAAAAACATGGGTTACCGCCCCGACTAGTTTTCCGTTCTGGATGATCGGGCTGCCGCTCATTCCCTGGATAATCCCACCGGTGCTCTGTAAAAGCTTCTCATCAACTACCCGGATAACGATCCCTTTGTCTGCCGGGCTGGCCTGGTAGGAGATCTTCTCAATCACTACGGCATAGCTGTCGATAGTTTCACCGTCAATCACCGTCAGGATCTCGGCAGGCCCTGTTTCAACCTGGGTCGAGAGAGCCATCGGCAAGGGATCCGGGTAAGGCGATTCCGGTTTATGGAGATCGGTAATTTCCCCAAAAATTCCATAAGGGCTATTTTTTACAATATTGCCGAGGCTGCCATCGATAAAAATTCCGGTTTTTTCGCCAGGCTGCCCTTTTTGGGCTGCCTTTACATTAATTATTTTTGCTTTGACGATTGATCCTTCGCTTAAATTAATCGGCTGATGCGTGTCGGAATCTAGAATGATGTGCCCCAGAGCACCGTAACGCCTGGTCTCTGGATCATAAAAAGTGAGCGTGCCGACCCCGGCTGCAGAATCACGCAGATAAAGGCCGATTCGGTAAGCGCCGTCGGCGGTAGAATAAAGTGGCCTCAGTGAAAGTTTTATCATTTTGCCGCGACGGTTGATTAACAGCTCTACCTGCCTTCCGCCTCTTTTTTCCAGCAGGCGGGCTGCGCCGGGAGCATTATCGACATCTTCTCCGTTGATCTTCAAGATACTGTCGCCGATTTTCACCCCGGCCTCCCGGGCCGGTGAGAGGCTTTTCCCATTAACGTCGAAATAGTAAAAGCCGACCACGCTAACACCCTGTGCCCGAAGCTTGATCCCGATGGAGTGCCCTCCCGGGACAAGCTTAATCTCGGGCAGAACATTTACAGTGATCCGGCGCAGTGGAATCCATCCAAAAAGCGAAAATTCGAGTTTCACCTGGCCCAGGTTCTGCCCTTCCAGGCTGATGGGCGTGTTGACCCGGCTTGATTTTTGGGGAAGAGGGTTACCGTTAAATAAGATTACATCATGCCGATCGCCGCGGACATAGAGAAAGGGGATCTGCAAGTTTACGTAATGTGATTCGCCCTGGTATATCCGGATATTTTCAATCGTATTTGCTTGCAACTGCCAGCCGGTTAAGGCCATCCAGAAAACGGTAACGGCAAGAAAGAACAAGAGAAGATATTTAAACCATCTAAATTTCATGATTAAGCCATTCCTTCCGGTAAGGCCCTGAAATGTTGTCCTGGAGAGGCTTTTTTAAATTGTCCGCAAAGGCGGATTTTATGCTTTCTTGTTGACATAAAATGCAAGCTTATATTTGTCAGCGGATCGCCTTTACGGCAGGATTGGATTGAATTGTTTTTAGATGAAATCTGCGCTTTGGGGAAAGCTAAATGAGGGTGTTCAGGTGAAATATGTTTTACTGGTTAACAAAACGAAAAAAAAACAATTTTAAGGTCGGGCGAGTGCGCAAAGATCGCTCTACCAAAAGGCTCCTTCAGCGGATCCGCGCCAAGGAGATTGCTTTGATTGACCACCGGGATCTCGATTGGACTGCTGCGGAAGGGCTGGTGCGCCGCGGGGTGAAGGTGGTCTTGAATCAAGATTCATTCTGTAGCGGGCTTTTCCCTCCGCTGGCATTGCAGTTTTTACTGCGCCAGGGGGTGCACCTGGTCGAAAATTTAGGAGAATCCTTTTTTGAAGAGGTGGTTGACGGAGAGCTTCTTGAGGTAGCCGGAGGCACTATTTACCGCCGCGGTTTGGAGTTGGCCCGCGGCGACCTGCTGACACAGAGCGCCTGCGAACAGATCTCTCAGAAAGCACTACGGCAAAGAGAATCTGTTGTCGAAGAGTTTGTGGTCAATACTCTTGATTATGCTTATCGTGAACGCGGGCTGATTACCGGGGAGATTCAGCTTCCGCCAGTCGAGACAGAGTTTCAAGATCATGATGCGGTAGTGGTGATCCGGGGAAAAGGTTTTCATGAAGATCTCCGGGCGATTAAAAGTTACCTTTATGAAAAAAGGCCGGTTCTGGTCGGGGTTGACGGGGGCGGAGACGCCCTTCTAGAATGCGGCTTAACGCCGGACCTGATCATTGGGGATATGGACAGTGTCAGCGACCGGGCGCTGCAGCAGGCGCGCGAACTGGTGGTGCATGCTTATCCCGACGGCAGGGGGGTTCCGGGCCGGGAGAGGCTGGAGCGGCTCGGTTTGAAATATCATCTCTTCAGCGCTCCCGGGACCAGCGAAGATATCGCCTTGTTACTGGCTCACGACCTGGGAGCGGCGCTGATCGTTGCTGTCGGAGCGCATTTTTCGGTGACTGAATTTCTTGAAAAAGGGCGGCCGGGGATGGCCAGCACTTTTTTGGTGCGGCTGAAGGTGGGGGACCGGCTAATTGACGCCAAGGGGGTTAGCCGGCTCTATCAGCCGCGGGCGGTTGGGTTTCTAATTCCCGTTGTTATCGCTGCCGGTTTAACCCCACTTTTAACCATGGTTTTCTTTTCGCCAACAATACAGCATCTTTTTCGCCTCTTTATCTTTCGCCTGAAGCTGCTCCCGTAGAGGCGCGGTAAAGTCCGGATCATGACCGAGGCGGTGATTCCATTTTTGATTTCCGGGAATACTTGATGACAATTGCAGCCATATTTCTAGCTCTGGCCCTGGGGATTTTGATCGGGGTCTCTTTTGGCGATAGCTTTCTCGTGGCCAACCAGCGTGATGTTATTCAGTTGATGGAGGAGCAGATGGTTCAGCTTCGGGAGCACAACCGCCGCCAGGAGATTGAGTTGCAGCACTGGGAGGCATTGCGACCGCTGCTCCGGCAGAACTTTAACGGAGCGTTGTCTGAAAAAGAGATCTTCATAATTAGTTTGCCGGATCAGGAGGGCTGTGAGCTTAGGGCGCTGTTCGAAGAAAGCGGGGCTGCGGTCACTGTGATCTTGGTTCCTGATGCCCCGGTAGAGGATGAAGAGACAGAGCAGCTTTTTAAGGGAGCGGAGGATTTGGCCAACCTGTTAACTATGCCGGGAGAGATCGAGGCTAAAGAGCTGATCGCAGGGGGCTTGCTGCTTCCGGAGGCGGAAGCCGCGGTGCTGCAGAGGCCTCCGGACTGCTGTCTTCTGCTCCTGAAA
>JAAZPQ010000073.1 GCA_012797175.1 Bacillota bacterium
CTAGCCCTCGTCGGCTCCATGGCCACCGATGATCCAGAGGGCTGGGATTATCTTTACCACACCCTCCGCCGGGCGGGGGAAGATTATGATATCAAGATTGTAACCAACTTTAACGGGATTACTAATATCGAAGTGAATGCATTTCAAACCGCGGCAGAAATTGTTTTGCAAAAATCGTTGCGTGAAGGATTTGGGTTAACTGTGGCTGAAGCCATGTGGAAGGGTACGCCTGTAATCGGAGGTAATGTCGGCGGGATCAGGTTACAGATTGAAGACGGAGTCAACGGTTACCTGGTCGATACAGTTGAAGAGTGTGTCGACCGGGTCCTGACGCTTTTACGTAACCCTGCGCTGGCACATGAATTTGCCGTCGCCGGTAAAGAAAAGGTGCGGCGTGAATTCCTGGTGACCCGGAATGCCCTGGCCTACATGCGCCTGCTTCACAAGCTCAACTATCTCCCCTAGCTGCTCCCGGGCCGGTCAGGGCGGTGAAGGATAGAAAGGATGGATTCGAAATATCACCTGGGTTACCTGGATTACCATTTGCCTTATCAAAAGCTGACTTAATAAGCTAAATTACTGTAAAACAGGTCAATTTGTTCTCTGAATTTTGATATAATAAGAGATATTAGGTACCTTCTCAATTGAACATTTAGTCGGGAGATAAGGAGGAACAAAATGATATCATGGAATGAGATTACCAGCCGGGCCGAAAACGAAGGAAGAACCTACCTCATGGAGCACGAATGCAAAGAGCTTTTGGAGAAACAGGGAATTTCCACTACCGGTGCTTCTGCGGCCCGCTCTTCGGCTGAAGCGGTAGAGATAAGTAACCGGATTGGATACCCGGTGGTTTTAAAGGTTTTATCACCGGAGGTGATCCACAAATCTGATGCCGGTGGAGTAAAATTAAATTTGAAAAATGCCGCCGAGGTTGAGCGCGCTTTTAATGAGATTGAAACTGCCTTTGCGGATAAAAAACTTGCCGGTGTGGCTGTGCAAAAGATGGCCTCACCGGGGCTGGAAGCAATTATCGGTGTGAGCAGAGATCCCACTTTTGGCCCGGTGCTCATGTTCGGCCTGGGCGGGGTTTTTGTTGAGGTGCTTAAAGATGTTTCTTTCAGGATTCTGCCGGTGACGGAAGCGGATATTGATGCCCTGATCAGGGAGATCCGGGGTTATACCTTGCTTCGTGGATATAGGGGCACGTCGGTAGATCTTCCGGCCCTGAAAGAGCTTTTGCTTAAAATTTCCGAGATGGTAATGCGCTACCCGGAGATCAGGGAGGTTGATCTGAACCCAGTTTTTCTCTATACTGACGGTAACGTTATCGTAGATGCCCGTATATTCCTGGAAAAACCGGATGCGGCCGCTCCCAGGTTATCTCCGGAGCGAGAGAGCACCAATCTGCGGGGTCTCTTTTACCCTGAAAGCCTGGCGGTTGTGGGTGCCTCAGATACACCGGGGAAGCTGGGCTGGAATGTTTTTGACAACCTTCTGCGTCACCGCTTTACGGGTAAGCTTTACCCGGTTAATATCAACGCTAAAACTGTCCAGGGGGTTCCGGCCGTGGCCAGTGTCCGTGAAATAGATGGGCCGGTCGATGCGGCGGTCATCCTGGTCCCGGCGGCGCATACTCTCAAAGCTTTCGAGGAATGTTGTCAAAAAGGAATAAAGTTCATCGTTATCGAATCAGCTGGATTTGCCGAAACCGGTGAAGATGGTAAAAATATCGAGAAAGAGCTTCGGCGGTTGGCCGAGACTTATCACTGCCGTTTTGTGGGCCCGAACTGCTCCGGCATTATCAATACCCACCACCAGATGGTTCAGTCTATCGGAACGGTTGGAGAGCTACGCCAGGGGAATATAGGGCTGATTGCTCAGGCAGGGGTTTATGCCGCCGGGATGCTCTGGGGGTTGCGGCATACCATGGATTTTGCCATTGTGGCCACGATCGGTAATAAAGCTGATATCAATGAAACCGATATCCTGGAGTATCTTGGTGAAGATGATTTTGTCGAAGTGGTCTGTATGTACCTGGAAGATGTTAAAAGCGGGCGCAGGTTTATCGACGTAGCCCGGGACGTTGCCGCGAAAAAGCCGGTGATTGTTCTAAAATCCGGACGGACGGAAGCCGGTAAGAAGGCGGTTTCTTCACATACCGCCTCCCTGGCGGGCGATGACCAGATCTATGATGCCGCCTTCAGGCAGGCGGGAATTATTCGGGCTGCTGATAACGAGCATATGTTTGGATTGGCCAGGGCTTTTTCCAAGCAGCCTCTCCCCTCCGGGGATGGTGTCCTGGTCGTATCCTATACCGGTTCCTGGGGCGTGGCTGCTGCTGATGCTCTTTCACTGAGCGGAATGAAGCCGGCAGAGCTAGACGATGAAACTTACCGGCGCTTGAAAGAGATTCTTCCTCCGTATGTCGGTTGTCACAACCCGGTCGATTGCACTTTTGACTTGAATCCGGTACAGCTTAGGGAGATCATAGAAGTTGGCTTGCAGAGCGGTAATATCAGCAGCTTCATTGTCATTCTCCAGGCCGAGATCTTACAATCTTATGTTGAAGAGCTAAAAAAGATCGATTACCAGGGCAAGCCTATCCTGAGCTGTGTTCCGTGCAAAGAATTTGCTATCAGCGAAGTAATCGCCCTGGAACAGGCCGGTTTTCCGGTCTATTCTACCCCGGAAGAGGCTGTGGCCGCGCTTTCGGCAATGTACCGCTATGCCATGGGTAACTGTTGAGTGGAGGGGTTGCATACCCTGGCATTACAGCCGGGTCAACCCGGGGGATGGGTGAAAACTTCTAATAAAGTGACGCTATTTAGCGGCTAAACTGTAAGAGCCGGATAAGGCGAGAGCCTCAGGCCGGCTTGTGGAAGGGTGGGGGTTAGATTCTCCACCCTTCTTTAGGGCCGTTTCGTCCCATGCCGGCATTGCTAGGGGTTGCGTCTGAAAAGCGGTGATCCTTATTTCACGTAAAAGAAGAGCGTTAAACAAAGCCTTTTAATTTCTCTTCCACAGTTCCCGCGCCTGTGCCTCCCACGGCGGGAAGTCAGCCGGGTTCTCCGGGAAGCGCTCGTAATGCTTCTTAATGGCCTCCGAGCTGTTCATCGCTTTCATCAACGCGGCGAATCCTTCTCTAGAGAGCTTCCCGCTTAGCCTGCCGCCGAGAAGGGCTGCTGCAGTTTTAAGCAGCCTCCCCGGTCCCATCTTCACCCAAAAGTAACGGTTCATCTGTTCAAAGTCGTAGCCGGAGAAGATAATATCGCGGCTGAAAAGGTAATTAACATCGTTTCGCGAAAGCTCTGCGGCAACCAGCAGCTGGGCCATCAGGCCGGCAAACTTGGCCCCCTGGTCCCTGAAATAGCGCACATTTAGCGGCCAGAGTTGCTCCCGGGAGGTGTCTCCCTTTTGCAGCGCCGCGTCTGCTGTTTCGACGGCAATTTGGCAAGCGGTGAAGCCGGAGGTAACCCCTTCGCCGGAGAAGGGTTTGGTCATAAAGGCAGCATCGCCTACAACCATGAATGAATCGGCGACCAAGGAAAACGGCGGGCGGCGGTAAGGGGTCCGGCCCCAGGTCTTCTTCACCAGCCGGTATTTCACGCCGGGGAAGCGCTCTTTAAGAAACTGCTCTTGTACCTGCGCGGCGATCTCCAGCTTCTCCGGTTGGCCGATGCCGACAATAGCCCCCTCGCCATAGCCGGGGTTGATAAAAGCCTTGTGGAAGGGGTAAAAATTTAAGCCTCTGGGGAAATCTTCTTCGAGATCATCCCAGTACTGCAGGATAACATAGAGAAAATCCTGCGGATCGATCGGATCGGTCTCCACGCCGAGCGAGGCAGGCAGGCTGACCCGGCCCACTCCGTCAACACCCGAGGCGTCGATCACCAGCGGCGCCTTGATGATCAGCTCTTCGCTGGCGGTGCGAGCTTTAATTCCGGCCGGACGTTCTTCTTCAAGCAAAAGGCCGGTGAACTCTGTTTCAAAAAGAATCTGGGCGCCTGCTCCGGTGGCATAACTTTGCAACCTCTTGATAAAAAGGGGCATCTCCATGACATAAAAGGGGTAACGCACTATCTGGGCTTCGTCGCCATCCGGAGGCCAGGCTCGTCCTTCGGGGTAGTAGCCGATCAGCTCATCCCCTTCGGGCAGTGGGATTCCGAACTGGGCAAAACGAATTTCATCGACATGGAAAATACCGATATGGCTGCCGGGTTCACCGGCTTTCTGTTTCTCGACCAGGTATACCCGGTGTCCCCTCTGCCCCAACCGCCAGCCCAGGTAAGACCCGGCGGTACCTGCTCCGATAATGACGAGGTCCCCTTCCATTACCCGGCTCACATCAATCTCCTCCCCATTTAATTATCTATGGACTATATTTCTCGGACATTATAGTGATCCCTGCTCTTTAACCTTAAATTAATGGAGGTTAAAGGGGATTCTTCATCTTAGGTTTTAAATGGCTTAGAAAAGCACCGGTTGAAGGCGGTTTAGGGTGACAGCGCTTACCCGTCCCGGTGAGGGCTAGATTTCTAGAATTTCACGGAGGTCATCCTCGCTCATCGCCGAAAGGAAGGTTTCACCGGGCTGAATCACCCGGTCGATCAGCTCTTTCTTCTTCTGCTGTAGCTCGTAAATCTTCTCTTCAATGGTATCTTTGGCCAGCAGCCGGATCACCTGGACCACCTTTTCCTGGCCGATGCGGTGCGCCCGCCCTGCGGCCTGCTCCTCCACGGCCGGGTTCCACCAGAGGTCATACTGGATGACGATATCGGCGCCGGTGAGATTAAGTCCCGTCCCTCCGGCTTTTAAAGAGATTAAAAAAATCTCGGCATTACCGTTGTTGAACGATTCGATCATCTGCAGGCGGTCTTCCGTCTTCACCGAGCCGTCGAGGTAGAAGTAGCGGTAGCCGTCCCGGTCGAGCATGGCTCGAATCAGCTGTAACATCTTGGTAAACTGCGAAAAAAGGAGGATGCGATGGCCGCCGTCGACGGCCTCGCGGAGCAGCTCCTGTAGTTGCAGCAGCTTGGCGCTCTCACCTCGATAATTTTCGACAAAAAGGGCTGGATGGCAGCAGATCTGGCGCAGTCGTGTCAGCCCCGCCAGGATCTGAATGCGGCTTTTATTAAAACCTTCATCCCGAATGCACTCCCTGGTCTCATTGCGTAGCCGCTCCAGGTAAGCCAGGTAGAGTTTCTTCTGTTCTCTGGTTAGCTCGGAGAGTAAACGGTGCTCGATTTTGGGGGGCAGTTCAGAGAGCACCTCTTCTTTCAACCGGCGCAGGATAAAGGGGCGCACCTTTGCCGCCAGTGTTCCGGGACCGTCTCCTTGCTGCCCCGGGTTAGTTGTTGTTCTCCCGCCGTATCTCTGCATAAATTTCTTTTGCGATTGCAGGTAGCCCGGCATGATGAATTGAAAAATGGACCAGAGCTCAGTCAGCGAGTTCTCCATGGGCGTGCCCGAGAGGGCAAAACGCGGTGCTGCTTTAAGCTTGCGCACGCACTGGGCTGTCTGCGAATTTGGGTTCTTGATATACTGGGCCTCGTCAAGAAAACAGCAGCTGAAGTGCAGAGCGGCGTAATCGGTGCTGTCCCGGCGGAGCAGGGGGTAGGAGGTGATCGCCACGTCAACATGGTTAATCTGGGAGAGCAGCTCTCGCCGTTCCTGTTTTGTCCCCGCGATGACCAGTGTTTTTAACTGTGGAGCAAACTTCTTGATCTCCGCCTCCCAGTTGTAGATCAGCGAGGCTGGGGCCACTACCAGGGCCGGAGGTAATGGCGCGGTGCTTTCCTCCCGTTCAGAGAGGATAAAGGAAATTGCTTGCACCGTCTTCCCCAGCCCCAGATCATCCGCTAGAATTCCACCGAACCCGTAGCGGGCCAGTGACTTCATCCACTTAAAACCAATCTTTTGGTAATCCCGCAGCACGTCCTTCAGCGACGGCGGAAGCTGATCCTCTGTTTCAGCCGGATGGCGGATCCGGTGGACCATTTCGACAAGCTCTGCACTTTCTTTAACGGTATTCATTTCATAATCTCGAAGCAGCTGGTCCAGGTGCAGAGCCTGGAATTTGGGCAGCGGTACTGTCTCTTGTTTCAAATCTGAAGGCTGTAGTTCCAGGGCCCCAACCAACCGGGCAAATTGCTCCATATCCTCACCTTGAAGGGGGAGGATGGAGCCGTCCCGCAGGCGGTGGTATTTGCGTTTTACCCGGAGCGATTGCCAGACCTCTGCCAGCTCCCCCGGCCCAACACCTTCCAGTTCCAGCTCCAGCTCTAGCAGGTCGAGGTTCCAGTCGATGCCGACCCGTCCGGTAAAGCGGGGGGCTTTCCGGACTCCGGCCTGTTTGAAGCGCTCGCTATAATAAACGACGGCATACTGTTGCAAATCGGGAATCATTTCATAAACAAAGCGCCAGATATCTTCATCTTCATGGAGATGCATAGTCCGGCCTCTGACGGTAAACTCGGCCTCCTCAAAAAAGCGCATGACCCTCTGCTCGGCAACCGTATCCCGGATTAAGATAAGGCTACCGGGCTCTTGTTCACCGGGCTGCTCTGCCGGGGCGAAGGGATCTACGGTGATCTCACCATAAATGAACTCGAGCTGCGCCAGGAGCTCGCCATTAACGTAATCGAGATATACTTTAGCCCTGGGGGACGGGCGGTAGAGACGTTTTTGTAAGGATGGAGAGACTGTCACTGCAGCTGTCTTCTCGATAAATGGGTATAGCTCTAAGAAAAACCGCTGTTTCTGGGTTTTTTTGATTTGCAGGTCTCCCCCCGCTATTTTTTTCTGAGCCTGCAGTAGCGGACAGAGGACTTTTTGTGGCGTGGCGGGCAGATAAAAGATCTGTTCTCCATGTAAAACAAGATCGCATTCTTTGGTCAACGGTTTGATCTCGGCATCGTCTTGGAGCTTCAGGATCAGCCCCTCGGCGCTTTCTTGCAGGGAAAATCGCAGGGGTAGTTCCGATTCGGTGACGGTAATTCCTCTGAAAAGCTGGCGATCCATTTCCAGAGTGAAAGGATACCCCTTGGACTCGAGCAGTAGCCGCTTGAAGAGCTCACCCGATAGTTGAACCTCCCTGCCTTTTAAAATGCCCGCGTGGCCGGACCAGTTGGCTTGCTTTTCAATCTCGTGGATCCGGATAAAAAAATCAATCACCCGGCGACTGCTCGGCGAAAAATAGTGCCTGGTCGGATCAAAGGTAAACTGCTTTCCAAAATAAAGCGGTTCCTGCTTCACGATAGCGCGGATCAGCCGGTCAATACTTCTAACCACGTATTTTCTGGACTCGCCTATCTTTAAAGAAACACGGTATTGCGACGAGTCGTTATAGTAATATGTGCTGCGGATGCGCACAAAAAGATCGAGCTGCACTTCTGTGCTTCTTTCGCCTTCCATGATATACCCGGAGTATCTGTCTAGAAGACGATCAACCTGTATTTCTTCGGTAGTTTTGAAATTTTCCCGGGGGAGCCCTTCAGTAATGGCGAGAAGTACAGCAGCAATATGTTTGCAAAATCCGTCATAGTGAGCAAATGCAGAGCAGTTGCAGGATGCAGTAATGTTGTTGCCATTGTCAAGGTAAACTTCAACAATATACTGCCGGGTACCCTTAACCAGGGCCTCAAAACAGCCTTTATTCTCGTTAAAAACGAGTTCCTTGATTGCGCCCCGGCGGTAGTAGTGGAGCCCCCGGGTATAGACCCCCTGGTTGGGGCACAGACGACCGATCTGCTGATGTGATAATGTAATCATCATGGCTCATCCTTTTTCCGTAAACAAATCATGTCCAAGTTTAACATATTATTAAGGGTATTGTCAGCAGGAGAGAAGAGATGAACGAAAATTAAAAGGTAGCGGCTGGACCATTAAAGCAAGAAAGGAACGATCCCCGGGGATCGTTCCTTTCTTAAAAACACTACTGTTTACGCCATCCGTCTTCTTCTTAACAGGTACGCCAACCCGGTTAAGCCGGTGCCAGCAATCACCAACCAGATTGCTGCAGTATATGTGCCGGTAGTCTTCGGCAGGTCTCTTAACTCTGCGTCAGTTTTAATTTTATCCAGGGTTGCTTTGGCATTTACCAGCGCGTTGATTACTTCGTCTATATCTGTGGCGGCGTCGATAGCGGCCTTTCCTGCGGCGATTATGGCGTTTAGTTCTGCTTGCTGGGCTTTTCGGTAATTTGCTGGGTCTTTGTAGGTGTCCAGTTTATTTTTTGCTGCTGATTTTGCGGCGGCCAGTTCAGCTGCGGTTAACTCTGCGTCAGTTTTAATTTTATCCAGGGTTGCTTTGGCATTTTCCAGCGTGTTAATTACTTCGTCTATATCTGTGGCGGCGTCGATAGCGGCCTTTCCTGCGGCGATTATGGCGTTTAGTTCTGCTTGCTGAGCTTTTCGGTAATTTGCTGGGTCTTTGTAGGTGTCCAGTTTATTTTTTGCTGCTGTTTTTGCGGCGGCCAGTTCAGCTACTGCTAATGCATAAGCCTGCTCTGCTTCGATTAAGCCTGCTTCGTTGGTTACCAGGCTCTTTTGTTCTTCTGTTAAGAGGTCAAACGCTTCGCGGGCTACGGCAATTCTCTCTCCGCACGCATCACCGGCATCTATCTCGCCGATAGCGTCGATCAGACGGATGACCTCATCGGCTGCTTCTTGGTTAGCTTTGGCGATGGCAAACTGCCAGGTGAGTACCGGGAAACCGCCGTTGACCAGGTAGCTGTCTTCAATAAAAGGTTCACCCAGTACCGACGCCAGAGCTTTCATCTCATTGGTAGTCTTGCTCTCCGTTTCGTCCGGAGCTCTCTCCGGGAATGTGCAAAAGCCAATTCCGCTGTGAGCTTCATTTTCTAGATAGTAGTTGCCTGCGCTACGGTAGTTGGTGCTCCAGAAGCCGACCACTGCGCCGATACGGGTTGCTGCTTCTTCATCGGCTGAGCAGCTTACCGGGCCGACGTTATAGCAGTTTGAGATCCGTTCTTGATTAAGATACCCGGCGATGCCGCCGATGCCGGTTTTAGTGTCGCTTTTTTTACCGAGCACCGCCCCGGTGTTATAGCAGTTGCTGATAAGTTTGTAGACATACCCGGAGATACCGCCAACATTATTTTCATCCGCGCTCACTTCCCCGGTGTTAACACACTGGTCGACAGAGAGACCGTCTTTACCGCCGTTGTTTTGGCCGGTGATACCTCCAACCCTGTCTTTGTTGCCGTGGACCTGGCTGTGGTTGATACAGTTCTGTATAATAGTAGTGCTGGTAGTCTGGCCGCAGATACCACCGACAGACTGTGTGCCGCTGATGGAGCCATAATTGGAACAGCCCTGGATTACGCCGGCCCCTCCGGCGAAGCCGGCAATGCCTCCAGTGTTCACTTTTGTACCCTGGACGGTGGCTTTATTCACACAGTTTTCTATCGTAGAATTCATCGCTAGGCCTGCAAAAGCGCCAACCCATCCTCCACCGTTTACCTGCCCGGATACGGTCAGATTTTTAATGGTGGCATCTTTGGTATAGCCAAACAGCCCCTGGTAGTTATCCTCGCTGTTTACATTCAAACCGCCGATCTCATAACCGTTGCCGTCAAAGATTCCGGAATAATTTGTTGAGCTGTTACCAATAGGTGTCCACGAGGCATTTTTCAAATTAATGTTGCCTGTTAAGCGCCCCTCGATAGCTTTGAGACCCTTGATATTAACCTGCCTGGCAAACCAGAACAGATCGTCGGCGTCAGCAAGCAGGTAGACCCCGTCCCGGCAGGCCGGTTCCTTCTCAGGCGGCGCCTCGGTTATTTTCAACGTGACTTCTTGTTCATTGGGGTAGTAATTAGTATTACTCAGTACCAGCGTATACTCGCCGGGCTCGCCAAGCGCGCCGGTGGCGAAGTAGCTTGCTTTAATCGTCAGTTTGCCCGGTTCAGTGCGATCCAGATAAGTGGCCGAAACATTCGTTTCATTAATTTTTGCTGTAATGTTAGCCTGGTAAGCCCGGGTGGAATCTTCAAAGGTAAGCACGATATCCTTGTACATGGGATAACCGGTTGCCATGGTAATCTCGGGCGCAGTACCCTTCATCGTGCGTGATATTTTACGCGTGGCATAGCCGGCCGCTTCGAAAGTCAAGGAATGACTGCCGGTGGTGTTAAATAGATCACTGGTCAGGGTAATAGTTTTATTTTCGTTATCGACTTGGTATTCATGGTCGGCGAGTTCCCTGGAGGTGCCGTCCGGGTATCCTAAAGTGATCTTTATGATCTGGTCGGTCCAGGTGCTCCATTCCTCCGGTGTCACCTTTGCTTGGGCTTCGAAGATAACGTCTTCGCCAAGCCGGCTGCCGGCAGAAACACTTTGGAATGTCGGTGCAACCTGGTAATATTGCATGGTCTGCGGGCCTTTATCGTCATATCCCTCACGGACCGTGCGGGTATAATATTTAATCGGGTTGGTCGACAGATCCAGGCCGGTTACATCGATTGTAAATGGATCTTTATACCTGGTCTGCGCTGAGCTGCCGATCCCCTGTCCGTCATTATAATAGATCGTGGCTTCAGGCATGTTACAGGTCAACGTCACCTTCAACAATGTCTTGCCGCCGCTTTCTATTAGTTCATATGAGGGCGCCGCCGCCGGCACGGTCCCTTTGGACTGGACCGCAGGCGGGTCTGCCATCTTCAGCTTGATGGCGTAGATCCACTTGAAGTTCTCACTGCAAGTGCGCATACCTTTCATGAACTGCTCATAAGAGGTCGGTATGTAAAGGGTTAACGCCTTGTCTGTATCCAGGTGCTCAGCCAGGCAGCCCCTGACTTGGTCATTGTTCGCCATAATATAATCCAGGATCCCTGCACTTGTCTCCGATACATTTGTTGTTGTTCTGCCGCTGTTCGACAGGGGAGAGAGAACAACCGGCATAATTTCTCCATCTAACCAGGCCTGTTCTTTATATGCCACGGCGTCGTCATGTTCTAATTCAAAATCCTCAAGCCAGCCCCCCTCGTTAAAGAATAACTTCCAACCTTCATAAAGACCGTCCACGTATTTTCGCTCAACGCCGGTTAGCTTTTCAGCAGTATAATTACGAGTCCATATGCCGAAGCTGTCATCGGCCATGAAGTACATTCTGTCTTGCCCTTGGTAGGTTAATTCTCCCATTTCTGAGCCGCTCGTGGCCAGATGGCTGTTCAGGTAATTAATCAGCTCACCTGTGGTAAAGCCCTGTGCTTCAGCATAGCAAGTGGTTGGCAAGCTGTCTATGCTGGAGACTGCGTAATTTTGACCGCCGGGCATCGGGTGTGAAAGGGCTCTAATTTCTTCAATCGGTGCCGCCCTCACCAGAATATCCTTACCGTCTGCGTTGGTGACATAAAAAAATACTGTTTCTGCCTCCTGTGCCTCCACGGTTTTTGCCACAATGTAGGCGGCCGGAATAATGCATAGGATTAAAGCTACTGCCAGTAGCCAGATCCGGTTTTTGTTAACAAATCCTTTCAACTCTTAAACCTCCTTTTAATTAAACCAAAGGGCGATTGCTTTAACAGTTTCAGACAATCTTTCCTGCTTCTCTCTTTGCCTGGTACCGGGGCTTCAATTGCTTGTTCCCGGGACGAATTCAATCTCGACAACCATGCGGACCCATTTGCTTGATTCTGCCTCCGGAATAAGCACTCTGAGCGGCGCCTCATGTTCGGAGAGCGGGTTTTTGCCGTCGGCTATCGCTAGAATGATGGTATACTCCTGCAGATCTCGAGGGCCAAGGGTGATCGTATAGTCGTCCTTGGCCCGGAAAATGATTTTCTGAAAATCGGTTTGGTCCTTGCCATACTGCGCCAGAAATGTACCCAGTGCAGGGCCGACGCCGTGAACCGTGCCTGCTTTTTGCGTTCTTCCAGTGGCAGACTGCGCTGTGCAGTCAAGCTCGGCCAGCTCGTACGGGGTTACGGTGAACTCTTCAGCGGCGAGGCCGCTGATTCGGATTGGTTCGTCGCCGTAGGCAGAGAGATCTGCTTGAACTGAGGTGCCGCACCCGGTTGCAATCCACGTAATCAGGCAAAGGAGCAGCAAACTAAATACTGTCTTTCTCATAAGATCGACTGGTGCACCCCTTTCTTTTTGCTTATTCTTCAGCAAATAAATAGACTTCTCCGGTATCGGGGTCGATGTAGATTACGCCCTTGCCCAGCTCTTCAAGCTGTTCCAGATCTACCTCCTTGCCGGATTCGACCTCTTCGATATCCTCCAACTTCTCCCGGGTCCCCTGTTCGGTTTGCTCAGGGTCAATCTCTATGTTCCAATGGATGACTAGCGCCAGCATAACCCCTACGGCAAGGACAAGCATGGCGTCGGCAAGATTCTGCAGGCCATCCATCGGGTTGGCTACCGGTTCTCTAAACCGTCTCCGCCTCAATCTTGATTGGCTCAGACGCTTGCCCGGCATTCTTTTTTTCCACCTCCAATACAGATTCCATGACCGCTTCCAGCGCGGACATATAATTATCGTACCAACCCCGGCGAATCATGGAGACGACCATGGCCACGGCTGCACTGATTAGCCCTAGAATGGTGGTATCAAAAGCGGTCAGTAAAGACTGCGAAAGAGTGTAAGTATCCCCCTGCCCCATGGCAATAATGCCGGGGCCCAGCGGGATTAGCGTTCCTAGCAGGCCGAAGATGGGGCCAAGCTTGGCTACAAGATCCGATACTTTAACAATCTGGTCGTAGTGCGCTTGCTCTTCCGTGATCAACCTTACGGCCAGCGCTTCTCGCATGATAGCGGTCAACTCCGGATGCCGGGTAAGCTCAATGAGGGCCTGTTTTTGCCTTTTCAATAAGCCGCTGTTACGAATGCATTCTGCGGTAGGTATTTCTCCGCTGTTTAGCTCATCAAAAAGCTGTGGCAACTTAACCTTTAAACGGATATGCTCCGTGAAATACTCGGCTAGAAGTGTTCCTACCAACACAATTGATACCGCTATCAGGATTAGAAGTACCACTATATCCGGCACTTCTAAAGATTGGGCAATTGTGTACATGACTTGGTTTAAATACTCTTTAGTAAACATATTTCTCCTTTAACTGTTAGATTGCCAGGTAAAATTCGGCTACCCGTCCGATAATTGAGATTAGCAAAAGAGACAAAGCGGCAATCAGAACTGAGCATATGGAAACCTGGTCATCGATCCGGCCTAAAGGCACGGCTGTATTCGCCATCTCTGTTTTTCGCCAGTTCTGCAAGGCACCCTCATCGCCTTTATTTTCTTCGCCGTCGGCATGCCCACTGAACAAACCTTTAGCCTGGTTTACATTCTTAAAACGCAGCGTGAAAACCGTGCTTGTTGAAACAACTAGATCCGGCTTTTCCCCGGGGTTAAGGATGGCCTTCTTTTTTAGCGGCTTATGAGACCCCGCCTTCTTTTTTTTCAAGAATGCAATGGGTAAGCCGGAGCCTGTACCTCCGGGTGGAGATATTGTGCCTACGAAGATTTCGTCTTTATCGCCTGGTTGCTCCGGTTTCTTTTTACCATCGTCGGGCTCACTCGATTCCGGGCCGACCCCGGTGATCCGAACGGTTGCTGCGGTAAGCAATTCTCCCGGGTTATCTGCTTTATAGCAGGATACCGTAATCACAACCTCGCCCTCGCCCGTAATGGTGACGTTACCCTTACTGTCAACTGTGGCCACGCTGGGGTCGCTGGTAGACCAAACAAGGTTTTTTTTAATCTGCTCAGCGAGCAGATCATCTGCTGCGGTAACGGTTGCCGTGATCCGGTACTTGCTTCCCACCTCCTTCTCCAGCACGGAGACGTCTGTCGTGATAGCAGGGGCCCCTCCGAGCATCACCTCGATGGAATGGACCCACTTGGCAGATCTGTTGGCGGTTGAGGTATAAGTATCGGTTTGCCCGAACAGCAGGCGAAAACGTGTCTGGGTCCGCTGCGC